>CAZXSD010000068.1:0-5910 GCA_964642985.1 uncultured Sulfurimonas sp.
TTTTTTAATTGGTGTGTATTCAAATATGTTACTATTTTTTCGCTAATATGTCAATTTAAAAGGTCGTTCTAGTAGATTACTTAGAAGAGATATGCCAAATGTTAAAGAAAGATATTTTGCTGGTAGTGTTGGGGGTGCTACACTTGATGTTGTTAAACAATATATACAACAGCAAGATACTCCGAACTAATACCGCTTATATCCACCCCCTAAAGGAGGTGGTTTTACGCTGTTTGATGATAAAAAAACTTAATTTTACAACTACCTGTTATTTTATCATTAACAATGATAAGATATATCATATCATATCATATCTACGGAGTTAAAAATGCCACTATCACGTCTTAACCAAGAACAATACAACGCAGCAACATCACAAGAGAAACAAAATCTCATTATCGCTTCTGCTGGAACTGGAAAAACTTCTACTATCGTTGGACGTATTGGCTATCTTTTAAGTCAAGGTGTTGAAGCTAAAGAGATTTTACTACTTACCTTTACAAATAAAGCTGCAGCTGAAATGGTGGAACGAGTAGCATCATTTTTTGGTAATAATATCGCAGGAAAAATAGATGCTGGAACATTTCATGCTGTTTCTTATAGATGGTTGAAAAAACAAGACCATAAAGTTGTTTTAAAACAGCAACGTGAACTTAAAACACTCTTTAGAAGTGTATTTGAAAAACGCTCTTTTGATAGAATAGATGCAGAAGTAACTCCTTATGGTGGAAATCATCTTTATGATATGTACTCTTTTTATCAAAATACAGAACTCAATAATAACTTTGAAGATTGGGTAAAAGAGAAATATCCAGAACATGAACAGTTTGCTCTTATCTATGCAGATGTTGTTGATGAGTTTGAAGCACTTAAAAAAGAGTATGGTTTTGTGAATTTCAATGACCTGCTTCTAAATTTTAGAGATATGTGTAAAACAACAAGTTTAGGATATAAAGAGGTCTTAGTAGATGAGTATCAAGATACAAATGCTCTTCAAGGTACTTTAATAGAAGCGATGCAACCCCCCTCTCTTTTTTGTGTAGGAGATTATGACCAAAGTATTTATGCTTTTAATGGTGCAGATATATCTATAATAGGGACATTTGCAACAAAGTTTCCAGATGCAAAAGTACATACTCTAACAAAAAATTATCGTTCATCACTCCCTATACTCTCTTTAGCAACAAAAGTGATAGAACATAATGAACGTATCTACCCTAAAAAACTAGAGGTAACTCGTATCTATGATGCACAAGCACCAAAACTTTTAGCCTATGATGAACTTTTTGACCAATATCATGCTATGGCACAACAGATAAAAACCTCAACAACACCAAATGAAGAGATAGCAGTTATCTTTAGAAATAACTCTTCGGCTGATGGTATAGAGGTTGGATTACGGGAGTTAGATATTCCTTGTAAACGTAAAGGTGGAACAAGTTTTTTTGATTCTAAAGAGGTTAAAGCTATTTTAGATTTGTATACTCTTTTGATAAATGAATCCGATATGATGGCTTTTATCCATCTTTTTGAATTTGCACGTGGGATAGGTTCAGCTATGGCTAAAGAGTTGTATCTAGCACTTAAAGCTTTAGGTCATGGAAAAATATTTTATGGTCTCTATGCCCCCGATGAAACGATGAAAAATCCCTTTGAAAAACGTAAACTTAACCATCAACTAGGGCTTTTTGATGATTTTTTAGAGTTAGGTGCAGTTGGTAAATATGCAAAACTTGAATTTGAAGCTAAATTTATGAAAAACCCTATACTCAAACATCCAAAACTTACAAAAGATAGTGCTACATTTTTACATAACTTTTATCTTTTATATAGAGATTTAAAAGGGATTAAACAACCTCAAACTATTGTAAGAAAGATAGCTTCTTCGGAGCTTTTTAAATATATTTCTGATTATCTCTCTACAAAACGAGCTACTTTAAAAGATGGGAGCTTAGATGAAAAACAAAAAACTGAATCTTTAACACGTATAACAAGAAAGATGGTACTACTTCAAGAACTCTCAAAACCCTATAAAGAGCATGAAAGATTTTTAAATGCTATGATTTTAGGCTCATCAGATTTAACACAAGGGGAGGGAGTTAATCTTTTAAGTGTTCATGCTTCCAAAGGTTTGGAGTATAAAGAGGTGTATGTAGTGGATCTGATGGATGGACGTTTTCCAAATAGAAAGTTAATGCAAAGAGGTGGTTCTCTTGATGAAGAACGACGTCTTTTTTATGTAGCTGTTACACGTGCTAAAGATATTTTATATCTTAGTTATGCTAAATATGACAAGATGAAAAAACAAAACTTTTTACCATCTCAATTTTTATATGAAGCGGGATTAGTTCCAAAAGATGAGGCTTATCGGAACTTAGTTTTGAAGGAGATGGATAAGGAATGATGACTTATAGATGTGGTACTATATCAATATATTAATATAGTAAGGAAACAACAATGGATTTACAAACAAAAGCACTTCATTCAGGTTATGAAAAAGATACTCAAGGGACTATGGCTGTTCCTTTATATATGACAACTGCTTACGAATTTCGTGATGTTGAACATGCTGCAAATTTATTTGCTCTTAAAGAGTTAGGAAATATTTATACACGTCTTAACAACCCAACAACAGATGTTTTTGAGAAACGTTTTGCAGAGTTAGAAGGTGGAGAAGCTGCTATCGCTACTGCAAGTGGTATGAGTGCTATCTTTTATGCAATAGCTAACTCTGCTGAAGCTGGAGATAATATTGTTTGTGCAAAACAACTGTATGGTGGAACGCTTACACAAACTGCTCATACTCTGAAACGTTTTGGAATAGAAGCAAGATTTTTTGATGTTCAAAATCCATCCGAAATAGAAACTCTTATAGATGATAAAACAAAGGTTATCTTTTTTGAATCTTTAACAAACCCAAGTATTGACGTTGCAGATATTGAAGCTATAACAGCTATTGCAAATAAACATAATATCTTAACAGTAGTAGATAACACAGTAGCAACTCCTGTTTTATGTCGTCCTTTTGAGTTTGGTGTAGATGTTGTTGTACATAGTGCAAGTAAATATACAACAGGTCAAGGTCTTGCAATAGGTGGGATTTTAGTGGAACGTAAAGGTCTTTTAGAAAAACTAAAAGATAATCCTAGATATGCACATTTTAATGAGCCAGATGAGTCTTATCACGGTTTAGTATATGTAGATGTTCCTCTTCCTCCATTTACTTTACGAACAAGACTTTCATTGTTACGTGATTTAGGTGCAAGTGTTTCTCCATTTAACTCGTGGTTGTTTATTCAAGGTATGGAAACATTAGCTTTACGTATGAGAGAACACTCTAAAAATGCTCTTGAATTAGCAACATTTTTAGAATCTCATCCTAAAGTACAAAAAGTAAACTATGCAGGTTTAAAAAGTAATAGTAATTATGCAAATGCTCAAAAATATTTTGATAATGGACAAGCAAGTGGTCTTTTAAGTTTTGAAGTGGCAAGTTTAGAGGAAGCTACAAAAATAGTAAACGCTACAAAGCTTTACTCTTTAGTAGTAAATATAGGAGACTCAAAATCTATAATAACACACCCAGCATCAACAACGCATCAACAGTTAAGTGAAAGTGAGTTAATCGCTTGTGGTGTACCATCAGGACTTATTAGAATCTCTTGTGGGTTGGAGTCTATTAAAGATTTAATAGCAGATATTGAACAGGCTTTAGAGAGTTAAGAGTAACAAACATAGGAAGTATCTCCTATGTTAGGCTAGAACAATAAATAAAAGAGCAGAACCTTAGGCTACCCATTAGTTACTGATGACTTATCTACTTTTCAAACAGTAAGCACAACTGCTAAAAGTTTTATTTCGTATGCTGTTGGTAGGATTGATAGTTTTGTTAAAGATTTCAAAAATAAAGAAGGAAAAAAATAGATGAACAAACAAGATTTTAACAACGGATTACTAGGCTTCCTAGACGCATCACCAACACCATTCCACGCTACTCAAAATATGGGTATGATGTTCAAAAATGCAGGGTTTAAAAAATTAGTTGAAACAGATAGATGGGAGCTAGAGGCTGGGGAAAAGTATTATGTAACTCGTAATGATTCTAGTATTATCGCATTTACTTACCCTAAAACTGCAAAAAACTATACGATGGTTGGAGCGCATACAGACTCTCCAAACCTAAAACTTAAACCAAATCCAGTTATAAAAGAGCATGGTGTTGTGAAGTTTGGAGTTGAGCCTTATGGTGGACTTCTTCTTAATCCTTGGTTTGATAGAGATCTGTCTTTAGCAGGGCGTGTTTTTTATCTGAACTCTCAAAATGTTATAAAAGATACTCTTATAGATGTAAAAAAATCTATTGCGATTATTCCCTCTTTAGCAATTCATTTAGATGATAAAGCAAACAAAGATAGAACTATAAATAAACAGACAGATATATCTCCTATCTTAACAACAAATGATGATTTTGAGATGGAAGATTTTATAAAATGGCAACTTTCAAAGCAAGAGATTTTAGATATTAAAGAGTTATATGCAAGTGAGCTAAGTTTTTACGACACTCAAAAAGCATCTTTTGTAGGTTTGAGTGATGATTTTATTGCAAGTGCTAGACTTGATAATCTTCTTTCATGTTATGTTGGAATGTTAAGCATTTGTAGTATTCCAAACGATAAACCTATGCTGTTTATAGCAAGTGACCACGAAGAGGTTGGAAGTGAAACGACATCAGGTGCAAGTGGTAGCTTTTTAGAGAATACACTTACACGTATGTTTAGCGACTATGAAGATTATATGCAGATGATAAGAAGTTCAGTTTTAATTTCAGCAGATAATGCACACGCTATTCACCCAAATTTCCCATCTAAACACGACAAAGAACATAGCCCTAAAATAAATAAAGGTGTAGTGATAAAAGTAAATGCAAATCAAAGATATGCTTCAAACTCGACAACTATCTCAAAATTTATGAACATAGCTTCATCTTTAGGCGAACCTTTACAAAATTATGTGACGAGAAGCGATATGGGATGTGGTTCGACTATTGGACCAATTACTGCAACACGTTTGGGGATAGATACTTTAGATATTGGACTTCCTACTTATGGTATGCACTCTATTCGTGAAGTTTGTGGGAGTGATGATGCGCATTCGCTTTTTAAGATTTTGGTTGGGTTTAGTCACTAAAAGATTTAAAGGGTAAAAAATGACAATAGAAAAAATAAAAATAAAAAACTTCAAAGTTTTCAAAAATGTAAGTTTTACCCTAAATAAAGAGATAAATATCTTTACAGGGGTAAACAATAGTGGAAAAACAACAGTTCTTGAAGCTATCGCTCTTTGGAATGAGTGTTTTAATAAGTTAATAAAGCAATCACTACGTAAAGATACAAAATTAAATCTCTTAAAAGGAGATTATCGTTTAGGGGATAAGACTCAGAATTATTTTAATTTTGAGGATATTGTAAGTATTAGAAGTCCATACTATGATGATATATTTTATAATCTTGATAATTCTGAACCCATAGAGATAGAGATGACTCTTAATAATAATCAAAATAGCATTAATATCTGTTTTGAAATATCATCTGCTCGTGGTTCAAATTATAATATTAAACTTTTAGATAAAGAAGATTTTGATTATCCAAAATTTAATAATTTCTTTGAAATATTCCCTAATCCTCTAAATACTATTTTTGCATCTCCTATTGCTAATCTTATTTTGAATGAAGAGTTTGTGACTGACCCTATTCTAAATGAGAAAATTTCAAGAAGAGAATCGATTAAAGTTTTACGAAATAGACTTTATAATTTAAATGATGATATTTTTTTAGAGTTTGAAAAAGCTCTCTCTTTAATTTTAGGAAATGATGTTAAATTAAATAAAAATGGCGATAAAAAAAAAGATAT
>CAZXSD010000068.1:6010-9882 GCA_964642985.1 uncultured Sulfurimonas sp.
TAAAAAAGAGAATTTACCAAATCGTAATATTTTTTCATCAGATAATGATAGGACACTTTCAGAAATTAAAGAGTTTCATCGTTCCAAATTAAATAATAAAGATTTATCAACACTCGCAACAAAAGATGATATTGAAACAATTATTTCAAATATTATCAAAAAATATAATTCTATTGATAGTTATAATTATTTTGAGAAGCTTTTAGCTTTTGTTGAGTTAGATACCTATTTTGATGAGTGGAATTTAATGATTGAAAAATTTGAAATATAGGACAACTAAAAATGAACACAAAACACCTCCTCCAAATCCACAAATCTAAACTAAGAAACTATATATCAAAAGGGATTATATGCCCTGATATATATCTAAATGATGATGTAAAACAAGATACACAATCTAAAAATAGAGATTTTTTAATCATCTCAGATGGGTATATCGATATACTCAATAACGAGCAGGTTTTACTTGAGCTCATATTAACAAAGAGTGAGAAGTTACTTTTACAACCTCAAGATGCTATTATCTATTTTTTGGATAAACCTTTGCCTATTACACGGATTAAAGCTATCTACTGTGATAATCATAAACAGCTTTCAAAAGAGATAGGTTTAGCACCTCAACTCTTTAAAGCTTTTCCTAAAGGAAATGAAAAGTTTCATAAATATATTTTTGATAATATGGAACATAAGCTTAATGATTACACACAAGAACTCTCTAAATTTGATAAAACTATGGGTATGTTTGCTTTTATGAAAAACTCTCATCTTTACTATACAGATGAAACTCAGAACTATAAAACATATCCAAATATATATTTTCAGCTTTGTAATTTTAAAACAAATAAGATAGAACTCTCTGATTGGATTAAAAAATATTATACAAATGATTTAGAAAAGAGATTTATACATCAAATATCTTCTAATGAGATGATTGATAAAGAGTTTTTAAATTCTATTCTAAATGAGATTAATGATGATGAAGTTAAAGAAAAGTTTAATGCTTTAATAATAGAGGAAACAATATCTAAACTAGAAGTGCTAAAATTTTTAGAGGATAAAGATGATATTTACTATTTTATAGCTCTTATTTTTATCTATGGAGATAAAAATTTAGAAAATAGAGATAATTTAAAAAATAAACTTTCAAGTAAAATACCTTTTGAGAAAAAAGAGTATGCTTTAGCTATGTTAGGTCTTTACTATGGTTATGCAAATTTAGAGGAGTATGAAGATATAAAATTTAATAATCCTCTTTACACTAAAATTCAAACAGATAGGTTCTCTATAAAACTAGAGATGAATTCAAGAGTGGACTATGTTTTACTAGAAGCTATCTATCAATACTCTTTTAATCAGAAAGAAAATCTTGCAAAATTTCAATTAGATTTTAGTTACTTAGATGAGTTAAATATTAGATATAAAGATATAATTTTACCAAATGATTTAACTTTTACACGTTGGTATAAAACTGTTAAAAATAGATATATAGATGTAACTATCTTAGAGATACAACAACAAAAGTTTGATGACTTAGTTATAGAAAGAGTAGGAAAATACGCTCCACTTATTGAAGCCAAACATAAACTTTTTGGATTTGTGTATGACAATTATAGAGAACTTATTCAATATGATATAAACTCTAAAAAAGGGGTTCTAAAACTCTATTTTGAGAAAGATATTTTGATAGAAACTGTGAAAGATGAGATGGATGTTAAGAAACAGAATAAGTTTTTAGATTATTTAGATTTGGATAAAAAGTAATAGGAAAGTAAAAAAATGTCACAAATAACCCAAGAAGATTTAAACCAATTAATTCAACAAACATATATAGTAGAAAATGAGTTTAATGAGCTTCGCTTATCTTATCTCTATTTTCAAGATACTGTGGAGAAAATTGTAGAGTTCTTACCCAATGCTATATGGATTTTAAATAGTAACAATAGTGCTTTTTTACAAAACTCTCAAGCCAAAGAGTTATGGGAACTTTTATCACTTTTAGAACCAAAAAATGATGATTATGAGGTAGTATTTAAAGAACGCTCTTATCTTATAAAAAGCTCCTCCTATAAAGATAAAATAATGTTAAGTGCTACCGATATTACAGAACAAAAGCGTAAAGAAAACCTTGCAACTATGGGACAGATGGCAGCACACCTGTCTCACGAAATACGCAATCCTATGGGTTCTATTGCATTACTGAGTTCTACACTTAAAAAAAGAGTTAAACCTGAAAATGTAGCTATCGTTGAGGAGATTCAAAAGTCTGTTTATAGAATAGAACGGATTATCAAAGCGACTCTTATGTTCTCTAAGGGTGTAAAAAAAATCAATGCGTCCTATTTTCAATGGAATGAGCTTAAAGAGACTATCAATATGTCTATTGAGTATTATGCGTATTCTAAGGATATAGAGTTTATATTTCCAGATGAAGATTTTACTCTTAATGCAGATAAAGACCTTTTAGAGATGCTTTTTTCAAACTTTATTGTAAACGCTATTGATGCGATAGAGCTAGATGATGAAGACGAGGGAAGAGTTGAGATTATATATGAAAGTGATGAAAAATATCATAAATTTTATTTCCATGATAGTGGTATCGATATAGAAAATAAACAAGACCTTTTTGAAGCTTTTAAAAGTACAAAAGTAAAAGGAAATGGTTTAGGATTGATTTTATCTCGTCAAATTGCTGAAGCACATAGTGGGAGTGTTATATTGATGGAGAATAAGAAAAAATGTTTTGAAGTTAAACTTTTAAAGTAAAAAGTTTAACTCATCAATCTGTGTAAAATAGATAACAACTCCGATAATCCAAAAAAGAACTATCACTAAATGTTTAGTAAAAAAAGTAGGTTTACTTACTTTATGACTAAATAAAATCATACTTATACTACTTCCTATAAATCCACCTATCATTGTAAAAAAATGTAATCTTTGTTCAGATATACGTCTTTTATCCATTTTTGCCATAAGTTTATCAAAAGCAAAAACTATAAAACTTACAATATTTATCGCTATAAAATATATAAAAATTAGTTTTTGCATCTATTTAACCATCTTTTTATTTTGATTGAAATAATATATCCATAAAAGAACAGCGATAGCACTCATTCCTAAACTCATCACTTGACCTTGAGTGATAATATCACAACAAACATACCCTATCTGAGAATCAGGAGCTCTATAAATCTCTGCTAAGGCTCTAAATATACCATAACTAAAAGCATAAACAAGTGCCAACTCTCCAGAGAACTTTTTATAGTTTCTATATATATAAACCACTATAAACACCCCTACTCCCTCAAGTAGTGCTTCATAAAGTTGTGAAGGATGACGAAGAACACCATCCACTAAAATCCCCCAAGGAACATCCGTTTCACGCCCAATAAGCTCTTGATTTAAAAAGTTTCCGATACGACCAAACATAAAACCCAAAGGAATACCTAATGCTATTAAATCCATCAGTTTTCCAAACTCTACTTTATGACGAGTAGAATAAAGATACGTCCCTATAATAAATCCAATAACTGCCCCATGATAACTCATACCACGAATACCAACAAATTCCCCATTTTGAAATGGATTAAATATCTGCCAAGGATTTGTTAAATAATACATAGTTTGAGTATCATAAAAAAGGATATACCCAAGTCTAGCCCCTAAAATAACTCCTATTTCAACATAGATAAAATAGGCATCAAGTTGGTTGGATGTTAAATCTATTTTATCTTTTTTTATAAAATATTTACCTATGGATAAGGATACTAAAAGTGCTAGTACATACATCATTCCGTACCAATGTACTGGGATTGAGAAGATGCTGAATGCTACTGGGTCGAAAGTACTGTATATGTTGTTCCATGTGTTCATTT
>CAZXSD010000069.1:0-9782 GCA_964642985.1 uncultured Sulfurimonas sp.
GCTGGATCACCAACAAGAACATCACCTTTATCTGTAAATGCTACAACTGATGGAGTTGTGTTTTTACCTTCTGCATTAGGGATGATTTTCGCTTCACCGCCTTCATATACTGCTACACACGAGTTTGTTGTTCCTAAATCTATTCCAATTACTTTTGACATATTAATTCCTTATTATTTTTTATATTTATATTTAATATTTACGAACTTAATTCGCTACTACTACCATCGCTTCTCTTAAAGGGCGACTTTTGTATTTGTAACCTGTTTGAAAAGTTTGAACAATCTGTCCACTTTCAACATCTTCACTATCCATAGCTTGAATAGCATTATGAATGTTAGGATCAAAAGGTTCATCGTGTGCAACTAAAGCAACACCATGTTTTTCAAGTTGTGTTAAAAAAGATTTATGAGTAAGCTCAATTCCCTCTTTTAGTTTATCAAAAAGTTCTGCTTTATCTGCATCACCCTCTACCGATTTCATCGCTCCATCAAGAGCATCAAGTACAGGAATCATATCTTTTGCAAATTTTTCATTTGCATATTCAACAGCTGTATATTTTTCACGCTCAAGACGTTTTTTGATATTATCAAAATCAGCATGAACACGTGCATATTTATCTTTTAATTCAGCCATCTCTGTTTGTAAAAGGTCAAACTCATTTTCAACAGCTTCAGCTTCAGCTTCCACCTCTTCTAAGTTTTGTTCTATTGTATCCTCAGATTTTTGAGGTTCTTCTTTAGACATAAATTAAGCTCCTTTTTGTGTAAAAGTTGAGAGTATTATACATATTGAGTGTAACAATGTCAAGTATTACTTTAGTCATTTACTATCAACTAGGAAATTAAAGCTATACAACTATTGTAAGAGTTTCTTTTAAATTCATAAAAAAAAACTTGCTATAATACATAAAAATTAAAAAGAAAATAGGAAAAAGAATGATATTTACAACAACGAATGCTTCAACATTTGAATTAGAGTTTAATGAACTACTACAACGCGGAAAGATGGATATGGCTCATGTTAGCTCTATTGTTGGAAATATTATTGATGAGATTAAAACTGATAAGAACAGTGCTTTAAAAACTCATATCTCTAAGTTTGACAACTGGAGTCCACAAGAGGATAGTGACCTTAAAATATCTACTGAATCTATGAGTAAAGCTTATGATGAACTAGATGCAAAACTAAAGTCTGCTCTTCATTTATCGTATGACAGAATCAAAGTGTATCACGAAAAACAAAAACCAAAATCTTGGTTTGATGATGAGCCAAATGGTACTATATTAGGTCAGCGTGTTACTGCTGTTGATAGTGCTGGTCTTTATATTCCTGGTGGAAAAGCTGCTTATCCATCTTCGCTTTTAATGAATGTTATTCCAGCTCAAGTTGCTGGTGTTGAAAATATTGTAATCTGTACTCCAACACCAGATAATGAACCAAACTCTCTTTTACTTGCAGCGTGTCATCTTTGTGGTGTAGACCAAGTTTACAAAGTTGGTGGAGCTTCTGCAATCGCTGCAATGGCTTATGGAACGGAGACTATTCCTAAAGTAGATGTTGTAACAGGTCCCGGTAATATCTTTGTTGCAACTGCTAAAAAAATGGTTTTTGGTGATGTAAATATAGATATGATAGCAGGACCAAGTGAGATAGGTATTTTAGCTGATGATAGTGCAGATGCTAATCATTTAGCGATAGATTTACTCTCTCAAGCTGAACATGATGAGATGGCAAGTTCTATTTTAATCACACCATCACAAAAATTAGCAGATGAAGTAAAAATAGAACTAGAAAATTGGTTAGTGAAACTTCCTCGTCAAGAGATAGCTAGAAAATCTATAGAAGAACGCGGCGCGATAATTGTAACTGAGACTATGGAAGAAGCGATAGATTTAATGAACGAGATAGCTCCTGAGCATTTAGAGGTTGCAACAAACTCTCCTTTTGAGCTTCTACCACTTATCAAACATGCTGGTGCAATTTTCTTAGGTCATAATACTCCTGAAGCGATAGGTGATTATGTGGCTGGACCAAACCATACTCTTCCAACGGGTGGAACAGCTAAGTTTTACTCTCCTTTAGGGGTTGAGAACTTTATGAAGAAAACTTCTATTATCGCATTTAGTAAAAAAGCTATTAATGAGATAGGAGAAGAGTGTGCCTTAATAGCAAATACAGAGGGTTTAACAGCTCATGAAGAATCTGTAAGAGTTAGATTAGGATAATAAAAAAAGGATTTCTTTATGTCTATTGATAATAAACTTATTTTTGAAAACTCGAAAAACCTTAATATTTTATACGTAGAAGATGACGAACTTCTACGTGTATCTACAGCTAGATTACTTTCTAATTTTTTTAATCATATTGAAACTGCTGTTGATGGTCAAGATGCTTATGATAAGTATCTAAAATATTTTGAAGAACATAATCTATTCTATGATATTGTTATGACTGATATTAATATGCCAAAATTGAATGGTTTGGATTTAGTTAAAAAAATCAAACATCTCAATAATGAACAAGTTACTATAGTTATAACAGCCTTCAATGAAAAAAAATACCTTAAATCTGCCATCAACCTTTCAATAGATGAGTTTATTTTAAAACCTATTGAATATGATGAACTGAAAAATGCCCTCTATACAACATCACAATTGGTAGCTGAAAAAAAATTAATTGAACATTATTATAATGATATTGAAGAAAAAAATATATTAGGTATCGATTTAGTAGATGCAAGAAATTTTAATTATGCAACAGATATTGTTCAAGATTTAATAGAAAATAAAGAACATATCTCTAAACTATGGACAGAAAAAGTGATGATTAAGGAGTGTTTAGAAAAACATACCATAGATGTTGAATACTTTAGAAAACACTATGCTATAAAAGTTATTGAATATTTTTTAAATGTTATTCAAGGTAATGAAAAGATTGGAAACTGTCCCGTTATATTTGTAATGCTAGATTTTTTCAAAAATAAAGAACTTCCCTTAGATGATATTTTTATGATTTGTGTACTTTTTAAAAACAGTATTACCGCTTATATATTTGATAAATATAGTTTTAATCATCAACTTTTTGATGATATTTCCTATATTTTAGATAAAAACTTTGAAGGTGTAATAGTCAATTACTTAAAATTAAAAGGCTGTAAAGAACAACCTATTATTCAAAAGAGTATTGAACAAAAAATTATTATTAATGACAATGAAATAGTTGAATATAAAGGTGAAGTAACTAACTATGTTGAGTATGTTATAGAACATGATATTTATGAACTTCAAGACTTAGAGGAAGATATTGATTCTTTAGCTATCTCTGTAACAGAGAGTAAAAAAGCTACGATAGAAGATTATATCAAATTAGGGGAACAGATACATAGTTATGGTTCTATTTTACAAAACTATCCAATATTCACAAAACTTGGAACAAGTATCGCTAAACTAGGTATAAATTTAACAGATAATGCGCAAATACTATTTGATGATACAAATAAGATGTCAAATATCGTTGCACTTATAGAGGGTTTTGTAAATGATTTAATTGTGTGGAGAAAGGAGATTTTTGAAAATAATATAGAAAATCCTTACTTCTTAGATAGCTCATTTTTCTCTAATGTAGACACTATTATCATGTTTATAGAGTATGATGAAACACAAGCAACAGAAGAAGAGTTTGATGATGATGGAATGGAATTTTTTTAAATTCCAGCCCACCACATACGTAACCATAATCCCCATGTAGTTGTATATCCAACATCACTAAACACTAGCTCTTTATTTTTAGAATATATAAAAGTTGTCGGATAAGCTCCTATTTTAAATCGTTGAGATAATGCTCCTTTTTTGTCATTTATTACCATGAAATCTAAACTATTTTCATCTAAAAATTTTTCTATATCATTCCCTGAACCTGATTTTACAGCTATCGTTATAACTTGAAAATTTTCAGCAATGGTACTAATATTTGAAGCTTCTGCTTTACAAGTTGGACACCATGTTGCCCAAAAATGAACGAGTATAGGTTTATCACTATCTAATGTATACTCTTTATTATCTATTAAAACAATTTTATCCAAAGAGAGTGCTTCTTTATTTAAGTCTGTACTTTTATATAAACTTATCGCATTGGCAAATATTGTCATGGTTACTATAAAAAGTGCTATTTCTTTAATATAGTGCATTATTTTTGATTTCATTTTGTTACTAACCTTTTTTTCAATTTATCAAGCAAATTTTAGCTCTAATATAATTAATAAATGATAATATATTGTAATAATAAAGGAATATTATGATTAAAATTATTATGGCTATTATAGTTTCAATTATAATATCTGGATGTAACTCTACTAAACCAGCACAATTTTCAAAAATTCAGTTTCAAACAGTTGATGCTAAAGATGCTATCTTAGTTCAAACTGGAAATGAAAAATTATATTGTGTTAAATGTGGAATGGACTTAGTAAAATTTTATAAAACTTCTCATACTGCTGAACAGGATAGTACAAAATATCAATACTGTTCTCTTCACTGTTTAGAGGAACATTTAGGAGAGGGTGTAACACTTAAAAATCCAAAAGTAGTTGATGTTTCATCACTAAAATTGATTTCAGTTACAGAGGCTTACTATGTTGTTGGTAGTTCTAAAAGAGGTACTATGACAAGAATTAGTAAATATGCTTTTAAAAATTTAAGTGATGCAAAAGATTTTCAATTACAGTATGGTGGAGAGATAATGAACTTTAACTCTGCTAGAAAAAAAGCACAAGAAGATTTTAAACATTATAGAAGATAGGATAAAATATTTATGAAAGATGTAAAATATAAAATATTAATTGTTGATGATGTACCAGAAAACATAACAATTGTTGAAAATATACTTGATGTTGCAGGATATGAAACAACTACAACTACAACAGGTATCGAAGCACTAGAGTTAGTGAATGAGGAAAATTTTGACCTTATTCTTTTAGATATTATGATGCCTCAAATGAGTGGTATCGAAGTATGTCAATATCTAAAAAAGAACCCTTTGACATATTCTATTCCTGTGATATTTCTAACAGCAAACTCGGATAGAGATACTCTTATCAAAGCGTATGAAGTTGGTGGTAGTGACTACCTTAAAAAACCTTTCTTTAAAGAGGAACTTATAGCTAGAGTGAGTTCAAGATTAAAAATAAGATATTATGAGAGAAATCTTGAAATCAAAGTAGAAGAGAAAACAAAAGCTATTTCAGATATGCAACTTCAACTAATGTATGTTCTTGGAAGTATTGCAGATGGTCGTTCAGATAAAAGTTATGCACATGTTAAACGTGTTTCTGAATTTACATATCTACTTGCTAGACTTTATGGAATGAATGAGGAGGAAGCACAACTCTTAAAAAATGCTTCATCTTTACACGATATTGGAAAATTAGATATTCCTGATTATATTTTACATAAAGATGAAGCTCTTGATAAAAAAGAGCAATTTGAAATGAGTAAACATGCTTCTTTAGGAGCAAAAATCTTAGAAAGTTATAACCTTCCTATTTTTAATATAGCAGTTATTGTAGCAGAACAACATCATGAAAAATTTGATGGTAAAGGTTACCCAGATAGACTCAAAGGTGAAAATATTCATATATATGCTCGAATAGTAACTATTGCAGATGTATTTGATGAACTATCTTCTAAAAGAGTTGAACAAGGTGCTTGGTCTCAAGAGGAGATACTTGCATATATGAAGAATATGAGTGGAAGCTATTTTGATCCTCAACTTATAGATATTCTTTTTGAAAATCTTGACCAATTTTTAAATATTTATAAAGTTAGAGTAGATAAAGAGCAGTTAGAAAAAAAACTAGAAAAAAAGAAAAAAAACAGTTTTATAAGCTGGATGTTTAAAAAGAAAAAAAGTTAGGAAAATTATGATTGATTTAAAATTACTACAAAAAGATTTCGATGGTGTAAGTGCTAAACTGATGCGAAAAGGTGTAAGTGAAGAGCTACTAAATGAGTTAAAAACTAAAAATGAAGAGTTAAAAGTTGCTAAACAAGGCTTTGAAAAGTTACAAGCACTTCAAAACTCTATGAGTAAAGAGTTTGGTATTTATAAACGTGAAGGTAAAGACATTAGCGAACTTAAAGCTAAAGTGGATGCGAATAAACTTCTTATTAATGATGCTATTGAACTTCAAAGAACAGCTCAAGAGAGTTTAGAAAAATCTGTAATGGCTATTCCAAATATGCCAGATGATTCTGTTCCAGATGGTGCAGATGAAGATGATAATGTAGAGATGAAAAAAGTTCTTACTCCTAAGGAGTTTAGCTTTACACCTAAAGAGCATTGGGAATTAGCAGAGCAAAATGGATGGATAGATTTTGAGCGTGGTGTAAAACTAGCAACTTCAAGATTTAGCGTTTCATTTGGAATGGGTGCAAGACTTGAACGTGCCTTGATTAACTTTATGTTAGATTTCAATCGTGAGCGTGGATTTGATGAAGTGAGTGTTCCAGCACTTGTAAATCGTACAGCACTAGAAGGAACAGGACAATTACCAAAATTTGAAGATGATTTATATAAGATGGATGGTCAAGAACTTTTTTTAATTCCAACAGCAGAAGTACCTGTTACAAATCTTTATCAAGATGAGATTTTAACAGCAGATGAGTTACCTAAAAAAATGACAGCTTATACATCATGTTTTAGAAAAGAAGCTGGTGCAGCAGGACGTGATACAAGAGGGATGATAAGACAACATCAATTTCACAAAGTTGAGTTAGTTGCTCTATCAAAACCTGAAGAGAGTGAATCGATATTTAATGATATGGTAGCTTGTGCTTCTGATATTTTAACTGCATTAGAACTTCCTCACCGTCAAGTAAGATTATGTACTGGAGATTTAGGTTTTAGTGCTGCATATACTGTTGATTTAGAAGTGTGGTTACCAGGGCAAAATCAATATCGTGAAATCTCTTCTATAAGTAACACAAGAGATTTTCAAGCAAGACGTGCAAAAATCCGTTATAAAGATGGGAAGAAAAATCTGTTTGTTAATACATTAAATGGTAGTTCTTTAGCAGTTGGTCGTACTCTTGTTGCTATTATGGAAAACTGTCAGAATGAAGATGGTAGTATTGATATTCCTGAGGTTTTAAAGCCTTATTTGGGAATGTAAGTTCTGTTAGTACATATCTGTTGCAGTGTAGATTCACACTTTTTTTTAGAAAAACTCAAAGTTGATTATCCTAGTGAGAAGCTAATAGGCTTCTTCTATGATCCAAATATTCATCCCTATTCAGAATATAAACTTCGATTATTAGATGTTCAACGCTCTTGTAATAATCTTGGTCTTGAGCTAATAGAAGGGGAATATGACTTTGAAAATTGGATAGAAGCGGTAAAAGGTTTAGAAAGTGAGCCTGAAAAGGGTAAACGTTGTGAGGTTTGCTTCGATAAACGTTTTGAAGTAAGTGCAAATAAAGCACTTGAACTTGGAGAGAAATCTTTTACAACTACTCTACTGGTTAGCCCTCTGAAATCTCAAGAACAACTTAAAAAAAGTGGTGATATTTTTTATGAAAAAACAGGTGTAAAGTTTATATCTGTTGATTACCGTTCAGGTGGTGGTTCACAAGACCAAAGTCGTGTAACAAAAGAGCAAAAACTTTATCGTCAAGATTATTGTGGTTGTCTATTTGGACTAACTATGCAAAGAGAACAGCAAAACAGACTTATGGATGAGATGTTTTCTCCTATCTCAAATCAAGTTTTACCTGCATCAATAGAGGAACGATTAGAGATATATCAAAGACGAATAGAGTTAGAAGAACAAAATATTGACTATAAAATAATAAAACATAAATTTTTGAATTATCGTCAATTTAATTGTAAACTTATAGCAGGTAAAAAAGAGGATATAGATGCTTATGCTCTCTCTTTTTCAACTCTTCCTAGAAAAAAGGCACAAGGTCGTATAGAGTTTTTAGATAAAAATATCTATTATTTTAATAGAGAAGAGATAAAAATTATTACATTAGATTATTTTAATAGTTTATGTGAAACACAATATAAAACAGTAAAAGAGCTTATCTATAATCCTCCATCTTTACAAATTGAACAAACTATTCGTAATCAAATTTCAGATGCAAACTATGACTTAACACCTATTATAGTATTAGAAAAAATAATTGATACAAAAATAACAATTTTTCTTGATGCAAAAACTTATGAAGACACTAAAGAAAAGATAATCCTATTATAATCTTTTTTTTGCTAGAATAGCCAAAATTATTTACAAGGCTTTTACTTATGACTATGGATGTTATTGAAATACAAGAGATTTTACCTCACAGATACCCTTTTTTACTGATTGATAGAGTTACAGATGTTACTAAAGATGAATCATTAATAGGTTATAAAAATGTAACTATCGGTGATAATGTATTTCAAGGACATTTTCCAGGGCATCCAATTTACCCAGGTGTGATGATACTTGAAGGGATGGCACAAGCTGGTGGAATTTTAGCATTTAAAAGTATGGATATGACTAAAGAGGAAGCAGCTACTAAAGTTGTTTACTTTATGAGTATCGATAAAGCTAAATTTCGTGCGCCAGTTAAACCAGGAGATAAACTAGAGTATCGTATCTCAGTTATCAAACAAAAAGGTAGCATCTGGATGTTAGATGGTAAAGCTTATGTTGATGATAAACTTGTTTCTCAAGCTGAATTAAAAGCTATGATAGTTGATAAATAGTAACATATTATGAATCAAAAAATATCTCACTTAGCCATTATTGAAGATGGCGCTATTATTGGTGAAAATGTTGAAATAGGTGCTTTTTGTTTTATCTCATCTGAAACTACTATCGGAGAGGGAACAACTATCGCTCAAAATAGTTGTATTTATGGTAAAACAACTATCGGTAAAAACAATAAAATATTTTCTCACTCTGTTTTAGGTTCTGATCCACAAGACCTAAAATTTGATGGCGAAGATGTTGAACTGATCATAGGCGATAACAATACAATAAGAGAATTTACTCTATTTAACCCTGGAACAAAAGGTGGTGGTGGAAAAACTCTTGTAGGAAATCACAACCTTTTTATGGGTTATGTTCATTTAGGGCATGATGTTATTATTGGAAATCACTGTATTTTAGCAAACGCTGCTACTTTAGCTGGTCATGTTGAACTTGGAGATTATGTTGTGATAGGTGGAATGACACCTATTCATCAGTTTATCCATATTGGAAATTATGCTATGATTGGCGGGGCAAGTGCATTAGCACAAGATGTTCCTCCCTTTTGTATGGCAGAGGGTAATCGTGCTAATTTACGTGGTCTTAATCTAACAGGTCTAAGACGTAAATTAGCTCGTGATGATATAAATGCACTTAAATCTGCTTACAGAGAACTATTTGAATCGGGTAAACCACTTAAAGATAGTGCAAGTGAAATAATTGAAAATACAGAAAATCATTATGTTCATGATTTATGTAATTTTGTTTTAAAAACAAAAAGGGGAATCCCCTTTGAGAGGAAAAATATATGATAGATAGAAAGTGTAGTTTTTGTGAAACTCGTGAAAGTGAAGAAAATCCACTTATTGCTGGTAATGGTGTTTATATCTGTAAAAATTGTGTTGTTTCAGCATATAAAATTATGTTTGGCGATGAAAACATAGAAAAAACAGATAAAGATAAAGAGCTACTTAAAGCCGTTGAAACTCTTATGACACCAAAAGAGTTAGATACTTTTTTAGGTGATTATATTATCGGTCAAGAG
>CAZXSD010000070.1:0-9645 GCA_964642985.1 uncultured Sulfurimonas sp.
CAGATTCTGCATGGATATTTTCAATATCTATCTCGTTAGGAAGTGAAAATGAACGAGAAAATGTTCCAAAACTACTTTCTACCTTATAATAATCACCCTCTTTAATTTCAGCTCTCACTTTTCTTTCGCCTGAAACAAGTAAAGTATTATCTTCTATTGTAATAGCAACATCTTCTTTTTTGATGCCAGGAAGATCTACTTCAATATGATAAGCAAATTCACCCTCTCTAGTATTAACTGTAGGAGAAAAATCATTTTTAAAAGTAGAATTTTTTTCATCTTGAATTTCATCTAACATTGTATTTAAAAGGTTGAAACCTTTTTTAAATTCTTTCATTTGTCCGTATGGATTGTATCGACTAATTAACATAAATAACCCTTTGTCTTTTAAATTTTTATTACTTCGTAAGTATAAAATATAGTATCCAAATTAATTCATATAACTTTTTTTAAAATATTTATTTCCTTGTAAAATGTAACTATCTGCTACATTTTTTATTGAAAATTAACTTTTAAAATTATTTTCTCTTGTATAAATTCTGTTATTTTCTGTGAGTAAAACTATATCTTAGTAATTTACAAAAATAAAATTAATCTCGAATAACATCAAAATCTAAATCAAAAGAAGGAATATATCTTTTCTCACTTATCTCTTGATTATATAATTGATTACTAAAGATTATTTTAACAGCATTTTCAAATTCATCTATATATGAGATAGAATAAAGTAAATTATCTTTTGTTTTAATATAAAATTCAACATTTTTAAATTTTACAAAATAAATATCTAAAGCTATCTTTTTTGCATTTTTAATCATATTAAAAAAATCAAAATTAGTATCTAAATTTTTAATAATAACTTGTTCTATCTCTGGTTCTACAATTGATACAGAATAAGCATTAATATAAACTAATTTATCTACTGGTTCTTTATAATGCCAAAGAACATTTTGTGGTTTAGATGCTAAAACTGATCCACTGTAAATTAAAATCTTATTTTTTTCATCTGTAATTGTTTGAATAAAATTAGCTTGAAATGTAGTTAAGTTATCAAATGATGCAAAGATATAAGATGTAAGTGAAAAATAGAGAAACAGATATTTCATAGAATTCCTTTTTTAGACAATTATATCAAAGGATTAATTAAAAGCAGATACTAATCTATAGTATGATAAAATGAAAACAATTTATATCACAAAAGGCTGATAATGATACAAGCATTCATGGGTAAGATTTTTGGTACATCAAACGACCGAGAGTTAAAAAAGTATTCTAAAAGAGTAAAAAATATTAATGCTCTTGAGAGTAAATATAAAGTATTAAATGACAAAGAACTTCAAGCTGAATTTTTAAAATTAAAAGCAAGTGTAAATAGTGAAGAGAAAACTTTAGAAGATGTTTTAGAGGATTCTTTTGCAATTACAAGAGAGGTTGGTCAACGTATTTTAAATATGAGACATTTTGATGTTCAACTTATTGGTGGAATGGTTCTTCATGAAGGTCGTATTGCTGAGATGAAAACAGGGGAGGGTAAAACTCTTGTAGCAACTTTAGCTATTGTTTTAAACGCTATGAGTGGTAAAGGTGTTCATCTTGTAACGGTAAATGATTATCTTGCGACAAGAGATGCTAATGAGATGAAACCTCTTTATAATTTTTTAGGTTTTAGTGTTGGTATTTTATTAGAAGATATGCACGACCCTGAAGCAAAGAAGTCAGCTTATAATACAGATATTACGTATGGTACAAATAATGAATTTGGTTTTGATTATTTAAGAGATAATATGAGTTATTCAGCTGATACAATGGCACAAAGAAATCATGCTTTTGTTATTGTTGATGAAGTAGATTCTATTTTAATTGATGAAGCAAGAACACCTTTAATTATCTCTGGTCCTACAAATAGAAATATGCAAGATTATCTAAAAGCAAATAAAATTGCGATGGAATTAGAAAAAGGTACAGCTATCTCTCCAACTGCGAAAGAGGGCGATGATGATTTTAAAGAGAGTGGACATTTTACTGTTGATGAAAAAGATAAAGTTGTTCTTTTAACAGAAAATGGTATTACGAAAGCTGAAGAGATTTTTGAAGTTGAAAATCTTTATAGTGCTGAAAATGCTTCACTTCCACATTTACTAGATCAAGCTTTAAAAGCAAATTATCTATTTGAAAAAGATGTTGATTATGTTGTTAATGATGGTGAAGTTGTTATCGTTGATGAATTTACAGGACGTTTAAGTGAAGGTCGTCGTTTTTCAGAGGGACTACATCAAGCACTTGAAGCAAAAGAGGGTGTTGAGATAAAAGAGGAAACACAAACTCTTGCAGATATTACATTTCAAAACTATTTTAGAATGTATGATAAACTTTCAGGAATGACAGGTACCGCAGAAACAGAAGCTACTGAATTTGCTCAAATTTACTCTTTAGATGTTGTTTCTATTCCTACAAATATTCCTATTACAAGAAAAGATTTGAACGATTTAATCTATAAAACAGAAAAAGAAAAGTTTGAGGCAGTAATTGAAACGATTAAAAAGCTATCAAAAACTGGTCAGCCTGTTTTAATTGGAACTGCATCTATTGAAAAATCGGAGTCACTCCATACTATTCTAAAAAAAGAAAAAATAGCACATACTGTTTTAAATGCCAAAAATCATGAGCATGAAGGTGAGATTATTAAATCTGCTGGTTCTAAAGGTGCTGTTACTATCGCAACAAATATGGCTGGACGTGGTGTTGATATTAAAGTAAATGATGAAGTGAAAGCTTTAGGTGGTTTATATATCGTAGGTACAGAACGTCATGAAAATCGTCGTATAGACAATCAGCTTCGTGGACGTTCTGGTCGTCAAGGTGATGCAGGAACTACACAATTTTACTTATCATTAGAAGATAATCTTTTACGTATTTTTGGTTCAGATAAAATTAAATCTATTATGGAACGTCTTGGTGTTGAAGATGGAGAATATATAGAATCAAAAATGGTTACACGTGCAGTTGAAAAAGCTCAAATGAAAGTTGAAAATATGCACTATGAGGGTAGAAAACAAGTTGTTGAATATGATGATGTAGCAAATGAACAACGTAAAATTGTTTATCAATTTAGAAATGACCTTTTAAGTGAAGATTTTGATATAGCTTCTAAAATAGCAGATATTAGAGTTGATTATATTCAACATATTATCTCTGAGTGTGATATTTATGATGGTGGTACGAGAGAAGATTTTAATCTTAAAAAATTATCTGAAATTATCAAAG
Source organism: uncultured Sulfurimonas sp. (assembly GCA_964642985.1). Taxonomy (GTDB): domain Bacteria; phylum Campylobacterota; class Campylobacteria; order Campylobacterales; family Sulfurimonadaceae; genus Sulfurimonas. Next base: position 3,265 of record CAZXSD010000070.1, read on the forward strand.
AGGATATTAATCTTGATATTTCTATTGATGATTTAACAGAATTAGAGTATGATGAACTTCTTAAAAAAGTTATTATGATTGTTAAAACATCTTATGATGAAAAAATGAGTGTTTTAGATGAAAAAATCAAAATAGATATAGAAAAAGAGTTTTATCTTAAAGAGTTAGATAGTACATGGAGAGAACATCTTTATGCTATGGATAATATGAAAACAGGTATTAGACTTCGTGCATATAATCAAAAAGACCCTCTTGTTGAGTATAAAAAAGAGAGTTTTAATCTTTTTACTGAGTTTAGAAATGATATTAAATTTAATACTATTAAAACTTTACAAATCATTCAATTTAAAATGGAATCTGCTAAAGATGAAGCAAAACGTATTGCTGAACAGTTAGCTGAAGAACAGGCTCTTCAAGAAACTCAAATGCAATTTAATCACTCTGAAAATGAAGAGGAAGAAGTGACTGCTGTTGTTGAGAAAAAAATAGCTAGAAACGACCCTTGTCCTTGTGGAAGTGGAAAAAAATATAAACAATGTTGTGGAAAAAGTGGACCTAAAAAAGGTGCATTTGCTTCTTGAGTAAATCAATAGTACCATACCTTGTAAAAAGGTTTTTACGATTTGATAAAGAGCAGCCATTTATATTTTTGTCTGCTCTTTTAGCATTTATCGGTATCTCTTTAGGTGTTATGGTTTTGTTAATAGCCATGGCACTGATGAATGGTTTTGATAACGAGTTTAGAAAAAAACTGACAATAATGAACTATCCTCTTACAGTTATTCCAAAATTTTATGGTGCAGTTAATCAAGACCTCCTTATAGATTTAGAAACAAAATTTCCAGACCTTAAATTTAGCCCCTATATTCAATCTGCCGTTATGGCAAGAAGTGGTTCAAAACTAGAGGGTGGCTATATTTTTGGTGTAAATTTTAAAGATGAAGCAAAAGTAAATAATGTTTTAGCAAAGGCTTTCCAAAATGTTGATACTAAAAAATTTGATGTTTTTATTGGAAAGTCATTAAAAGATGAGTTTGATGTATATATAGATGATAGGTTAATGTATATCTTTACAAATGTTGAACCAGGTGGATTTTCTGTTACTCCAAAAATTAAACGTTTTAAAGTAAAAGGTATTTTTGATTCGGGTTTATCTGCTTATGATAAAGCTTATAGCTATACAACATTATCAGCACTTCAAGCGATGTTACATATTCCCTATAATCAATATGATGGTATTCATATATATTCAGAAAATCCTCAAGAGGATATAAAAAGAATAAAAGAGTATCTACCTATGAATGCAACAGTAAAAGGTTGGTGGGAAGATAATGTAAACTTTTTTGCAGCATTAGAGTTAGAAAAAGTATCTTTATTTTTGGTACTAATGCTTATTATTTTAATCGCATCTGTAAATATTATATCATCACTTTTAATGACCGTTATGAATAGACGAGGGGAGGTTGCACTATTATTATCTCTTGGAACAACAACAACTGAGATTAAAAAAGTATTTTTATACTTAGGAATTGTTATAGGAATAGGTGGCATAGTCGCAGGTGTAGTTTTTGGAATGAGTGGCTTATGGATTTTAAGTACATTTGATATAGTCTCTTTACCAAAAGATGTATATCCTACCTCAACACTACCTCTTGATTTAAGTATTCAAGACTTTTTCTCTATTGTAAGTGGTGCATTCGTGATAGTTGTTGCTTCTGCTTATTATCCTGCAAAAAAAGCAAGTGAAGTAGATATATTAACTGTTTTAAGAAATGAATAAGAGATAATTATCTCTTATTTAGAACTATTATCATCCTCTGATGATAATAGATGAAGTGGTAAAAGAAGAGTTCTTTTTATAATATTTAGTGGAGCAACAATCAACTCATTTGCTAAAAGAGATGTAACTTTTGGAGCATCTAATTTTCCATCTAATTTTAAAGAAGTAGATAGAGAATCCTTTCCAAAAAGTACATAACCCACAACAGGTATCTTAGAGACAGCACTTGCTAAATCAGTAATAAGATTAAGTTTAATATCTATTGTATTTTCTTTAAAATTGACTTTCCCACGTCCTACTATATCTATCTCTTTTGACTCTAAGTTTATATCTGTAATATTGAATATATCATTTTCTTGTTGAAAATTCATATAGGCATTTTCAACTGCTAGACCTTTTTTATTATATCCAGGAAGAGAGAAAGTTAAAAGAGAGGGTATAGTATTTACAAAAGCAAGTACATTATTAAGAATTTTATAATCAAGAATAGTAGTATCGCTTATATTCAGAGTTCCATCATACTCATCAATTACTCCATACATAGCAAAATCTAAACTACCACCTTTAAATTTTGAAAGAGCAAAAAGTTCTTTCATAAAATTATCATTAAAATTTTGACCATTTAGATTAAATCTCTTTTTATAAAGATTTAATTCTGCTAATCCTTCTTTATATTTTAAATTTGCTTTAAGTAATTTATTTGAATAAGTTAAGTTTATAGTATCAGATATTATTTTTCTATTCTTTCCTATATATATATAAGAGTTTGATGCATTAAATTTTAGCTTTATATTACTCTCTTTTTTATTAGAGCTATTTTTATCTAAAATAGTTGAAATTTGATGAACATCTATTCCTAAATCTTTCATATTTATATCAATATTATTTTTATCTATTTTTATATTGATTAAATTTTTATAGTTTAGATTAAAAAAATCTTTCTTTAAATAGCTTGTCCCTACAAATTTATAGTTTGTAATTGGTTTTTTATCCTCTAATAATATAGGATGAGGGTAGTCAAAAGAAAAGTCAAAATCTATATATCTTTTTTTCACATATTTTTTAATTAGCATATCTCCTTTATTAATATCAAAAGATTGTAATAAAGGAGAATTTTTCAATAAAACTGAAGTGTCATCAATATTTAAAGACCAAAGATATTTATTATTAGTAAACAAGAGATTTAACTCTTTAGAATCTATTGTTAAGTTATTATAAGATGAGATATTAAATTTAATAGGTTTTTCTCTATTAAACATAGCATTTTTTATAGAAATATTAGAGAGTTCAAATGTTCCTTTTTGCGAACTTAAATTATAATCTGCTTGAACATCAGATATACCTATATTTTTCAATGAAATAAAACTCTTAATATCAACTATATCTTCAGTAATTTTAATATTTAAATCTTTTGAACTAAAATCTATACCATTAAACTTAAATAATACACTATCATCTATTTTTATCTGAATATCTTTATCATGTATTATTTTTAAATCAGCTTTATATTGTGCTAAAAGGAGATTACTATGTGCAAATCTGATTAAATCCATATCTAAATTTGTAATATTAGTTTTAAATGACCTTTCTCCCGAAACATATAAAAGAGCAAGACTATCTACTGTTACTCTTGACGTAGGTATCTTTAAAATTAAGTTATCTGTATCAAAAGGAAGTAAAAGTTTATCTACATTTATTTTTTGATTTTTAAATCTCCATTGAGATTTTTCAACATAGATTGAGTTTTGATTAGGGACAATATTATATTGAGCAGTTAATATATCTTTATTATCGGATGTAACACCATTAAGACTAATCTCTTTAATTCTAAAATCAACTTTACCCACTTGTGTATAAGCATTAAAATCAACATCTACATCTGCACTCATAATATCTTCATATTTAGCAAACATATTATCTATAGTTACCTTATAGCCATCAAGAATTATGTGTGCATCAAATAGATCTAAATTTAAACCAATATAATCAACATTAGCCTCTTTAATGAAAAAATCACCTACTGCATTAACTTTTATTGTTGTGAGGTCTACATCTATCTGTAAATTTACTTGAAGAGTTCCTTTTTTTTGTAAAAATGGTAGTTTTATATTATATGTATCTAAAATTTTTAAAACATCTTTATTTAAAACACCTTCAAAAATCAAATATATACTTAATGGTATCTCTTTTTTTGAAAAATCAATTTGAACCCAACTATCTCCTAAATATTGATTATAGGAGTAAGCCTCTTTAGGCTTAATAATAAGTTTCCCCTCTTTAAACTCTATTAAGGTATGTTTACTGTGTACGGCATCAAGATTTTGATTATATTTATAGTGTAGATTATTAACATCTGCTTTAATATAAATATCTTTATAAGCATTAGTTAAATCATTAAAATTTATTTTGCCAGAAGCTTCTAAAAGTTTAAGTGATGACATATCGAGAGCATCTATAATCCAATATTTAATAGATTGAGGTAGATTAAAAATATCAACAACATAATCAATAGTTAAAACCTCTTTAAGAGATTTTATTTTATAAAGCATTTTTTTTTGATTAGAAAATGTATAACTATTTAAAAAAACTTCATTATTAATATTTGTATGAAGTTGTGTATAAAGTTCAAACTTTTTATTTAAAATAATAGTACCATTAATATTTATATTGTACTCTTTAGATTTAAGAGTATCAATAGTCATTAAAAGTGTATTTTTATTAAATTTCAAAGAACTATCAAAAATAAAATTATCTGAAGTTGATTTTAAAGTAGCTCCATTTTTATCATCATATTGTAAAGAGGTATTAATATCTTGTATTGAAATAGTATCAATAGAAATTTTTTCAAAGATTTTATGAATATAAGAGATATATTTGAAATTATCTGTAAATGTTTTTAAATCAAATTTAGTATTATTATTTTGTTTTTGAGGATTAATAATAATATTTTTAATAGATATATCTATTTTTTCATTCCATTTTATGTATAATTTCTCAATTTTTATAATAGGAATGGATATTTTATTTATATAAATACCCTCTTGTAAGAGTATAAGCCCTACAAAAACAACTATAAAACTGGAAGTGAAAATGCTAACAATTATAAAATATATATTTGAAATAAGTTTGATAATAATTTTATCGTTCATGTACTACCTAAATAAACCTATTGAAATTGAACAAAATAAAGTAATTAATATTCCCAAAGGCTCGATTAATCAAATTATATCACAATTGAAAGATAAAAATTATGATGTGAATAAATTTGATTCATTTTTTTTACGATTTATTGGCACTCCTCAAAGTGGTTATATACGTATAAAAGAGAAAGGTATATCAAAAGCTGATTTTTTATATAAAATTACTCAAGCAAAAGCAAAAGTTGTTAATGTTACTTTAATACCAGGTGAAACAACTTATATATTTTTAGAACAACTTGCAAAAAAATTAAATTTAGATGTTAAAAAATTAAGAGAAGAATTTAAATTACAATCACCTATTCAAGAGGGAGCTTTTGTTCCAGATACATATAATGTCTTTAAAAATATTAGTGAAAAAAGAATTATAAAAAGTTTATTAATACGCTCATCAAATAGAATGAAACAGATCTCTTTAAAAATATTTAACTCTTATGATGAAAAAAAATGGTTTAAATATGTAGCAACAGCATCAGTGATTCAAAAAGAATCAGCAAATAATAAAGAGATGCCAATAGTAAGTTCAGTAATATATAACAGATTAAAAAAAGGGATGAAATTACAGATGGATGGAACACTAAACTATGGTAAATATTCACATGTAAAAGTAACATCTAAAAGAATTCGTACTGATAAATCTGGTTTTAATACATACAAAATTAAAGGTGTTCCTAAAATACCAGTTTGTAACGTTAGTATAAATGCTATTAAGGCAGCAATATATCCTGCTAAAACAAATTATCTCTATTTTATGAAAAATAAACAAGGTGTTCATGATTTCTCACGTAACTATTCTACACATCTTAGATATATCAATGCTACAAAATGAAACAAAATATAAATATCATCAAATCTTTAAGCAGGTGTGTAAACTATTACCTATCTTAGTGATATTATTTTCTTTGTAAATAACACAGAGTTTATAGCTTTGTGAAATTAAAATATTAAAACAAGGACAACATATGTCAAAAATTATTTGGTCAAAAATTGATGAGGCACCAGCTTTAGCTACTTATTCTTTATTACCTATCGTTAATGCTTTTACTAAAGCTGCGGGAGTTGAAGTAATAGTTAGTGATATTTCACTTTCTGGTCGTGTTCTTGCAACATGGAATCTTGCAAAAGATGAACTTTCTGAATTAGGAAAAGTTGTTCTTCAAGAAGATGGAAATATTATTAAACTTCCAAATATCTCTGCATCTGTTGGTCAACTGAAAGATTGTATTGCTGAACTTCAAGGTCAAGGTTTTGATATTCCTGCTTACCCTGAAAATCCAGCAAACGATGCTGAAAAAGCTATACAAGCTAAATATTCTACTTGTTTAGGTTCTGCAGTTAATCCTGTTTTACGTGAAGGTAATTCTGATCGTCGTGCTGCTAAAGCAGTTAAGAAATTTGCTCAAA
>CAZXSD010000071.1:0-9534 GCA_964642985.1 uncultured Sulfurimonas sp.
CAAGCTCTTTAATCTCATCACGAGTCATAGGACCAGTTGTATCTTGAGAACCAACAGTAGACATTTCAGGCTCTACGTACATACCAGGACGAACACCTGTAAGACCAGAAGCTTTACCAACCATTTTTTGTGCTAGTGTGAAACCTTTACCAGTATCAGCAGGTTGCTCAGCAGTTAAGAATGCTTCAGAAGCACCAAGACCAAGAACACCTCTAGCTTTAGAAGTTAAACCACGACCAATAATAAGTGGAATACGACCACCAGCACGTACTTCATCAGTTATAGTGTTAGGATTTAGTTTAAAAGTAGCAATACAAACACCATCTTTATGAGCCTCACCTTTGTAAGGGTAGATAGTAACAACATCACCAGTTTCCATACCAGAAACATCAAGTTCTAATGGTAAAGCACCTGAATCTTCACAAGTTGCAAAAAAGATTGGAGCGATAATTCCACCCATAACAACGCCACCAGTACGCTTGTTAGGAACACCGTTAATATCAACACCCATGTGCCATTGAACAGAGTTTACACCAGACTTACGAGAAGAACCAGTACCAACAACATCACCAACATAAGAGATTGGGTGACCTTTTTTCTTAAGTTCTGCAATAGTTTCTAATGGATTTTCCATTTTATTTACAAGAAATGAATTTGCATGTAAAGGAATATCTGAACGTGTAAATGCTTCTGATGCTGGAGATAAATCATCAGTATTTGTTTCACCTGGAACTTTATAAACAGTTACAGTAATTTCATCTGCTAAAGCATCTTTACCTGTAAACCATTCAGCATTTGCCCATGAAGTCATAACTTCAGTTGCAGCTGCATTTCCAGCTTTATGTAACTCTTCAACATCGTTAAATGCATCATATACAAGAAGTGTTTTCTTTAAAGAAGCTACTGCCTCAGCAACTACTGCTGTATCTGAAGATGAAAGAGAATCAATCATTGGCTTAACATTGTAACCACCAAGCATCATTCCTAGCATTGAAACTGCTTTCTCTGAAGAGATAGCTGATACAGTTGTATTACCAGCTGCTACGTCATTTAAAAAAGCCGCTTTAACATAAGCTGCATCATCAACACCAGGTGGTACACGATTTTGTAATAAGTCTAATAACTCATCACTACAATCTGCCTTGATTAATTCGATAACTTCTGCTGTTTGTTCTGCTGAAAGTGGTAATGGTGGAACACCAAGTGTTTCACGTTCTGCTATGTGTGCTTTATAATCTTCTAAAAATGCCATATTCATTCCTGTGTAATAAATTTGTTCTAGTATAGCCAAAGAAATATAATGTATTTTCTAGTTGTTACATATTGGAACATTAGAATTATAATTTATTTAATATATGTTTAGATATGTAACATATAGTACCTAGATTCAAAGAATAACTATTTTATTTTTAGTAATTAAATTTTTATTTATCATTAATGATGTTGAATATACACCACTCTCCACACAATTAGAAGATATAACACTAACGGAGTTAGGTTCTTCACTATACTCTATTGTAGAGATAATATGAGAGTATATTTTTGAGCCAATAGTATAATTTCTTTCATAAGAAGCCGAAGTAGTTAATGCTTCATCTTTTAATTCCACTTGAATAGCAAAAGCTGTTTGATTAAGGGGATCTTTTATCCCTATGGAAAACTTTGTACCATCAGGCTTTTTCCCAAGAGCATATATATCTCCTCCATAGTTTACAAGAGCAGAACCTATCTTATATCTTTTTAAAATCATTACCGCTCTATCTACTGCATACTCTTTTACAAATCCACCTAAATCTATCTTCGTATGAGGATTATCAAAAATAATCTTATTGCGTTTAATGTTAAAGTGTTCACAACCCACAAATGGTTCTAAAGAACTTTTCTTTTGAATAAAGAGAATCTCATCTTTCTCCTCTCTATACAGTTCTTTAATAGTTGCAATCGTTATATCAAAAATTCCATCTGTAAGTTTATAGTATTTTTTTGCACGTTGTAAAATAGTTTTTGTTTCACTATCTAGTTCTCTAAGAGTACGAGAATTTATTTGAGAGATTATGGAGTCTTTGTTATAGTAGTTATACTTTTTTTCAAGTCGTTTTGTTTCAAGCAAAATAGTATTTGCCACACTATCTGCTTGAAATTTATCTTTTGCAAAAAGAAGAAGTTCACAAGGTGTACTCATCGCTTCATATCTGTATATAAATTTTTTCATATTAGAAACTATAAGTAAACCCAGTAACAATATACGTAGCACTCAAACCTGTACTTTGGTCATAATACTGAGCACCAAAATTTACTCGTAAATCTTCATATATCTTATAATCTACACTTGCCTTATATGTAAAAGTATTAAATTCACTCAATCGTTGGTCACTTGATGCATACTTTTCATCAGTAAAATAATCTTTATAACCACTAAAGAAATCTGCTTCACTTTGAATATATGCACGTAATCCAAGTTTAAATATCAGATCATCGCCAAGTTCATAAAATATATCTGCATCCAATGTATTAGAAAGAATTCCCCAATCATCACTGTAATATCTATATCCTAAATGTAGAGTTGTGTTGTCATTAAGAGCATTTACATATTTTAATGCTAATCCATAAGCTATTTTAGAATCTGGACGTTTCTCTCCCACTACATCTGCTGTACCATCTATTTGATAATTTCTTACAACATTTAGATATGGATTATCTAAATATCCATCATCATTTGAGAAAAATAGTGAAACTTTTGCATTACTTGTGCTATCTATATTTTGAGAAAAACTTACTTGTGCATTTATAGCTGTTGCATCCATCGCTTGACTTGCACCACTACAACCATCAGTTCCAACACTGTTACAATATTTTAAAATCTCATTTATTTGATATGACATTCCAAAAGAGATAGATTGGTTTTTAGAGCTATCTACCCAGTGCATATATTCAGCAGATGCTTCTGTTGAGTAAAAATCACTCTCATTTGAACGGCTGATACCAACTGTTAGTTCATCTCTACTCTCAAAACGCTTTGTTAAAAGTAAACTACCAGCTACTCGTCTATCATCATACTCAACATTTCCATACTCAATATCTGAAGCATTTACATCTATTCCCCTTGCAAATGCAGAAGCACCACTTGAAGAATCATAAGATGCACTACTTGTTCCATCATAACCCTCATCATAATAGTTTGTACTCGCACCACTCACAACATCCACTACAAAACTAGCATTCAGTGTATAATCTGTTCCAAAATCTTTGTTTATCATAATAGATGGAGCAGAGATATCCGTTCTGTCTTCATTTTCATTATATTGTAAGTATTGAACTGAAACATAATCTTCAGCATTAAGCGCCATAGTCGTTAAAATTGTAGCTGTTATTAAAGATAATTTTAATTGCATCCGCAACCTCCTCCAGCAACTCCACCACCGCCTTTAGATGCTTCTTTAGAGAAGTAGATATGCTCTTCAAACTGTTTATTAATAGGATTAACTCCTGACTCTTTCATAGTTTTTTTCGCTAAAGTTCCTTTTTCCCAAGGTTTTACCTCTTTGATACAACCAGAGAAAAAAAGAACACTTAGTAATGATAATACTGTAATAGTTTTCATATCTATTCCAACTCTTTTAAGTCTTTTAATATAACTGCATCTATATTATCAATTGCACCAGTAATAATTCCAACAATTTTTTTGTTTTTAACATAGTAAAGTGTTGGCATACCGATAGGAGAAAACTCGCTAATAACAAGATTTTGAGGGTCATTAATAACTCTAAAGTTTAACTTACCAACCTCTTTAAGATTTTTTTGAAACTTCAAGCCCTGTTTTATTTTTTTATCTACATCTATACCAATAATTTCAAATTTAGCTTTGTCTATTTGAGTATTTGCTTTAGCAAGAAGTGGTATCTCTTTTTTACAAGACCCACACCAAGAAGCAAAAAAATCAATAACATAAACTTTATCTTGAGTACAACCTATGTGCGAAGCGATAGCATCAGAGATAGTATCGCCTTTTTCATAAGCATAGAGATTTGTTAAAAGTAATAAACTAACAATTGCTGTTTTCATTTTAGTCCTTTATTTATAGTGTTATTTTACTCTTTAATTTATAATTTCTTCTTATAAGAATAGGAATGTACAACTATTCTTATAATCTTGAAAATAAAACACATATTGGAACTCTTGTCTCCGAAAAAATGATGAGTGAAAAAGAGTTTCAAATGAAAGAAGAGGCTACTTATCTAAATGAGTTAGATAGTTTTGATAATGATGAAGATTTTTGAATAGAATCAAGATTTAATGAAGAAAAAGTAATTTTTTCACAAAGACCTTTTTTTCAACTCTTCCTCTATATCTATTTTATCCCGACCATGATAATTAGACTTTAACCACAAAATATAAGAGTCGGTTAAATCAGTATAAAACATACCTTTATACTGACCAAATCCTATTCTTTTTTTCTCTTTTACAACTCTCTCTTTTTCTATACACTGAGCATTAATAGTGCTATTTTGTATCAATACCACAAACTCATAAAATTCCAATCGTTTTTGAATAGCAAAAGAGTATGTTTCAAAATTAAACACACCTTTTCTATTTTTTACAAATAACTCTATCTCTTTAATCTGTTCAACCGATAACTTTTCTAAATTGTCTATATGTACATTAAAATAGTTATAATATTTTGTAAAAGTAAATCTTGCTCTCATCATTATAAAATAATTTCCCGAATACCTTTTACATTTGGTGTGGATAAAACACTATTAGACTCCAACTGCTCTATAATTCTTGCTGAACGGTTATAGCCTATCTGTAATTTTCTTTGAAGGTAAGAGATAGAAGTTTTTCTATCTGATAAAATAATATGTTTTGCTTCTTCATATAATGGGTCTACATCTTCATTAATATTTGTTTGTCCTATATTTATTTTTTCTGTTTCATCAAGTAAAAAGCTTTTATCATAGTTTGGTTTACGTTGTGATTTTATAAACTCAACTATTTCCTCTATTTCACTTTCTGTACTCCAAGGAGCGTGTAAACGGACTAAACCTGTTGAACCAGGAGGAGTAAAAAGCATATCTCCTTTTCCAAGTAAAGACTCTGCCCCCATCTGGTCTAAAATAATTTTAGAATCTATCTTTTGTCCTACTCTATAAGATATACGAGATGGTAAGTTAGCTTTAATAAGACCTGTTACAACATCAACAGATGGACGTTGAGTGGCAACGATAAGATGAATACCAGCAGCTCTAGCCATCTGAGCAAGTCTAGCGATAGAGTGTTCTACTTCTTTACCACTTGTCATCATTAAATCTCCAAGTTCATCAATAATAACTACAATATATGGAAAATATTCTCCACCCTCTTTTTTAACTTTTTCATTATAGTTTTCTATATTTTTAGTTCTTGAGTCTGCCATAAGTTCATAACGACGTTCCATCTCTAAAACCATATTAGCAAGTGCTAAAACAGCTTTTTTAGATTTTGTGATAACAGGTGTAAGAAGATGCGGTATCTCATTATAGATAGAAAACTCTAGCATTTTAGGGTCTATCATTAACAGTCTTAACTGGTCTGGCGAGTTTTTATAGAGTAATGAAAGTATCATAGAGTTAATACCAACGCTTTTACCACTTCCTGTTGTTCCTGCGATAAGAAGATGTGGAAGCTTACGTAAATCTGTTACAAAAGGCTTTCCAACTATATCTTTTCCTAATGCTATTGTAAGAGGAGAAGAGGACTCTTTAAACAGTTTAGAATCTAAAAGTTCACGAAGATATATCGTATCTACGGTTGCATTTGGTATCTCAATCCCTACAACATCCTTACCTGGAATAGGGGCTTGAATACGTATAGTTTCAGCAGAAAGTGCCATCGCTAAATCATCTTGAAGGTTTAAAATTTTACTTACTTTTACATTTGATGCTGGTTTAAACTCAAATGTTGAAACAACAGGACCTGCATACGTACGGACTACATCGCCATTTATTTTAAAGTGTGCTAATTTTTCTATAAGAACAGCTATCTTTGCATCAAGTTCAGCTTCATCCATAGAGTGAGAAGTCTTGTCCCCTACTTGTAAAATATCAACTGATGGTAAAATAAAGTTATTAGGTTTTTCAACCTCCCCTTTTTCTATCGTATCTACAAGAAGTTGTGTATTTTCTTCTAATTCACTTACCATAACAGAAACTTTCTCTTCTTCATTTTTTTCAACTTCAATTTCTTGCGCTCTCTCTTCAACAACAGTTGGTGTATCTTCAATCTCAACTATTTTTTCTTCTATAACAGGTTCTTCCTCTCTGAAATTAGACTCATCAAAAACTTTCTCTTCTTCAACAGCAAGAATCTCTTCAAGTTTTTCTTCTTCTACAACTTCCTCTTCTTCTGGAATATCTATCTCTATAAGTTCAGGTGTTTCATCTATTACTAAAACTATCTCTTCTGACTCTTCAATTTTAATTTGCTCTTCCACCTGTTCTATAACTATCTTCTCTTCTTTAACTACTACTTCCTCAACTACTTCAATCTCTTGAGCCTTTATCGGTTCAATAATAATTATCTCTTTTTCCTCTTCTATAACTGCTTCTATAGAATCATCCTCTTTTGTTACAATTATCTCCTCTTTTTCTTCTGTAACATTAGAGATAGAAGTTTCTATAATCTCCTCTTGAGGAACAATTAATTCTTTATGATTTGTTTGATGTGTATGATTGAAAAATGTTGGTGTTGAACTTTTTTTCTTCAAAGGATTTTGAATCAATGCAATAAGTTCTTTAGCCGTTTTATCTAACAAGATAAGTGTTGCTATAAAAACAATAATAAGTAAAAACATCCATACACCGAAAATACCGATAGAAGGAGCTAAAGAGTTCATAAAATCTGAACCTATCTTACCACTTAAATCGCTGTCCGTAACTAATGCTTGTGCTAAAAGAGCAGAGAAAAATAGTAAAAATAGAGCTATTAGTGCCTCTAATGTTCTAAAAGTAAAATTCGGTTTTTTATATAAAATATAGATTGGTAATATAAGTATAAATATATATATAAATGATATATATCCAAAGTAACGCTGATTTAAAAGTGAAAAAGTAGTACCAAAACTACCCATTAATCCACTTTCCCCAAAAAATGTAGATATTCCTAAATAAACAAGAATAGCAACTAATATTATAAATAATGTGTCTTTCAAGTTATAATTCCTTTAAAAAAATTTAAAAGAATTATAGCGAAATATATAGCCTATAAATAGTTAAGTAAACTCAATTTTGAAACTTTTCCAACAGTTGAAAGCATCGCCTCATAGTTAAGTGTAATTTGTGTTAATTCTAACGATGCTTTTGCTAAATCTGTATCAACAACAGATGAACGCAATGTCATTGTTGAAATTTCTAAAAGTTCTGTTCTTTCAAGAGATGCTGACAATGAATTTGATTGCGCACCAACCTTAGAGTGTGATTTTAAGATATGGTCATAAATATTATCCAAACTTTGAATTGAATGTTCCATACCTATATTTCTCATATCTCCACCAATTACATTCGCATTTGCTATAGTTTTATAGTTTTCCACTGAACTAATAACATCATCAATAGTTTTAAAAAAATCTGTTTTTGCATCACTAATAGTAAGTGCATTATTGGAGTTAAAAGAGAGAACACTTGCTGGTTTTAAGAAATCTCCACTGTTTGAATCATACATAGACAATGTTGCTCTAGTATCTCCAATAGCATTTAATTCATCAAAAGAAAGTTTACCATCATCACTTAATACGGTTTCACCTAAGAAACTTGCTGTCGTTATCGCTTTATCAAAACTCTCTACTGTATCATCTGCTGGTAATGTATCTGTCATAACCATATTAACAACATTCATTAACTGTTGATATGTCATATCATCAGAATCTGTTGCACTACGGGGTGTACCCATATCAAAAATTGTATATGCTGTTCCATCTACGGTAAAAGAAGAACCACCATTTACACTACTTTTCATATCAAATTCTACATCAAAATTCCTACCACTAATACTTGACCCTGTAAAATTAAATGAAGTTCCATCTAATGTATTTACATTTGTTTGCGATAAGTCTGCCACATCTCTTAATTTTGAAGAAGCAGAAGCAAATTCATTTGTTCCTTTAACTATCTGAGAAACATTTGAAGAGAGTTTTGAGCCATTTTTAGTAAACTGTGTTTGGTCATATAAAAGAGCATCTATATTTTGAATATCACTATTGGCAGATGAAAAAGGAGAACGTACAAACTCTTTTACATATAATTGAGGTGTTACTGTTGGATTTATTATCTCATCAAAGTTAGTTTCTCCATCATCTAAATCAGAAATTTTTAAAACATCAGCTTTTCCACCACCACTAAAATCAACTGCACCAACTATATGAAAATCAAGTTTTGAAGATCCGTTAAGTTTATCTTCTACTTCTATCTGTCCGTAAGAATTTATTGTTACATTTACAGATTGTACATTTGATGTATTTCCGTAAGCACTTCCTATTTTATCAAGTAAATCCTCTATTTTATTTCTATCTTGCATCTCAATTTTACTATTAAATGCTGTACCATCGCTTTCAACACCTCTTACATAGAAAAAATGTTGATTTGAAGTTGCTGTACTATTATCTGTATCGCCCATAAGCTCACGAATAGTGCTAGAAGCACTTAATGCTTTTACACCATCTGTATTCGTACTTGTTTGCAGTATTTTATATTTTGATATTAGATTTGGATTTATAATATTTGTAGTCACTTTACGTTTAACTGCTGTTTCTTCACCTAAAAATAGTTCTGTTCCTGATAAATTATAAGCTTGTTCTTTATTTGAACCTAAAAATGAGTGTAATGTTATATCATTTCCATTGTATGTTCCATCTTCACTAATCGGTTTTACATTCGTAGCCGACCCTGAAAAAAGAAATTGTCCATTTATAGAAGTGTTTGCCAGTGAAACTAAATGCTCCTCTATTCCTCTAAGCTCAGCAGCAATAGCATCCATAGATGTTTCATCATTTGTTCCATTAGAAGCAGAAATCATAAGAGTACGCATCTTTGTCACAGATGTTTCAAACTCATTTAAAACAATATCTGTCTGATTAGATATTTTATATCCATTATCTGTACTACTTTTAATCTGCTGAAGAACAGTAATCTCGTTATCAAGTCTCATCGTTTGAGAAAAAGTAGCAACATCATCACTTGCATATTGAATAGAAAGACCAGATGCTATCTGTTTATTTACATCAAAAAACTTTGATTGAATTTTAGAGTTATTAGTTCCATACAGATTTTCGTAATACATACTAGACGTTACTCTCATAATATACCTCCACAATAAATATATTTTTATATTATTCTAATTATATCGACAAAAAAGTATTTCTATGTAGAAATTTGAAATATTTAAGGAAGTTATGGTTACAATGTCATTCTTCATAACTAGCCAGAGTGATGGAACGGTATACATAGCGGATTCAAAATCCGCCGCCTTCGGGCTTGTGGGTTCAAATCCCATCTCTGGTACCAT
>CAZXSD010000072.1:0-1678 GCA_964642985.1 uncultured Sulfurimonas sp.
TGATGTCATAACCCAAATGTTTTGCAAGTCTATAAAGAGTATCTCCATAAACAGCACCACGAGCATGACCTATGTGAAGAGGACCAGTCGGATTTGCAGATACAAACTCTAAAAGGATTTTTTCGCCCTTCTCTTGTGTTGCAAATTTTTGGGGATTATCTAAAGCCCAAGTAGCATATTCACTTAAAAAATCTTCACTTAAACGAAAGTTCAAATAACCCTTTACAGATTCTACACTTGAAAAAACATCACTCTCACCAAAAGATGTAGCAAGTTCTTCAGCAATAATCATAGGAGATTTTCTTAACTCTTTAGCAAGTGAAAAAGCAATAGGAGTGGCAAAATGACCAAAAGAGCGGTCACGGGGTTTCTCTAGGACGACTTCACGCCCTAGTTTTTCGCGAAGTATCGCGGATACACGTTGCTTCAAGATTAAGCTTGTGTAGTTGTAGTAGTTTTTGGAGCTTCTGTTGTAGCTGTGGCTACTGGAGCTTCTGTTTCTACTTTTTTAGTTGGTTCAGTTGATGATGCAACAACAGGATTTTCATCACCATCTTTCATCTCTGCTTTAAAGTTTTTGATACCTTTACCAATTCCTTTTGCTAAATCAGGTATTTTTTTCGCACCAAAAAGTAGTACGATAATTCCGAAGATTATTAATAGTTCTGTTCCACTAGGCATTCCCATAGTATATGTCCTTTTATTTTAAATAAATTATTGAGAGTATAGCTATAATTTGCTGTAACTACTCTAAATATCTTCCCACTTTTGTACAAAACTATTTATCTCATTTTTTGAAACTTTTAGCTTTGCAATATCTACAATGGTTTTTAATTTTTCAGCAGCTTCATCTAAAACATCATTTACAATGAGATAGTCATATTCAGAGATTCTTTGTATCTCTTTTTTTGCCATCTTAATACGATTATCTATAATCTCTTGAGAGTCAGTAGCACGTGATTCTAATCTATTTTTTAAAATAGAGAGTGTTGGTGTACTTATAAAAACAGATGTAATTAAATCACCCATTCTATTTTGAACAATATCATTTCCTTGAACATCAATATCAAATAGTACAAGTTGTCCTTTGTTTAAAGCTTCTCTTACAGGTTTAAGAGATGTTCCATAATAGTTTCCATGAACAGTAGCATATTCTAAGAAGTTATCCGCTTCAATATCTTTTTCAAACTCCTCTTTAGAAACAAAGAAATAATCTACACCGTCCACTTCACCCTCTCTAATAGGACGAGTAGTTGTAGATATAGAGAAATAATAATCTCCAATATCATCAGAAATTTTTTTAATTAAAGAGCTTTTTCCTGCACCACTTGGTCCTGATAAAACTAATATTACACCACTTAATTTACTCATTAGTCTCCACCTATTGTAATGTTTACACTAATTTTCATACCTTTTAAAGATGCTGCTACATTTTTATCAGAAAGTGCTGTTAAAAGATTTTTTAAATCTTGAACATTTTTATCTATCTCTTCAACTTCTTCAAGCATTTCAACTTCTGGAGTATTTTGAACCTCTTTTACTTCTGAGAGTTCTTCTACCTCTTCACCAACAGCCATTTTAATATCTCTACTATTTAAGCTATCAAGTACATCTATTGGCAATTCTTCAAGAGTTTCCTCTTCAATCTCTAGCTCTTCTTCAACTTCTTCTTCAGGAG
>CAZXSD010000072.1:1778-9384 GCA_964642985.1 uncultured Sulfurimonas sp.
TTTCCTCTTCAATTTCTAACTCTTCTTCAACTTCTTCTTCAGGAGTTTCCTCTTCAATTTCTAACTCTTCTTCAACTTCTTCTTCAGGAGTTTCCTCTTCTAAGTCTGGTAAAACCTCTTCTGTTTCTTCTAGTAAATCTTTTACCTCTTGAAGTTCCTCTTCATCTAAAACCATATCATTTGAATTACTGCTCTCTAAATCATCTAAGGATTCATCTTCTACTATATCAGAAAGTTCCTCTTCTAAATCTAATGACTCTAGTTTATCATCTTCTTCAAGTGCTGGTAAAGTTTCTTCTGTATCTTCTAAAAGATCTTTTACCTCTTGTAAATCATCTTCATCTAATACAGTTGGTGTTTCTTCTTCAATCTCTTCGTCTAAAATATCATCTAAAGAGGAGTCTAATATTGTTGTATCTATATCTTCTAAATCCAAATCATCATCTAACGCTAATTCATCTAAAGAAAGATCACTGTCTATATCGTCTCCCTCCAAATTATCATCTAAAGAGAGTTCATCCAAATCAATATCTTCAAGAGTATCTAACTCCTCTTCTACTAACTCTGGTTCTGATTGATTTATCTCTTTAGCCATAATAGAAAATCGTTCAACTAAATCTGTAGGTAAGAAAGGTTTTTTAAGTGTAGATGTAAACCCTGCTACCTCTTTTGAAGTTTTTGAATATATAAATAATGATTTACTATAAGTGATTTTATTTGCTATTTCATCTAATAATTCTTGATTGTAAACTGTATCATCCAGAACTAACAGATCATAATGATTATGTTTAGCCTCATCAAGAGAACTGACAGCATCTAACTCATCTGAAGTTTTTTGCGCACTGAGTGTTACTAATTTATTAACTACGGGATTATCATTTAAAAGTAAGATTTTCACTTATATTCCTTATGAGAGCTTCTATTTATTGTCATTGTATCGAAAAAAACATCTCTAAAGCATTAAATGCGTCTTGCATTTGAGCTTTTAATATAAGCATTGTAGAGGTAAATGTAGCGATTAATACCGCAAATGCAACCATAATTTTAATTGGAAAACCTATTACAAGAAGATTAAATTGAGGCATTGTTTTCATCAACATACCAAATATAACATCTGCTAACCAAGATAAAGCAGTAATAGGAAAAGCTATCATAAAGCCTACCACAAACATATTTGAAGCAGCATGAATAATATATTTAAACAGGTTTTCCTGCATTAAAAAACCACCTAGTGGAATGGAACTCAAAGAGTGGTCTATAAATATCAGTAACCAATGATGTAAGTCTATTTCAAGTAAAACCATTAAACCCATTAAAGATAAAAACTGAGAGATAATAGGCATAGTAACACCAGATTGAGGGTCTATGGCACTTGCCATCGAGAAACCCATCATAAAAGATATTTGTCCACCTGCAAAGGTTATAACATGATATGCCAAAAGTAAAACTACTCCTATCGCTAAACCAAAAAACAGCTCACTTAAAATTGCTAATCCAATAGTTAAAACATTTATTTCAATAGTAAGAGGAGGCATAGATGAGTAAAACACTATTGTAAAAAAAAATGCCATAGCTGTTTTTATAGTCATAGGAATATTATTATGTGAAAATATAGGAGTAGCTAAAAATAGAGCTCCAAATCGAAAAAAAAGTAAAAGAAATCCTACAACATAAGTTTCAGTAAATATCGTTGCTAATTCCATCTATTTAGTTTGAATAAGTTCTTTATTTTCAAGTTTATAAACTTTTTTACACATATATGCAAGTTCTTCATCATGTGTTACCAAAATCATTCCAGCATTTTTTTCTTCTATATATTCAAAAAGTAAATTCATAACATTATGAGCTGTTTTTTTATCTAAATTTCCTGTTGGTTCATCTGCAAAAATAATTTTAGGTTGTTTCGTCAAAACTCTAGCGATAGAGATACGTTGCTGTTGTCCACCTGAGAGTTCTGTAACTTTTTGCTGTATAAGTTCTAAGACACCAAGCTTATCTAAAAGTACCTCATCTATATTTTGTTGAGATAAAATAGATGCTACTTCCAAATTTTCATAAGCAGTAAAACCTTTAAAAAGATAGTGAGATTGAAAAATAAGACCTAAAGAATCTCTTTTAACTTGAGTTAATCTTTTTTTTCTCATCTTTGAAATATCTTCATTAAAAAGAGTGATTGTTCCATTATCTGCTTGTAATAAGCTTGAAAAGATATGTAAAAGAGTAGATTTACCACTACCACTTGCACCGATAATAGCTATTGACTCTTTTTGCTTGAGGTCTAATGATACATTATTAAAAAGTTCATATTCAAAAGTGTGGGATATATTTTTTGCTGTTAATAGATTCATAGGGAGGATTATATCTAATAAATTGGTCTTTAGACTAAGAGAAAACTCTTAGTCTACATAACACCTGATTCAAACTGGTCACGCATTCTCTGCTTTTCAGCTTCTCTTTTAGATTTTACTGCTAGTTTTTCGTGATATTTTTTCACATCAAAACCAAACCATATTAAAATAGGAGAAGCTACAAAGATAGATGAGTATGTTCCTACAATAACACCTACTAAAAGTGTAAATGCAAAAGAATGAATAATTTCACCACCAAACATAAAAAGTGTAAATACAACAAAGAAAGTTGTTAAAGATGTCAACGTTGTTCTTGCTAATGTTCTTGTTACAGACTCATTTACAATATCTATTAAATCTGTTGATTTAGATTTTGCAACACCCTCTCTAATACGGTCAAAAACGATAATTGTATCATTTAAGGAATACCCTAAAATGGTAAGAAGTGCAGCTAGAACATCAAGATTTACATCAAGTCCAACAAGTGTGATAGCTCCAAGTGCGATAGAAACATCATGAACAAGAGCAAAGATTGAAGCGACAGCAAAACGCCACTCAAATCTAAATGCTATATATATTAATATCCCGATAACAGCTAAAAGTAAAGACATCATCCCTTTCTCTTTTAACTCTGCACCTACTGTTGGACCAACTATATCAACACGTCGAACTTCAAAATTACCTGTGCCTTTAAGTGCTTCACGAGTTAAATCACCAATATCTGTGCTGACATTTCCACTTGTACTTTTCATACGGATAACCACTTCATCTGGAGAACCAAATTCAGTAATAGAAGCACCTGCAAAAATCTCATTTGTTTTTAACTTATCTCGCATTGCATCTATTGGTGCATCTTTATCATATTTTACTTGAACAATAGTTCCACCTGCAAAGTCTACACCGTAGTTAAGACCTTTTGTTGCAAGAAGAGCATAAGAGAGAATAAGTAAAACAAGAGACGCTATCATCGCATTTTTTGATTGACCCATAAGATTAAAGGTTCTTGTATATTTAAAAAATTCCATAATTACCCTTTAATCCCAAACCATAGACGGTTATTTTTAGTTTTAGAAATTCTATTTTCTAACATTGTATAGATACCATGTGTACCAATAATTGCCGTTAGCATAGAAGCTAAAATACCTATACTCATAGTGATAGCAAAACCTTTAATAGCACCTGTTCCATACGCATATAAAACAGTTGTAGCGATTAACGTAGTGATGTTAGCATCTAAAATAGCACGCATAGCATTTGCATATCCATCATTGATAGCTTTATGCATAGATTTACCTTCATAAATCAACTCACGAATTCTCTCAGATATAATAACATTTGCATCAACTGCCATACCAACGGTAAGAACAATACCTGCCATACCTGGAAGTGTTAATGTAGCACCAAAAAGACTCATAATAGCTAGAATAATCAATAGATTAGCAATCAATGCAATATTTGCAATAATTCCAGCTAATCCATAATATACAATCATAAATAGAATAACTAAAACAAATCCACCAATAAGAGCTATTAAACTCGCTTGAATACTATCAGCACCTAAACTTGGTCCAACTGAACGTTTTTCCATTAAGTATATAGGAGCAAGAAGTGAACCTGAACGTAAAGCAATAGCTAAATCTTTTGCTTCCATAACAGTATAGCTTCCAGAGATTTGACCACTTCCTCCACCGATACGTTCATTGATATTTGGAGCAGAATAAACCTGACCATCAAGAACTACGGCTAAACGTTTCCCTACATTATTTCCAGTAAACTCAGCAAATATTTCAGCACCCTCTGCATTTAACTTAAAGTTAATAAGAGGTCTATTATTTTGGTCAAAGCCCATAGAAGCATCTACAAGCATTCCACCATCTAAAATAGGAATCTCACGAACTAAATATTTCATAGCTGGATTTTTAGCATCTGGTAAAATAATATCACCATACTCAGCAGCATCTGAATTACTCATATTTTGAACACGAGCATTTCTATCTTCATCAATAGCCATCAACTCAAGTTTTGCAGAACGAGAGATAAGTTCACGGGCTCTTTGTTCCTCCTCCTGAGTTTTAATACCTGCTAGTTGAACAAGAATTTTTTCAGCACCTTGACGAGCAACAACTGGTTCAGCTAAACCAAACTGATTTAGTCTATTTCTAATAGTTTCAATCGCTTGAGATATAGCTTCTTTTTCAGTTCGAGCTATCTCCTCTTGAGTTAAAACTAAAGATACTTGTTCTCCGTTTATAGTTACAATTGAACCTTCAATCTCTTTAAGATATTTTTGTACTTTAGGAATTTCGTCTGTATCTAAAACATTAAATACTACACCATTGTCATCAAACGAAAAATTATCAACTAGAATATCATTTCTATCTGTAAAACGTTTAATACTTGATGCTATAGATTTTATATGTGATTTAGTTGCTTCTTCTGTTTTGACACCTAGAAGCATATGCAGACCGCCTTGTAAATCAAGACCTAAAGTAATTTTCTTACCATCTTCTGTTTGAAGCAGAGATGGTAAAGAAAAATAAACACCAAAAATTATTGCAAGTCCAAAAATAACTATGCGATAATTAAGCTTCATCCTCGTACTTTCTTGCGATAGAATCTTTTGTAATTTTTGTAACTACATCATCATTCATTTTAACACTCAAAAAGTTCTCTTCAACCTTATGAACAGTAACTATAAAACCACCATTAGTAACGATTTTATCACCTTTTTTAAGAGATTTAATCATCTCTTCTCTACTCTTAGCCTCTTTTTGCTGAGGGCGAATAATTACAAAATACATAATTGCAATTAAAAATACGAATGGTAATAACTGAGATACAATTTCCATTATTTAAGTTCCTTTTATTTTTAGAATTGTTTCGATTATACACGATTTATGCTAATAGATGGATAAGTTAAGTATAATTTTGTTATGAATAATTTAACAAAAAATATCTTACTTGGCATAATAACTGCCATTCTTTTCAGTGCCTTTATCTATTTCGAACACTACTCACTCACAAATAAACTTATAAACACTCTCTTTGGATTAAGTGCTTTAGCTCTTTTACTCTATATCCCTAAACGCTCTATTTTGATAGCTGGATTTTTGATAGGGCTTCTTTGGTTTTATTGGATAGGGTATAGTTTTAAATATCAAGGTGTTGGTTATATGACACCTATTATTACAGTAGGTTTTGGATTTATATATATGCTTTTCTTTGGTGTTTTAGCACTTACAGATAAAATATATATTCGAGCTTTTTTACTTCTTGGACTTAGTTTTTTTGAGCCTTTCGATTTTAATTGGTTGCAGATTGAGCTTATTTTTGTAGATAGCTATATCGGTATTTTCAAATATCAATTAGCTATCATTTTACTAGCTCTAACTCTTCCCTCATTTATTCAAAATAGATTTCGATTTACTCCTCTACTTTTAATTTTATTAGCTATAAACTTTACAACACCACAACAAAAAATAGCACCACTTACAATAAAACTTGTAGCAACAGATATAAAACAAGAGGAGAAATGGACAAGAAAAGCTTTACAACCAACTATAAATTTAGTTTTTAAAGAGATAAAGAGTGCTATTAAAAATAACTATGATGTAGTAGTTTTACCAGAATCAGTTTTTCCTCTCTATATGAATAAAAATTTATACCTCAAAACAGAACTCTTAAAATTATCAAAAAAAATAACTATTATTGCAGGTTCTCTTTATCGTGAAAATAATCTAAAATATAATGTTGCCTATATGTTTCAAGATGGAAAGTATGAGATAGCTAAAAAAGTTATATTAGTCCCTTTTGGAGAGTATATTCCCCTTCCCTCTTTTGCTAGAGATTTTATAAACAAAACTTTTTTTGCGGGGTCTTCCGATTTTATTGGGGCTAAAGAGCCTACTGATTTTATTATTAAAGGTGTTAAATTTCGAAATGCTATATGCTATGAAGTGACTTGTCAAGAGATTTATGAGGGGGATGTAGATTTTGTGATAGCTATGAGTAATAATGCTTGGTTTGCACCATCAATAGAGCCAACTCTTCAAAAGCTACTTATGAAATATTATGCTCGAAAAAATGGTAGTACGATTTATCATAGTGCAAACTCTGTTGGAACTGGAATTATTCAGTAATCCCTATCTTCCGATATAAGGATTTAATCTCATTAAAATTAAGTCTGCTACCATATTTCCAAGAAGTGTTAAAAAAGAGGTAATCATTAAAGTACCCATAATAATTGGATAATCACGACTTAAAGCACTCATAAAAAATAGCTGACCCATCCCCTCTATACCAAATATAGATTCTAAAATAACACTTCCACCGATAAGTCCAGGAAGTGAAAGACCTAGTAGTGTTATTATGGGAGGTAATAGATTTGGTAAGATATAAAATCTTAAAAGCTGTTTTTGAGATAATCCACGAGAAAGTGCAAAATAGTAATAATCACTTTTTAAAATCTCTAAAGTAAGAGAACGTATATAGATTATCATACTCCCTAAACCTACAAAAATCATCACACTTATAGGTAAAAATAGATGCCAAGCCATATCTAAATACTCTGCAAAACCAGTTTTTTCTTCAACGGAATGTAATCCTGCAATAGGAAAAATATCAAAATTTACACTAAAAATAATAATAAGAATAAGTGCTAAATAAAATGATGGCATAGAAAAAGAGATTAAAGAGATTTGACGGATAATATAATCTATCCTCTCTTCAAAATGCAGTGCTGATTTTATTCCAAGATAAAGTGATAATCCAAATACAGTTATCAAGGCTATAAAGTTCATAAAAAGAGTAACAGGAACTCTCTTTAATATCTCATCCGAAACATCTTGACCACTTACAAAGGAGATACCAAAGTTTAAAGTTACTATATTTATTATCCAATCCATATACTGTTGAGATAAAGATTTATCAAGTCCATATACTGCTTTTAAAGCTTCAATAGCTTTAGGTGTCATATTTGGATTTAACTCCCCTGCTCCAAAAAAACTATTGGGTGCTGAGTGAATAGCTAAAAATGAGATTAGTGAGATTAAAATTAACATAAAAGTTAAGTAAAAAAGTTTTTTAATTAGTTGTAACATAAGAGGATTATATCAAAAAAGAGTATATTTACCCTCCTATAAAATAGGAAAAGGAGAGTAAATAGTTTAAAAAGAAGTTGATACTTAAATAATAAGTTACCTTTTTAAGCATCTTCTATATTTTGAGCGAAACTCATCATAGAACAGAAATGTTCAGTA
>CAZXSD010000073.1:0-9213 GCA_964642985.1 uncultured Sulfurimonas sp.
ATAAAAAGGTATTATCTACTGGTAAAACTATAATGGCAGATATTAAACGAGCTTGCCATTATCGTGATGATTTTAGTGCTGAATTATTTGAATTAGCATATTGAGTTTAAGGTTTGTTTTATTTTTCATCGGATTTACTTATTGTAATCCAGCATAAAAATACCCTAAGCCATAAGTAGATTTTCCTGCCTTACTTATTGTTGTTTCATCAGCTACTAAAATAATCTCTCTATCTGCTATCTTGCCTTTGATTAATTGCCATTTTATCCCTAGCCAATCTATTTTTTTATCAAAAAACCTCTCTATCGTTTTATAACTATACTTGTCACTCCATCTGGAGATTCCTAGCATCGTCACTCTTCCTTTCATACTCATTATCGCTATTATGATTATCTCTAATTGTTGTAGAGTTCTTTTATCTATTATTTCACTTAGTTTGGTTATTATCTGATTATGTAATTTTTTTTCATGCTAGAAAGATATTACTATAACTTTGCTTTAGCTATTTTTTTTGGCTAAGGTATTGATTAAGAAACTAATTTTCTAAAGTGTTTAAGACTAAGAAGTTTTAAATTTTCATCTTTAAGAGATTTTAATTCATTTGAATAACCACTTTTAGCAACAAATATAATAATATCAGGATTAATATTTGATTTTCTACAACTCTCTTGGAGTTTTGTAAGTTCACTTTTTTTAACTTTAGTATTTGTATATTTACAACTACCTGCAATTATTTTACCAGATTTTGTTTTTGCAAAAATATCTAGTTCTATATCATTATCCCAATATGTTCCTATCTCAACTATAGGGTCTTGCGTAAAGTTAAGTTTTATAAGTTCATGTGAAAGTTGAATAAATGGAAGTTGAATAAATTCATTTTGACGGTTAATAAATCTTTGGCGAAACTCTTTATAGTCACCATCACGAATACCTTTAAAAATTGGTGAGATAAATGTAAACCAAAACCTTAAAAAAGGTGAAGTAAAAAATAATTTATTATTAACACTTTCATTTTCACTCCATGATGTGAAAAATTTATTTCCTTTTTGGAGTTTGATAATTCCACTATCACATAATTCATCTATAGCGTTTAAACCAACTTCAGCAGAGATATTAGCTCGTTTAAAGGCTGTGTTTGTTCTTCCATCTCCCATTGCTATTCCAGTAAGAATAGAATGATATAGAGGCATCCCTGTTGTTAGCTCAGTTACATCATTACGAATATATCTAAAGTCTGTAAGTATAAAATTTTCAACAAGTTCAATAGAGGATTTACTTGTGTCAATATTACTCCAATTTACACCACCAAAAATGGCAAATTTTTCAATTGCATCTTCAAAGTTTTTAGGGTTATGAGTTGAGTAAAATGTACGAAATTGTTCTATGAGGGTATGTTTATTTAGTATGATAATAAAGCCTTTAATTGATAAAAAGTAAAAAAAGAAATACTCAAGCTTAAAATGTCTGGATGGGATAAGTAAGCTTGAGTATTAAAAAAATGTTAAGAGTATATATTCTCAAATTATGAAAGGGGGAAAACATAATTGAGATGGGTAATTGTAATAATTATAAGTTAATACTCAGTAAACACTAATTATTTAGGAATTGATACATTAAAATAGAAGAAGCAACTCCAACATTAAAACTTCTAACATCACTTGCCATCTCTATCTCAACACACTCATCACAAATATCTATTATCTCTTGAGATAAGCCTTTTCCTTCGTGACCCATTAATAAAACCCATTTTTTAGCAACAGAGATATTTTGAAGTTTTATAGAGCTTTTAGATACTTCGGCTGCATATATTTTATAACCATTATTTTGTAACTCTTTTATCGTTTGAAATATATTATTATAAATATTATATTTTAATTTTGAGATATGACCCATTGAGACTCTCAATGAACGGCGTGAGTAAGGGTTAGGAGCATTATCTGGAATAAGATATGAATTAACACCTAAGGCAGCAGCACTTCTTGCTATGGAGCCTATATTTTCTGTTGAAGTGATCGCATCTAACATAATTATTTTATCATCTAAATTATTTAAAGGAGTTTGTTGAGGACGAATACCGTGCATCATACAGTTATGGTGTACTTTATGACCAACTATTTTTTGCATCTCTTGTTTATTTACAATATATAAGATAGGGATATTTTTCTTTTCTATAAGTTCACTAAATTTATCATAGTACTCTTGAGTAGCAAGAATACTTTTTACTTCTATATCTGTTTTTAAAAGAATATTTACAACTTTAGGGCTATCTGCTATAAAACTATTATCTGCTTTAAATGCTTTATCTCGTAGTTCGTGATAGATATTAAGTTCTTTAATATCTATCTCTTTGATATATTTATAGTTCATTTATTTAGCTTTCGTGAATTATTTTTGCTTTTCTTTTTTGTTTCATTTTCTGCTTTGCTAATTCTCGCATATCTACTGTTGAATCACTTTCATCAACAATCTCTATACCTAAGATTGTTTCAACACAATCTTCTAAAGTGATAATACCTTCTGTTTGATCGTAGTTATCTGTTACTAAAAACATATGGTCTTTTTTTGCTATAAAAAGGTCAAGAGCTTTACTTACAGGTATATTTTCATTAATTGCAAAGATCTCTTTTTTAATTGAACCTAATGTTACATTATCATCCTCTAACGCTTGTTTAAAAATTTTTTTGGTCATTACAATTCCAACAACATCTTCGATAGATTCGTGATAAACAGGAATACGAGAAAATTTAAAAATATCTTCTTTTGTGTTTATCACCTCTTTAATTGTAATATTTTCATTGAGTGCAAAAACAACACTTCTAGGTGTGAGAACTTCGGCAACTTTAATATTATTAAGGTTTAAAATATTTTCGATTACATCTGATTCTTTTTCATCTATAATACCTTTATCTTCACTAATTAGCATACTTTCTAAGAGTTCCTCTTTTGTTAAGGAGTGAGCATCATTTTGCCCTTTAGAAATTTTATCTGTTACAAAGAGTGTTGTTAAAATAATAGGGTAAGTTATCCAAATAAATACTCTAATAAATTGTGCTGAGACAGGTGCTAACTGTTTCCAATAAACAGCACCAATTGTTTTTGGAATAATTTCAGATAAAAAAAGTATTGCAAAAGTCATAATTATTGAAACAATTACTACAGCATCATTTCCAAATATAATAGAAGCTTGAGCACCAACAGCGGCAGCACCTAATGTATGTGCTATTGTGTTTAAAATCAAAATAGAAGCGATTGATTTGCTAATGTTTTCTTTATGGTAGCGGAGTAGTTTTCCAACGGAGGGTTTTTCTTTTTCTAAAACTGCAACATAAGACATGTTTACAGATAAAAGTACAGATTCTAAGATGGAGCATATAAATGATACCCCAACAGCCAGTACAAAAAATAATATTAATAAATCCAAGTTTTACAAAATCCTTAAAGTAAAATATAGGTTGCTAAACCTAAAAAGCTAAAAAAGCCAACAATATCGGTGACCGTTGTTAAAATTACTGTGCTTCCTATAGCAGGATCTATATCCATTTTTTGTAAAAAAAGTGGTATAGTCGCTCCAAAAAAACCAGCAATAAAAAGGTTGATAATCATACTAAGAGCTATCACAACTCCTATCATTATCATATCAAACCAGATCCAAGAGATAATACCTATAATTATAGCAAATATCAGTCCATTAGCTAAGGATATGGTAATCTCTTTTTTAATAATTCTATTTGCGTCCCCTTTTGAGATATCTCCAAGTGCTAATTGACGTACAACTACAGTTAAACTTTGTGTTCCTGCATTTCCACCCATTGATGCAACAATAGGCATTAAAATAGCGAGTGCAACCATACTTTCTAAGGTATCTGCAAAGAAACCTATGACTAAAGATGCTCCAATAGCTGTAAAAAGATTTATAGATAACCAAGTAGCTCGTTTTTTCCCCGCTTGGAAAATATTATCATCCTCTTCTGCTTCATCATCAACACCTGCAAGGTTATACATCTGTTCGGTTGCTTGTTCATTGATAATATCATAAATATCATCAGATGTAATTCTTCCTAATAATATACCATATTCATTAACAATCGGCATTACAGAAAGGTTATACTCTTCAAAATAGTGAACAACAGCTTTTATATCTTCTCTATCTTTTGCCATCTTTGGTTCAAAGCTTTCATCTGAAGAGTTTATATTTTCTTTGAGAGTTTTAGAGAAATCAAATATAAGTAAATCATCAAGTTTAACAGTATAACGAAGTTTTTTATCTTCACAAGTGATAAAAAGGTTTTGAACATTTTCAAGGATATTATCTTTTCTTAATTGAGCAAATTTTTTAATAACATCTTGAACTATCTCATCTTTTGAAGCGGTAAAAATTTCGAGTTGCATATATGCACCCGCTTCATCTTCATTATAAGTTTGAAGTTTAGTAATCTCTTTTTTATCATCTTCATGGAGAGTATTAAAAACTTTTAAAGCTATATTTTCATCATACTCCTCAAGTTCTTGCATAAAATCTGTTTGATCATCAGATTCTAGTTCACTAATTGCATGACAAAGCTCATCTACACTAAGAGTATCAACAACATCATCAAAATATCTATCTGGAAGAGCAAGTGTAACATCACCTAAAATATCACGAGGAATAAGTTTTATTGCATTAGAAAATTGAGTATCATCAAGATTTTTGAGGAGTTTTGCAACATCTGATGGATGGATCTCTCCTAATTCATGAGAGTTTAAATAATCTTGTAGTCTATCCATTATTTATCTAAAATTAGTTCATCTAATATCTGTACCATTCTATCTTTTTCTATTGGTTTAGCTAAAAAATGTTTTATGCCAAGTTTACTTAATTTTAATATCGCATTTTTATCTAAACTAGCAGCGATAATCACGATAGTAACTTTTAATTTTCTATCATGAATAAACTCTGCAACACTATATCCATCTACGATAGGCATAGTCAGATCTAAAAAAAGTATATCAACTTCATTATCTCTTAACATAAAAAGAGCATCTGCACCATCTTTTGCACTTAAAATGTCAAAATGTGCAGGTTTATATTCTTTGAGATGAAAAGTTAAAAGTCTTCTTGCAGTTATACTATCATCTGTGATTAAAATATTTTTAAGTATCATTTTTATTGCTTAGTTGAATGTTCAAATTTATACAAAACTTCATAAGTACAAAGTGTTGAGTTTGCATCTATTATCGGTTCTCTTCCTAAATATAAATCTTTCATCTATAAAATCCAAGCAGAAAACTTTTTATTTTTAATTCTACCATTCGATAATTTTCTTTGAGCATCATCTATAAATTTTCTTTCAATCGCTACATAAGCTTGTCTATCATAAATATCAATTTTACCGATAGAACTCCCGTTAAGACCAGCATCACCAGTCAATGCACCAAGTAAATCACCTGCTCGAAGTTTATCTTTTTTACCACCCTCTATAACAAGAGTAACATTATCAGGTTTCATATCAAAGTTCTTTTTTGATTGTAGTTTATCTGCATCTTCAAAAATTCTACTCTCATTTTGATAGTCATTAATCTTTTCACTTTCCCAAGCACTATAAATAGTAAAAGCTAAACCCTCTGCTCCTGCTCGTCCAGTACGTCCTATTCTATGAGTATATGTCTCTTCTCCATGAGGTAAATCATAGTTTACAACCATCGCTAACTCTTTTATATCAAGACCACGTGCTGCAACATCTGTTGCTACTAAAACTCTTGCACTTCTATTTGAAAATTGAACTAAAACATCATTTCTATCGTATTGTTCCATATCTCCATGAAGTGCTAAAGCATCTATCTTTTGGTCTTGAAGTTTTTTTGCTATCTCATCAGTCTCTACTTTTGTATTACAAAATACAATAACATTAGAAGGATTGAAAGTGCTAAAAATATTTATCATAGTTTGAAGTTTATTTTCACTCTCATAAAATCTTTCAGTGATTTTATTTATAGATTCGATAGATTTAGTTTTTATAGATACAGCATCATTTTGAAGTCTTTTACTTAAAGAGATTATTTCAGTTGGATATGTTGCAGAAAAAAGAAGAGTTTGACGCTCTTTAGGTGCAAATGCTAATACTTGTTCTATCTCTTCAATAAACCCCATATCTAACATTCTATCTGCTTCATCTAAAACAAGTGTATTCATATTTTCAAGGTTTAGAGTCTCTTTGTTAAGATGTTTTAAAACTCTACCTGGTGTTCCAACAATAATATGAGCCCCATGACGAAGAGAACCAAGTTGTGGACCAAAAGCAGCACCACCAACAAGAGTAAGAATTTTAATATTGTGAGCAAATTTAGCAATTACACGTAACTCTTTTGCTACTTGATCTGCTAGTTCACGAGTAGGGCAAAGTACAAGTGTTTGAACACGAAACTTTTTTACCTCTAAGTTACTTAATAAGCCAATTCCAAAAGCAGCAGTTTTTCCACTTCCTGTTTTTGCTTGAGCGATAATATCTTTTTTATCTAGTATAAAAGGAAGAGACTCTGCTTGAATAGGAGTCATTGAGTTATACCCTATTTTATCTAGGTTTGCAATCATCTCTTTTGAGAGATTTAAAGTTGAAAATTTTTGTTCAGTCATTATTTTTGTTCCATTTTAAATTTGCAACTACCAACAGTTATGGTTTTACCATTTTTAATAGCATCTTTTATATAAGAGAGAGTTCCTTTAGGGTCTGCATCACCTATTTCATCTTCTATAATCTTTAAAAGATCTTGCTCTGTCGTCGTTGTCCAAGTTTTTTCATAGTTATATTGTGTTTGTATTTTCATAGATGCTATATTATCTAAAAAGTGTATAATTTGTTCAATTAAAATAGTAGGAAATAATATGAAAATAGTGTTACTTGATGCTTTGACTTTTGGCGAAACAGATTTAAGTGCTTTTAATAGTTTAGGAGAGGTAGAAATTTATCAAACAACATCTTTAACTCAAATACAAGAACGAGTTAAAAATGCAGATGTAATCGTTACAAATAAAGTAGTTATAACAGATGAAACTATGCAAAAATGTACTGCATTAAAACTTATATGTGTTGCAGCAACAGGTATGAATAATGTAGATTTAGAGTCTGCTAAAAAAAGAGATATAGAAGTAAAAAATGTAGCAGGTTACTCAACACAATCGGTTATACAACATACTTTTTCAATGCTTTTTTATCTTTTAGGTCACTCAAAATATTATGATGATGTTGTAAAAGATGGAACATATTCAAAAAGTCCAATATTTACAGATGTATCTCGTCCATTTTTTGAGATAAAAGGTAAAAAATGGGGTGTGATAGGTTTAGGTTCTATCGGTCGTGGTGTTGCAAATATTGCTACTGCATTTGGTGCTGAGGTTTATTATTTTTCTACAAGTGGTAAAAATTTTACTGATGATTTTAAACAAGTAACTCTTAATGAGATGCTTGAGAGTTGTGATATTATCTCTATTCACGCACCACTTAATGAGCAAACAGATAATCTTTTAGATTATAGTGAACTATCAAAGTGTAAAGATGGAGCTACTATTTTAAATCTTGGTCGTGGTGGAATTATAAATGAAGAGGCTGTTGCAAAGATTATTGATGAGAAGAATATAGCATTTGGTTTAGATGTTTTAATAAAAGAGCCTATAAGAGAAAATCATCCATTTTTCAGTGTCAAAAATAGTGAGAACCTTTATGTAACACCACATATTGCTTGGACATCTGTTGAGGCTAGGGATAGTTTAATTGCTTCTATTGTTGAGAATATTTTGGAATTTAATATAGGCAAATAAAGCCTATATTAAAACCTACGAAACTAAAACGTGAGGAACGATAAGTGGATATTTCTTCATTTTTCTATAAATATGTTTTCTAACAATTTGACGTAGATCATTTTCTAATGCACGAGGGTTTTCAATCATACCATCTTTTAAGTGAACTAAAAAGTGTTCTAAAACATCTTCCATCTCTTTAGCAAATGCTCTATCTTGTTTGTCTGCTACGATACCAAAAGTTGTAACTTTAGGTTTTGCAGTCATTTTTGAGTGTTGTCCATCAACTTGTGCAACAATCATAACGATACCATCCGATGCAAGTTTTTGACGGTCAAGAACTATATCATCATCTATTTGATGGTTATTTTGGTTATCTATGTATGTTTTACCTGTTTTAACAGTCTTAACTTTGCGCATAAATTTAGGAGCTATCTCTATCTGCTCTCCATCTACCATAAGTAAAATATTCCTTTCAGGAATACCACACATCATACCAGTCTCTTTATGTTTTGTAACATGATTATATTCACCATGCACAGGTAAAAAGAATTTAGGATTTGTTAAACGTAACATCAATTTTTGTTCTTCTATAGAAGCATGACCAGACACATGAATATCTTTATCCATAGCAACTTTTGCACCAGCACGTTGAAGATGATTTAACATACCAGAGATAGTACCTTCATTTCCAGGAATAGCACGTGATGAAAGAACAATTAGATCCGTTGGTTTTATTTTAATATGTCTATGTTCTCCGATACTCATTCTAAATAGAGCTGAATTTGCTTCACCTTGAGAACCTGTTGTAACAATAAGAACATCTTTATCGTTCATACTTGCTATCTCATCAGCATCTACAAAGATATTTTTTGGAAATCTAACATAATCATACTGCATAGCAATCTCAATATTACGTTCCATAGAACGACCGATTACACAGATTTTACGACCATATTTCAGACCATATTGAATAGCCTGTTGTACACGATGGATATTTGAACTAAACGTTGAGAGTAAAACACGCCCTTCTGCTTTTGCAAAAATTCTATCTAATGCAGGTCCAACATTAAGTTCTGAGCCTGTTGCTAGTGGATTGTGAGAGTTTGTTGAGTCACTTAAAAGACAAAGAACACCTTTATCTCCATAATAAGCAAGTCTATGTAAATCTGCTGTATAACCATCAACTGGAGTATGGTCTATCTTAAAGTCACCTGTATGTATAACTGTACCAGCATCCGTTGTAATAGCTAAAGAAGAACTATCTAAGATAGAGTGAGTCATATGCATCCACTCTACTTTAAAATCATTTCCAATCTCATATACTTTTCTTTTTTCAACAGGATTAAAATGACGACGTGCTTCTTTAATATGATGCTCATCAAATTTATTTCCAATCATAGCAAGTGGTAATGGTGTTGCATATATTGGAAATTGCATCT
>CAZXSD010000074.1:0-9083 GCA_964642985.1 uncultured Sulfurimonas sp.
TATTCAGATAGCGATAGAAAAAGATATATCTCCCTCTGGTTCTTTTCGCTCTACTAAAGAGTACAGAACTAAAGTTTTATTCAATCTAATACAAGATGCTCTAAAGAGATTTAACAGATGAATATAGTTGTATTACTCGCAGGAGGTAAATCTAGTAGAACCTCTACTATGAAACAGCTCTATAAAATTGATAGCGAATATCTCATAAACAGACAGATACAAACTATTCAATCTTATGGCTATGAAGTTGTAGTTATTTTAGGACATAATTATGATGCAATACAATCTATTTTAAATAGTGATGTTACAGTTATCAGAAATAAAAACTATCAAGAGGGTATGTTCTCCTCTGTAAAAACTGCTTTTAATTATTTAAAAGCTGATAGTCTTATATTTTGTCATATAGACCGTCCGATGGTTTCAAAAGAGATTTTTGAAAAGCTAATAAATAGCACAAGTGAGATAACAACTACTTTTTATGAGAATAAAAAAGCACCACCCATTATGATAAAATATTCTATGAAAGATGAACTTTTAGAATCTACTCATCAACGTCTTGATTATTGGATAGAGAGTACGAAAAAAGCTTCCTATATTAAAGTGAATGATGAAAAAGTTCATTTTAATGCAAATACAGATGAAAAATTGGGGCTATATTTTGGTTAAAATATTTATAGGTTTGTTAGTGCTGTTAGCAGGTGTTGCCTCAAGTACACAAGGTCTTTTTAATGGCTATTGGAAAGATAAAATAGACTTAAAAACTATTCTATTAATGAACTCTCTCGTAGTTTTTGCTTTTGTGACTCTCTTTTATTTACTAGCTTCAAGCGATGGATTGAAATTTAGCTTTGATAAGATGACTCCCTCTATTATAGTGGGTGGTGCTTGTGGATTTTTCATTATTTTGGTGTTTGCTATCTCTTTTCCAGCTATCGGAGCATTAGCAACTTCACTCCTTTTTATCATCGCATTTTTAACAACCTCTTTACTTTATGACCATTTTGGAGTTTTAAATTTAGTTCCTAGAGAGATAAGTTGGGAAAAAATAGCTGGTCTTGCATTGGTTATATTTGGTACTTTTTTATCTCTTAAAAATTCTTTATGAAGTAGCTAAATTTCATTAAAACTATAAGAAGTTAATAAATTTTACGGTTACTCTTCTCCAACCACATATCAAAAAGTTCAGCACCCTCTTTATGGTCAATCTGTTTCATAACTAAATCACTATTTTGACCAGCCATCATCTCATAAAAGCGTTTATCATCAAACCCTCCACGAGCAGCATCATCTTCTGTTGCACCATAATAAACTGTTCCTATCCTAGCCCAAAAGATAGCTCCTAAACACATAGGACAAGGCTGACAACTTGTATATAAAATACAATCACTCAGATCAAAACTATCTAACTCTTTACAAGCTTTTCGTATTGCATTCATCTCTGCGTGAGCTGTTGAATCTTTTGTTTTTAACACTTCATTATGTGCGGAAGCGATAATTTTATTATCTTTTATGATAACTGCTCCAAATGGTCCACCCTCATTAGAGAGCATCCCTTTTGTTGCTTCATCATACACTATTTTCATCCATCTATTCATAATTTAAACCCTATTTCTCTTTAAATCCTCTAGCATAGTAAAAACCATATCTTATACTTTACCTGCAACCTTGCAACACTGTTTATTACTAACAATTAATTTAAAAACTATAACAAATATCTCCAAAAACTCTATCATTATTAGATATAGCCTCCATAAAAACCTTATCTCCACCGATATAATCAACCACACCAAAATTAGAAGTAACACCATCCATAACATCTACCTCAACCCAAACTCTAGCAAATCCACCATTTTCTAATAATGAACCAAACATACTTATAAGAGCAGTAGCATTTATAGAATCGTTTGAGAATGAATGTATTGCACGTACTACTGTTTGAAACTCATCTTGTTCTGTATAATCTTTGAACATCTCCGTAGTAGAGTTCATCTTATCTTCATAATCAAATATATGTCTATCGGCAATCTCAAGAGATAATACTGTATCTTTAATACCCATATAATCAAATCCAACAAGCATATCTAAACGGTTTTTTTCATCATCTGTTGCGTTATATTTTATACCATTTATAAGAGCTACCTCACTTTTGAGTAACCAACTACCACTAGCAACATTTAACGCTGAACCTAACATCTGAATAATACCAACTTCTCTTTTCATCGTTGATTTATTTATATGCCATTTTTGGTCAAGAACATTTGCTCCATAAAATGACAAATCCCAACCTGAAAACACACCGTTAAAAGCTAAAGCATATTGAAGATTATCAGAGTTATATTCTGGTTCTTCTAATTGAGACAAAGTAAAAGGTAAAAACTCTCCTTGTGTCCCAGCTTCAAGCATTATTCTATTTTCAGCGATAAGCATAGTAGAAATATTCCAAGAACCAACGTAATAATCAAACTTAGCCATAGCCACACTAAGGCGTAAATCTTCAATATCTGTCATACCAGGTTGTCGATTATCAAGAGGATTTATAACATCTGTAATACGGATACTATCTGACTTACCCCATACAACTATCTGATGTCCTATTTTAGTATCGAGAGTATCTGTAATACTTCCTTGAAAATAGGCATCTTTTAACATTAAATCTGTTTCATAAGTATCAAGAACATCATCATTAAAAGTAGTTTGAGAACGTAAATCATAAACAGCGTCATAAGAGGCATCTCCACTCATATAAAATTTCCAATTATCAGAAATTTTATACTCCATATCAAGAGCTAAAGATATTTGAGCTTGATTAAAGTTATTATAATCAACACCATCTACTTTATGTGACTTATAACCATAAGAAGTTTTAAATGCTATATCTCCACCAAAAGAGAGGTTACTAACTTCCTCCTCTTTCACTACGGATTGTGTT
Organism: uncultured Sulfurimonas sp.; assembly: GCA_964642985.1. Lineage (GTDB taxonomy): Bacteria > Campylobacterota > Campylobacteria > Campylobacterales > Sulfurimonadaceae > Sulfurimonas. Next base: position 2,930 of record CAZXSD010000074.1, read on the forward strand.
ACTATCTCCTCCGCTTCATCATCATCATCATCTCCAAAGCCATCTAAATCATCACTTGCTTCTTCAACAACTTCCTCTGTATCAAAACCACCTAAATCATCATCAATATTTTCCTCAGCAACTAATGCTGTATTTATTAATAACGAAGATAGAACGAAAGATAAAAATAGCTTTTTATTCATTTTTATAAACCTTTTTGAATAGTACGAGTTGTAAAGAAAGACTCTTTTAAGTTTTGATTATACTTAATATTTGAAAACTTAAATACTGTTTTATGAAGAGTTTTTCTACCTTTTTTAGTAGTCATCTGCATCTCAGTAGCTGTCCAGATACCATCTATCTGTTTTAAACCTTTTACTTTCATATATTTAAGTTTTTTACCAGCTTTAATATAGTTAAGAGCTTGAACAATCACAAAGTTATCTTGACGTACAAATACGATAGACTTTGTGTAACCAGTTTCATCAACAGTTTTTTCACTCTTAGGAGTTACTAGCATCTGCCAAGTTTTATGACCACCAACTTTTTTCTCTTTCATAATTTTATAATTATAATCTTCTACATTTCTATCTGTCATATCAGAGTAAGTAAAATCACTTCCCATAAAAGAGGAACTTTTATCACTAGACGCGATACGTTTTACTTTTTGAAGTTCAGGCAGATATAACCATTGGTCATCATCTCTTGAAGAGTCCTCAAAATCGTGTGTTAAAAATGCTGTATTTTTAACATCAGCAGGTGTAAGGAAAAACATAAGTTTAAGTTTGTCCTCACCCTTGTCTTTTGTAAAAGTTTTCAAATCTCTTATACGTTGATGACCATTTTTATCTGTCAAAATCATCTTCATTTGAGAAGTAGAATTATCTCCATCATCTCTATCGTGAACCTTTTGTGCTATCTCTTGACCTGTTATCGCTAGAAGAGAACTTAGTGTTAAACTTGCTACTAATAGTGTTTTTAAAATCATTTTTTTTCCTTTATTTTTTGTTTATATAATTTGATGATAGAAATATATTAAGTTAATGTTGCTCTTTTCTCTTAGAATCCTCAGTAATCAAAGTAAGCAAAGCAGGACCTAAAATAATATTAGAAATAAGAGCAACACTAATTGCCCCTCCAGCCAATATACCAAAGTTTATCAAGTTAGTAAGAGACGCAAACATATAAACATAAAAACCAAGAGAAAGAACAATCGTTGTAGCTATCAATGCTCGTCCTGTTCCTAGCATAGTTTGTTCAATCGCTTCTTTTGTCTCTAAACCTTGATGATGATATTTTGCAAAGTTATGAAAAAAGTGAACTGTATCATCTACACTTAGACCTATAACTATTGCACCAACAAGCATAGTAAACATATCAAGAGGCATATTTACCATTCCCATAAAGCCTATCGTTAAAACTACTGGTAATACATTTGGTACCATACTTGTTAAACCAATTCTTACACTTCCTAGTAAGATTATCATCATAATAGCTATCAATACAAATGCTACTATATAACTAACAGCCATAGAACTCATCGCTGCTGATAATGTTCTTTGAAATAATGGAACCATACCTGTAATAGTTATCTCAACATCATCTCCTAATTCAGCTTTCATAAGTGTTGTTAATTCATCACTTAGTTCTCCATACTCTCCAGCTTCCATCCACGGGAGTTTAAACGTAAGTCTTGCTTTACTCATAGATGAATCTACTAAATCCTCTAAATCATCGCTTCCACTATTTTCAAAAAGTAAAAACTCTTGAGGGATTAAAGCATCATTCTCTGTAATAGCATAATATTTCTGTTCGTTATTATGTAATGCTCTATGAATCTCTTTAAGAACTTCAGCAACACTCCAACCTTTTCCTACAAAATATTTATCGTTTTCTATCATTTCAGCTTTTTTTCTGATGTTGTCTATCTTTGTTAAAAGTTCAGAGTTGTATAAACCATTCTCTTTTTTCGTATCTATGATAACTTCCATAGTTACTGAACCTTTTAACTCTCTATCTACTGTTGCCGTAGCTATTTTTACAGGAGAGTTATCAGGTTGCCAACTTAAAGGGTCGTGTTTAAACTCAACAGTTGTTGCAAAATAGATGAAAATAGCGGTAATAATAGCACTTACACCCACAATAGCTTTAGCATTATTTACACTAAAATCAGCAGTAGTTAATAAAAATTTATCCATAAGTTCCGATTTACTTTGCGCTTTCTCTTTTTCTGGTTTAAGAGGTAAAACAGTTAAAATTGCAGGAAGTAAAATAAGAGTATTTGCAAGAGCAAACATAATCCCAATAGCTGCAAAAATACCTAAATCGGCAATAGGAGCAATCTCAGCAGTTGCAAATGAAAGAAGCCCAGCAGCCGTTGTTAAAGATGTCATAATAATAGCTAAACCAGAGTGACCAAGTGCATAAGAGATAGCTTTTTTCTTATCGCCATTGTTATTTAAATCTTTAAAGAACATCGCTAAAAGATGTACCACTGCACCGATACCAACAGCTAGTAAAAACGATGGTAAAATTTGAGTAGGAATTGTTATAGGTGTACCAACTAACGCCATAGCCCCAATAGTCACAAGAAGAGATAGCACAACGATAAATATAGGAAGTATTACAGCACTAATACGTCTAAACACAACAAATAAAAATATCATCATCATAAGTAAAACAAGTTTTACAAATTTTTGCATATCTTTTTGAACAGATTGTTTGTTATAATCATTTACAACCATAGAACCTGCTAAAAATACATTGAAGCCTTCACTTTTATATTTTGCGATAATTTCATCAGCTTTTCTTACCATCTCACTTTTAGAAGTGTCTAGTAAAAATTCAGCCTCTTCATCTGATACAGATTCTTCATCATCTCCAAAACCATCAAGTTCATCGCCACCCTCAACACTCTCATAAGCATTTGGCTCTAAGATAATAGTTGTATATTTAAGTTTTTCATCAAAAAGAAGATTTTTATACATCTCACTATTTTTAGCTAAGTTTTTAATAACTTCTAGCTCTTTCGCATTTTGAGGAAACTCTGCAAATAGGTCTTCCACTATCAGTTGGTCGCCATCACCTCGTGTATTTCTAGCATTTAAAAGCGATGTTATATCTGTAAGATGAGGAACATTATTTTCAAGCTCTGTATGCAATGACTGTAACTTTTTAAGTGTTTCAAGATTAAAAATATCTTTAGTCTCTACAATAACCATAATCTTTTCATCTTGTCCAAACTGCTCTTTAAACGATTCATAACGCACTAAAGCAGGGTCAGAACTATGTAAAAATCCCTCTGTTGATGTATCTATCGTTATCTTTGGAACATTTGCTATAAAAGCGATACTTATTAAAAGCATAGCTATTATAATTTTTATAGGGTGTGAAGTGATTGTTTCACCCATCTTTTCTATATTGTTTTCTGTTTTGGTACGCCAGTTCATTTTTTAGCCTTTTTATTGATGATGGAATAGTATTGAATAGTGTGTTAGGTTAATGTTAAGATTTTATTTTCATTTCTTTGCTATATTATGATTATGAAATAAAGGAAAAAATACTATGATAAAAGCAGTTATAACAACATTAGGAATGATAAACTATAATAAAGTAGAATATATTTTTAATGGAAAAAAACATCAAAATATAAATACTTTCCCCCTTTTAATAGAGTGTTATAAAGATGACTATGAGATTATAGCTATCGCAACAGATAGCTCCTTAAAAGTTCAAAAAGAGGTTTTAGAAAAAGAAAATATAGATAACCTATATTTAGATGATGCTATCATCATACCTGATAGTGAAGAGTATGATAATATCTTTAAAACGATAAATGATGTTTTGAATGATTATGATGAAGTTATTATAGATATATCTCACGGTTTTAGACACACACCTATTTTAATTATTATAAATCTTATTGTTCAAAATATTGTTAATCCAAACAAAATAAAAGCTATACTTTTTGCAAAAGAGATAGAAAGAAATACTAAATATGAGATAAAAGATTTAGTAAGTTATCTTGACTTATCAAATATAGCATTTACTTTAGCAAGGTTTTCAGAAAACTATACTGTTTCTAAAAATGTAAATTTTAGAGATAAAACATATAAAGTATTAGTAGATAATCTTAGTGAGTTTTCATTAAATCTTTTAGGTAACTCTATTAAAAACTTAACTCAAAAAGATAGTAAAAATTTATCGTTAATAGAAAGAATTATTAAAAATATAGATGAATTACAGAAAAAAGATACAAAAATACAAAATCTTCAATCCTATCTAAATACGATAAAAGAGCATCTTCAAGATATGCAAAACTATGCAAAACTAGATGCCTATAAGATGATTTATCAGTTTGCTAAAATTATGAATGAAAAATGGTATATGCTTAATGCTATTACACTTTTAAATGAAGCATTAGGTCTTTACTCTATGCAACTATTTCAAACTTATGATAGTTCTATAAATAAACATTTCACAGCATTTAAAGCAACGAAAAAACAAGCACTTTACTATCTCTCAAGTGAATCTTCTACACTTATAAAAAAACAGCATAGTTTTAATACATCTAATGCAAAGGTTATTAAAGAACAAAGTTATACATTGATAATGAATGAACTTAAAATAATAAAATCACAAGACAAAATAGGGTTTGAAGCTTTTAAACAGTTAAATGAAGATGTTTCAAATATGAGAAACAATTTAGCACACGCAAATAGTGGAGAAGCTATTAAAAAAGTTCAAAATGAGATTAAAAGTTTTATTCAAAAGTATGAAACTTTATGTATAACACAAAATATTTTACAAAAAAGAGATAAAGAAAAAACAGTGGAACTAAAAGAGATTACTCCTCCAAAAAGTATCACAACTAAAAGTGGTTTACGAATTAAGAAAAAGATATAGACGATGAAAATTTCAGAAACAGAACGTTTTAACATTCTCATAGAGGAGTTCAAAAAAAGAGACAATAGAACTATCGATACATCAGATAAAATTTTACAAGAAAAATTTGGAGATGTTAGTTCTAAAACGGTTCAAAGAACTATTGAAAAATTTATGCTTAAATATAACTCTGTGATTGAAGTCAAAGGAAAACGTAAAAAAACTTATAAATTGGCTATACCTATGGATATTATTAGTGAAAGTTTTGAGCATTTTGAAGATATTGCTTGGCTTTTAAGTATGATTCACGATAGTGACCCTATTATATTTAAGGAGCTTGAACATTACATCAAAAAAGACCAAAATATATATCTTTTCAAAAACACACCTTTTGAAGATTTAACTACATTAGAATCAAAAGAGAGTTTTAAGCGACTTAAAAAAATTATACAGGCAAGAGATTATGCAAAAATAAAGTTTTTGAATGATGAACAGATATATGACAATGTTAAATGTTTAAAGCTTGTTTTTATGGATAATAACTGGTATATATCTTATATAGACGAAACAGACACCTTACTATTTGGTCGAATAAATTTTATACAAAGTGTAGATTTTGCTACAAAAGAGGGGCATTTTCAACTCTCAACAGTTACAAAACAGATGAAATTTTTAAATACTGTTCAAAATTCTATGTCACTTTATGGTCAAAAGAAAAAAGTAGCCACTCTCAAAGCAACACCATTTATAGCCAAATATTTTGACAAAGATATGAAACTTTTTCTCTCTACTCAAAAGTTTCAAAAAAAGTTAGAAGATGGTTCTATCATTTTCACTATTGAATATACACAAGAGTTAGAGATATTTCCATTTATTCAAAAGTGGCTACCAGACTTGATTATTATTGAACCTCAAGAGCTTAAAGATATTTATTTGAAGAAATTAGAGGAGAGTGTTAAAAATCATAGATAGACATTATATGTCTAGTTATTGTTCTATAATAAATTTATCTAAAAAATTAAGGGATAATTTATGCACAACTTTATAATAGCTTATGATATTTTTGATAAAAAAAATTCAAAATTTTTATCAACGGATGAAGCATATAAAGTTTATAAATATGCCTATAATCAGCGAGATAGGATAGAGTATTCAGCTTGATTAGATATACTTACACTTGATAAGGTTATTTGAATTTATTTTGTTAAAGTTTTCTTTAAGAAATGAAGTTCCCATTTTATGGGCGCTAGAGGGATTACCAACTGACCCGATTATAAGGGGATTGAAACAA
>CAZXSD010000075.1:0-9007 GCA_964642985.1 uncultured Sulfurimonas sp.
AATTAACGACAAAGGCTAAAAAGATGGAAAATAGATTAACAAACTTAATACAAGATAAAGAGTTAAAAAAGAGTTTTAAAAACCTTGAAGTTTCCTCTTTTGAAAAAATAAGGGATATTTATAGGAAAAAAGTTAAGGTAAAAGATGGTTGGTGGTATGATGAATCTGGATTGATTACTGGTGGATTAGGTCATACTCAACAGAAAGTAAAAAATATTATAAACAGATATGTTATCCATCTTCCTCACTCACAAGTTGAGATACCCCAAGAGTATAGAGCTGATTATCTACTATCTGATGAGGAACTTGAAGATAATATATATCAATATGCAGACTATAAAACAGATGAACTCTATAAAAGTTTTCTTGAAAATTGTGATAGTGTTATAAATCCTCATTCAAGATTATTTATGGATCCCGAGAGATTTTTTGATGATGAAAAAGAGTCTATGCAGGTTAAACATGGACTTGGATGGTTTTATGAAAATGCGATACTAGAAAAAAAGCCTTTAAGAGTAAAAACACATAAAGATGAGATAGCAAAATATTATGATGCTCACCATAATAAACTCACATCATTAGTAGAAAAAAAACTAGAGCTTTATGATGCTTGTACTATTATAGATTGTCACTCATTTTCAAATGAAAGATATTGGTTTCACGATAAAAATGTGGAACTCCCTGATATCTGTATAGGTTATGATGAGTTCCATAAAGATGAGCAGTTAGTTAAGGTTATATTAGACCTATTTAAAGACTACAACATAACTATAAATACTCCCTATGCAGGAAGCTTAGTGCCAAATAAGTTTTATATGAAAGATAGTCGTGTGAAATCTGTGATGATTGAGATAAATAAAAAGCTTTATTTAGAATCTGATAACACTACTAAAAGTGAAAATTTTAGAGTGATTCGAGATAAATTAACATATATTCAAGAGAGAGTATAGTCAAGTGGTATATAAAAAATACAAAGAATTTATGACAAAATATATATCATTAAACTTTATAACTTGGAATATTGTTATAAAGATGGGGTATTGAGATGCAAATTATACCAATAGTAATTTATGCTCTCCTGTTCTTAATAGCGTTTATCCCACCATTAATAGATAAAAAACCGTTCACTTTTTATCTCTCAAAAGGTGGTTATCCTGATGGTATTGTAAAAAGTAAAGTTTTTCTAAAGATAAATAATACTATCAGTTACGTATGGGCAGGAATATTTGCGTTAGCGTTTGTCTTAGTTCAAATAGAGTACAGCCCATATAGTGCTACAAATATGCTTATTGCAAATGGTGTTGCTTTTTTACCACAAATTTTAATCGGGATACCAACCTCTATCTATTTGCCAAAGTATTTTATGAAACAACCAAGTTATAAAATAAAGTTTGATTCTCTATCTGATGCTTTTAGTGCAATGCCTTATGGGTTAAATAAAGAGTTAGCAAAAGATATAGATGTAGTTGTTCAATTTATACTAAGTGGAGATGAATCACAAGAATCTCATCTAATTATCAAAAATCAAAAATGTGAATATATAAAAGGTTTACATCTGAATCCAACGGTTATAATTACCGCTGATTCAAAACTTTGGTTAGATATAATAAATGGTGATGTTGATGGTATGAACGCTTACATAAATAAAAAATACGAAATGATTGGTAATGCATCTGTTATGTTACATTTTGATAAACTTTTTGATAGTTCAGCATCGTTAGAAAAAATTGAAGATAGAGTTCAAGATTATGACTATAAATCGTTTAAGCCAAAGAAAATTAAAAATATAGTCGTATTTGATGGTGGTGCTAGAAATAAAAAGTTTAGTAAAACAACATTGATGGTAGATAAGTTTGTAGAGGGTGCTAAAAGTGCTGGGGCAAATGTGGAAGAGTTTAAGCTTTCAAAACTCGATATTCACGATTGTGATGGTTGCTATATGTGTTGGACTAAAATACCTGGGCAGTGTGTACATAAAGATGTAATGACAGAGCTTAGAGAGAAATATAGAAGTGCTAATTTGGTTGTATTTGCGTCGCCTTTGTATATCTTTAATGTTACTGGAATTATGAAAACTTTTATGGATAGATTGTTACCTATTATGAAACCATATATGCTTTTAGATGAAAAAGATGGACATATCTCACATCCAGATAGATTTCCTGAATTTGGAGAGCAGGGTATAGTTGTATTTAGTGCAAGTGGATTTCCAGATGTTGATGGAAACTTTGATGGACTTAAAGGGATGTATAGAGCTTGGAATTCACATAGTGAAAACTCATACTTAATGGGAGAGTTTTTTTTAACAGCAGCTGAGGTATTGGCGCAACCAGTTTATAAAGATAGAAGAGATAGAGTAGAAAAAGCCTGTTTTGATGCAGGGGTACAAGTTGTTAATGAGGGTAAAATCGACTATAAACATATGAGTACCGTATCCAACCCAACAGTGTCAAATAAAACTTTTCAGACTTTAGCAGATACTTTTTGGGCTAGTTTAGATGGTAAAAAATCTTATATGAAAGAGATGGTTAAACTCTAAAACAATTTGCTATTGCATAAATGCAATAAGTGAAGCAGTAACTGCAACATTAAGAGACTCAACACCTCTATTCATAGGGATAGAGATAGAGTCATTACAAAGTTTTTGAACCTCTTTACTCACACCATCACTCTCATTTCCTAACACATAGATAGCTTTTTCCACTTTTTCTACATTGTATATACTATTTTTAGCATGAGAAGAAAGCTCATAAATTCTAGTATCGTTTAAGTCATTTAAAACTTCATCTAAGGAGTTACAAAAATAGATAGGAAGTTTAAAAAGAGTTCCTGTACTTGCTTTTATAACAAGAGGAGATATTTTTGCACTACTTTTTTTAGGCAGTATAATTCCATCTACATTTCCAGCAGCACAAGAACGTATAATCATTCCTAAGTTTTGAGGATTTTGAATACCATCAAGAGCAATAAGCTTGAAACTCTCTAGCTTTTTTATCTCTTTAGCATTCTGATATGATTTTGCGATAATATCTATCGCTACACCTTGGTCTTGTTTAGCATTCTTACTTATTCTACTTAAAGCATTTTTATCGTGATAACTAACCTCTATATCTCTTTTTTTGGCAAGAGCAAGTATAGTTTTAACAGCACCATCAGTTTTATTTGAGTCTGCCATGTGAAGTTTGTGAATAGATATAGTTTCATCTTGTAAAACCTCTATAACTACATTTCTACCGTAAAGTGTGATTATCTTTTCAAAAAAAGCTTTTTTATCTTTGTACTCTTGTGAATCTTGCATATTTAATTCCTTTTATTCGACAATATTATATATAATCTCTGTTTTATTTTTAATAACTTTTATCTCTTTTATCTGTAAACCTTCGATTTCAAGAGATTGAAACTCTTTTATAGAACTTATATTATGTTTAGCTATCTCTCGTAAAACTATACCTCTATAAGCTTTAGCCCAATGACTGACAGTTTTTCCATTTTTAAGAAATTTTAGCGTTGTATAGTTCTTTGTGACTTTGTAAAATTTATCATAATATCCAGCTCTTAAATCTAATATCTCATCTTTAGCTAAATATAAATCTAATTGATAGGTAAATCTATCTTTGTAAAACTTATCTGGAACTATATTACCGATATTGTTTGTTTGTTTTACTTTATAGTTAGCGATTTTATCACCTCCTAGAATAGCCCCATACAAATTTGAGAAGATAATAACGTTTGTTTTGAGAAACTCTTTTTCATTCTCTTTCATTTCATCATATTCAAGATAATCGTAAGCAACACCACGATAGCGTTCTATTGCACACATTAGAGGAGTGTTGAAAAGATTATTTCTATAAGGGATACATTCACTATACTTTTTAAATCCAAATAAAGATTTTATAGTTTCTTCATCTGCATTATCCATAATAGAATTATATTCATTAAATATAGAATCTCTTGCACTATTTGAACCCAGTAACTCTTTTGCTATTTCGTTACCACCACTCTTTTTACCTTCAGAGGGGGAAAATAGTATTTTTAACATCTACAAACCTTTATGATATAAATATAAATGATATAATAGTATAAAATTAAATATATGGGGTTATATTATGAAATTGATTTTAATATCTATTTTTATGTCAATCTTTACAACTATTTTTGCAACTATAATTATAGGAAATGTAGAAAAAATAGATGGGACGGTTAAAGTTAAAAGTGAAGGTTCTATAAGAAAAAAAAGAGTTCGTAGTGGGTTTGAAATTAAAGAGGGTGATTTAATTATTACATCACGAAAAGCATCTGCTGTTTTGAAACTTGTAGATGGTTCTACTTTGGTTTTAGATGCTAGTTCAAGTATTCTCTTTAATTCTGTTGCAGATGCTTCACAGGTAGATGGAAAAATTTATTATAATATAACATCAAGAGATGCAAAGAACTCTTTAAAAGTTAAAACACCTTTTGCTATTATAGGGATTAAAGGAACGACTTTTATTGTAAATGCTACTAAAAACTCTTCTGTTACTTTAAAAGAGGGACTTATTGGTGTTACAAGTATTAAAGAGGAGTTTGAACTTTATAGAAAGGCTGTTCAAGCTGAGTTTAATAATTATGTATCAAGTCAGATGTCTGAGTTTGAAAAGTTTAAAAGTCAGCAGAATAAATATGCTACACCAGTAAAAACAAAAGAGTTTGATCTTAAAGCTGGAAACCGTATATCATTTAATAACAAAAGAGTAAATGAAGATGCTTGGAGTAAAGATGATGATGCAGAGTTTACTCATTTTGAAGCTTTAATTTTAAATAAAACTCAAAAGAGTAAAGAAAAAATTATAAATAATAGTAGTTCAGATGATGATTGGGATGATTCCGATGATGATGAATTTGATGCAATAGAAGCTAGTATATATAAAAAGTAATTTTAGATGAAAGAAAAGTTTTTATATTTTATAGTATTAGTACCTACTTTAGTATTAATATTATTACTACATCATTATAAAATTGAACCATTTGAAAATTTTTCATTAAGATTTAATGATACAAATTTTGATTTACAAGATAAAGAACCAAATAAAGATATAGTATTTGTTGCTGTTGATGAACGGAGTGTCAATGAATATGGAAGATGGCCTTGGGATAGAGATACACTTGCACTAGGGATAGATAAATTTATTGAATCTGATGTAGTTTTAATGGATATGATTTTTTCAGAACCAACAAGTGAAGAGAAAGATAATATTTTAGGGGACTCCCTTGCAAACTTAAATAACAGTGTTTGTGGTTTTTTTTTACGACATAATTCAACTCAAAAGATTACAGAGGAAGAGTTAGAGCTTTTAAGTGATTCCTCTCTTGATTTACTACAAACACAAGTTGCTAAGTATGGAACACCTAAATTTTCATCAGCAGAATATGCAGAGTTAAATATCGTACCTATTATGGAATCTTGTTCACTTTCAGGAAGCTTTAGTACAGTACGTGCTGCTGATGATAAAATACGTTCTTATCCTCTTAGTGTTTATTTTCAAAATCTTTTATATCCATCTTTAGCTGTTCAAGGTTTACGTTTAAAATTTGATAAAGATATTGAGAGGCTAAATAACAATACTTTAACAATAGCGGAGTACCCTATAGAGATAGATGAAAGAGGGCTTATCCGATTAAACTTTTATAATTATAATGACTATGATATTGTCTCTTTTTTAGATGTTGTACAAGGTATTATTCCTCAGAGCTATTTTAAAGATAAAATAGTTATTTTAGGAATTACAGAAGTTGGAGCAGGGGATATTGTTAGTACACCTATTGGCTCAATTCCTGGTCCATTACTGCACTATACATTTATATCAAATCTATTAGAGGGGCATCTGATTGTTGAACCTCAATATATTACAGAGGCTTTAATTTTATTTATGGTTCTTTTACCATTTTTATTAGTTTTTATCATTAAAAAGATTTTATATAGAGCTATTTTAAATGTAATAATTTATTTATCTATAACTGTTTTTATAAGATACCTTTTTATAACTCAAATGATATATATAGATCTTTTTTATCCTTTACTTGCTTTAATTATAAGCTTTATAGTCGTTGAAGCTATCTCTTTTACTTTACAGGAGCAAAGAGGTAAATTTATGAGAGGAGCTTTCTCATCTTATCTTTCTGCTGACTTACTAGATCAACTTATAGAACATCCAGATACTCTTTCATTAGGTGGAGAGAGTAAAGAGTTATCTATCCTTTTTAGTGATATTAGAGGTTTTACAACTATCTCTGAATCTATGGACCCTGTTAGTTTAATTACACTTTTAAATAGATATTTTACTCCTATGACAAATGCTGTTTTAGAAAATGGTGGAATGCTTGATAAATATATAGGAGATGCTGTTATGGCATTTTTTAATGCACCTATAGATGTTAAAAATCATGCCGATGCGTCTTGTCATTCAGCACTGGAGATGATAGAGAGATTAAATATATTAAATGAAGAGCTAAAACTAGATGGTATCAATCCTATTAAAATTGGTATTGGGATAAATACCGCTGAGGTCGTTGTTGGTAATATGGGTTCAGATACTCGTTTTAACTATACTGTTATTGGTGATGGTGTAAATCTTGCTTCAAGAGTAGAAGGTCTTACTAAAAACTATGGAATAGAGATATTAATCACTGAATTCACAGTTGCAAAGTTAAGTAAAAATTTTATATATAGAGAGATTGAACCAGTAAAAGTAAAAGGTAAAGATGAAGCAGTATTACTATATCAATTAATGCCTATAAATGATAAATCAAGAATGGTTAAAAAAGTATATGACAAAGCATTAGAAGCTTATAAAAATTCTCAATTAGATGAGGCTAAAAAATTATTTAATAGTTTGATAGAGGACTTTGATGATAAGCCATCACTCTATTTTCTTGAAGATATAAAAAATAAACATCCTTGGGGTGTTCATAAAATGACAACAAAGTAAAGGTTTTATAGATGAAACATGCAAGAAGTTTAAATGCAACAGAGATTTTAGAGTTAATATTTATATATTTAACAGAAGTTTCCACAGAAAAAGATTATGATGAAACGATAAGAATTCTTGCAGATATGGGAAAAGCCTTAACATCATCAGATAGATGTACTGTTTGGGTTGTTAGTGAAGATAAAAAAAATATATGGACTAAAGTTGCTCATGGATTAGAGGATGTTTTAACTATCCCTATAGATTCTGGAATTGTTGGTAGTGCAATAATAAATAAAGAAAAGATTATTATTGATGATGTGCATTGTGATAGTAGATTTAATGCAAGTATAGATAAACAAACAGGTTATTTAACTAAGAGTATGATGGTTATACCTATGTTTAATAATGAAGATGAAATAATAGGTGCTTTTCAAGTTATTAATAATACTGGTGAAAAAGGTAAATTTGATAAAAAAGATATGAATAGACTGATGTTAGCTAGTACTTATGCTGCAGAGACTCTTGTATCATCTAAATTAACTTATGAAATACAAGAGACACAAAAAGAAGTTGTTTTTACTATGGGTTCAATAGGTGAAAGTAGAAGTAAGGAAACAGGATTTCATGTTAAAAGAGTTGCAGAGTATTCAAAAATTTTAGCACTTGCTTATGGTATGAGTGAAGAAGAATCAGAACTATTAAAACAAGCAAGTCCAATGCATGATATTGGAAAGATAGCAATTCCTGATTCGATATTAAAAAAGCCAGGTCGTTTTAATGATGAAGAACGAGCCATTATGAATACACATGCTGAACTTGGGCATAGTATGATTAAAAATTCACAAAGACCTCTTTTAAAAGCAGCAGCTATTGTTGCGTATGAACATCATGAAAAATGGGATGGAACAGGTTATCCTAGAGGTTTAAAAGCTGAAGAGATACATATTTATGGTCGTATAACAGCGTTAGCAGATGTTTTTGATGCTTTAGGTTCAGATAGGGTTTATAAAAAAGCATGGAATGATGATAAAATCTTTAAACTTTTTAAAGAGGAGAGGGGTATTCATTTTGATCCAAAATTAATAGATCTTTTTTTTGATAATTTAGATGCTTTTTTGAAAGTAAGAGATAGTTTTCAGGATAAATTTTCAGAGAGTAGTGAAGAGACGAGTATTAAGAATAGTATTAAAGTTTTAGGTGCTTATGGAGGAAAGTCTAATGAACATGGTTCAAGTGCCTTTTATCTTAATAGTAAAAATGTTATTGATGCAGGAAATTTATTAAAACCATTGGAAGAGGAAAGTGCAAATATAGAAAATATTTGGTTAACTCATTCTCATTTAGACCATATTCACGATATTGCATATATTTTAGATAACTATTTTTTATTAAGAACACAAACTCTAAATATTATTGGATTACCTCAAACTATAAAAGCTATAAAAAAACATTTTTTAAATAATTTAATTTGGCCAGATTTTTCTGTTATTCCACTTTATAATTCAAATCAGATGAGTATAAATTATATTGAGATAGAATTAAATAAAGAATATAGTATAGGTGATCAAGAATCTATAAAAGCATTTAAAACAGATCATACAGTACCAAGTTGTGGCTATATCTATACAATAAATGAAACAGCAATATTGATTAGTGCGGATACACATTCTTTAGATACAGTAATAGATGAGGTGGATAATAATAAAAATATAAAAGCTATGGTTTTAGAATGTTCTTTTCCATCTAATATGACAAAATTAGCAAAAGATTCAAAACATTTAACACCAAAATTATTGTTTTCTAAACTAGAAAAGTTAAAAAGAGAGGATATAGAGTTATATGTTAATCATATTAAACCAAGTTTTTTAAATAAAATAAAAAAAGAAATAGAAGAATATAGCGGTAAATGGGGAAGTAAAGTCTTAAAAGATGGAGAAATTATAAACTTTTAATAAAAAGACTTGACATTTTTTTTTTTTTGCACTATAATTCCAGCATCAAAGTTAATGCCGACATAGCTCAGTTGGCTAGAGCAGCTGATTTGTAATCAGCAGGCCCGG
>CAZXSD010000076.1:0-8779 GCA_964642985.1 uncultured Sulfurimonas sp.
ATTTAGTTTCTATCTAGTGCATTCAAATCTTTAAATGCAACCTCAACACGACTAACTAAAGTTTTTTGACCATCACGTAACCATTTTCTAGGGTCGTAATATTTTTTATTTGGTTTATCATCACCCTCTGGATTACCTATCTGCTCTTGCATATAATCTTTGTTCTTTTCATAATAATCTCTAACACCGATCCATGCTGCCCATTGAGTATCTGTATCAATATTCATTTTTATAACACCATAACCGATAGCTTCGCTTATCTCTGAAGGCTTAGAACCTGAACCACCGTGAAATACAAAATTAACTGGTTTTTTATCAGCCGTATTATATTTTTCAGCAATAAATTTTTGAGAGTTATCTAATATAGATGGAGTTAAAGTAACATTACCTGGTTTATAAACACCATGAACATTTCCAAATGATGCAGCGATAGTAAAATGTGGAGAAACTTTACTCAAACTTTCATAAGCATAAGCAACCTCTTCTGGTTGAGTGTATAGTAAAGAGTTGTCAATATTTGTATTATCAACACCATCTTCCTCTCCACCTGTAACACCAAGCTCTATCTCTATACTCATACCGATTTTAGCCATACGCTCAAAATATGCTGTACATGTTCCAATATTTTCTTCGATAGGCTCTTCTGATAAGTCTAACATGTGAGATGAAAAAAGTGGTTTACCATGAGTTTTAAAATATGCTTCACCCGCATCTAATAGAGCATCTATCCATGGTAAAAGCTTTCTAGCCGCATGGTCAGTATGTAAAATAACTGGAATACCATAAGCTTCAGCCATCATATGAGTATGAATAGCACCACTAATAGCACCTGCTATCGCTGCTTTCTCATTTTCGTTACTTAAACCTTTACCAGCATAGTATGATGCACCACCATTACTAAACTGAATGATTACAGGAGAGTTTACTTTTGCCGCTGCTTCTAAAACACCATTGATAGAATCAGTTGAAACAACATTTACCGCGGGAATAGCAAAACCCTCTTTTTTTGCATGGTCATAAACCTTTTGAATATCTTCACCAAAAAGAACACCTGCATTTACAATATCTAAAATTCCTATACTCATTATTATTCCTAAATATTTTAATTATGAGATATTATACTAAAATTAGTTTAAAACTTTAAAATTATTCGCTATAAGCCCCTATATTCGGATTAAATCAGAAATATTTAAGCAAATTAATTATAAAGTACCAATAGCTGAATTATCCTGTAATTCGGAAATATTTTAATCCAAAGGGTAAGCCTATGAATAAAGCTCAATTCGTTGAACTAGTACAAACAAGTGGAGAGTATAAAACTAAGATTGAAGCAGAAGCTGCAATCAAAGCATTCACTGAAGCGGTAACTACTGCATTAGTTCAAAGAGAAGATATATCTTTAGTTGGTTTTGGTAGTTTTGTTGCAACACTGCAAAAAGGTAAAACAGGGAAAGTTCCTGGTACTGATAAAACTTATACTACTCAAGATAAAATGGTTCCTAAATTTAAAGCTGGTAAAGGTCTTAAAGACCGTGTTGCAGCTGGTAAATAATCATTAGTAATATCACGTCCTTTGTGTCGTGATATTTAACTATTTTAAAATATGAACTCCTTTTTTAATAAATCAAAAAAACTCATCACTCCAGAATCTTTAATAATAAATAAACTACAATCTCTAACATCAAACAATAACTTTCTATTATATAAAAACTTAATTATCTACTCAAATGGAAAACAATTTAAACTCCCTCTTCTTATATTGGACCTAAAAAAAGGTATCTATATATTTGAAAAAAAAGATTGGTCTTATGATGATCTTAAAAACTCAGAAATTCGAAAACTAACACAATATACAAAGAATAGACTCTATTTTGAAAAGATACAAACTCTTATTCAATCTAAACTACGAAACACTGCAAATAAAAATATTCCTATATTTAAGTTTTTACTGCTTGAAAACTTAAATATAGAACAATATGACTATCTTAATAGCTCTTTTCAAGATATACTCCCCAAAGAAAAAGTTTTTTTTAACGATACAACAGAAGATGAGATTTTTCAAAAACTTCAAAATGTTTCTATTGAAACTCACTCTTTTTCTAAAGAGATCATGAGTGATATTTTACCTCAATATGCTATTAAAAATAGTGCTAAAAGCCATCTCTGTACAGATGAACAGATAAAATTTATAGATGCAGATACGCCTCCCCACTCTACTCTTAATGCACAGATAGGAAGTGGTAGAACACAGATACTATTGCTAAAAGCTATTTTAGAGATTTTAAATAATAATGAATTAAAGATAGTAATCGTTAAACCTACATCATTATCTTGCGAACGACTAAAAACCAAACTCAATGAAATTATTAAAAAAGATAACTTAGCACTTAATATATCTAAGAATATAGATATATTAACTCCGATAGAGATAATTAATAAACATTTAGACAAACTGCGAAAAAAGAAACTTATTAATAAATTAATAATTGATAAAACTCTTATGAGTAAAAAATTTCATTTAGCTGATAAAGTTTTTTGTGATGATGTAGATTTTATTGAAAATGATTTTATACATTATTTAATGCATATTCAAAAAAAGTCTTCTCTTTTACTTGTTACAAATAACCATTATAAAGAAGCCTATACACTCAATAAAAGCTTTCGACTTAATGAACAGAAAGCAAGTTTTTTTATAGCTGAACCCTATATAAAAATTATTGAGGTTGTCAAAGAGATTTTACTTTCCTATAATTCAAATGATATTTTAATAGTTGCTAATAATATGATTGGGATAGAGATAATAACTCATCAACTTAACCTCAATATTGAACAAGATACACAAGAGATTAAATTTTCTGCTTATAATGATATACATGGACTAAATGCAAAATTTATTATTTTAATGGATAGCTGTATCGCACCGTTTAGAGAACTAGCTTACTCTTTTTATTTAGCAGATATACATACTTATGTTATACATTCTGAAGAGTGTAAACAAACTAATAGTTTAAGGAATAGTAATGAAAGTAACAAAAACTAAACAAGAATGGAAAGAGCAACTCTCACCAGAAGCATTCTATGTTGCAAGAGAGCATGGAACAGAAGCACCATTTAGTGGAGCACTTTATACAAATAGTGAAGAGGGAATGTATAGCTGTGTATGTTGTAATGCACCGCTATTTGAATCACAAACAAAATTTGATTCAGGAACAGGTTGGCCTAGTTATTATGAAGGTGTAGAAGATGCTATTTCAGAGATTAAAGATAGCACTCTTGGAATGATTCGCATAGAGGTAAGATGTTCTAGTTGTGATGCTCACTTAGGTCATGTTTTTCCTGATGGTCCAGAGCCAACGGGAATGAGATACTGTATAAATTCAGTATGTTTAACTTTTGAAAAAGGAAATTAAGAGATGAAAAAGATATTTACAGTTGTATTTGCACTACTATTAAGTTTAAATGCTTATGCTAAAAACCCACATGTTGTACTTGAAACTACTCAAGGAACTATTGAGATGGAGCTTTTTCCAGAGATAGCACCTCTCGCTGTTGAAAACTTTATGACACATATCAAAAATGGTTACTATAATGGTATCGCTTTTCATAGAATCATTAAAAACTTTATGATTCAAGGTGGCGATCCAACTGAGAGTGGTCGTGGTGGTAAAAGTATCTGGGGTAAACCTTTTAAAGATGAATACAAAAATAAAACATTTAATAAAGTTGGTGTTTTAGCGATGGCAAATGCTGGTCCATCTACAAATGGCAGTCAATTTTTTATCACTACCGTGAATACTCCTTGGTTAAATGGTCGTCATACAATATTTGGTCAAGTTATTAACTCATCTATGAATACTGTAAGAAAATTAAATCTTGTTCAAACTGGATATAGAGATAAACCAAAACAACGTCAAGAAATTATAAAAGCTTACATTAAAGAATAGTTCTCATTCTATTGTAATCAGACTGTAATCAAATTATAATAAACTAAAAAATCTAAAAATATTGAGGCAGATATGGAAATTGAAACAATGAATAAGCTTGAAAAACAAGCACTTAAAAAAAGTGCTCCTGATTTAGTAAGATTAGGTTTCGCACTATTTTTTATGATAGCTGTACTTACATACAGTTTTTTAAGTAACGGAGGTATTCCAAACAATATGTTCTTAGCAGTAGCTGCACTTATTGGTGCTTATATGGCTATGAATATTGGTGCTAATGATGTAGCTAATAATGTAGGTCCAGCTGTTGGTTCTAAGGCTATGACACTAACAACTGCTATTATTATAGCTGCTATCTTTGAAGGTTCTGGTGCGTTAATCGCTGGTGGTGAAGTTGTTAATACTATAAAGAAAGGTATTATAGATATAGATGCATTTGGTGGAAATGCCGATCCGTTTATATGGGCAATGATGGCAGCACTTTTAGCTGCTGCACTATGGCTTAACTTTGCAACTATGATGAGAGCGCCTGTTTCAACTACTCACTCTATCGTTGGTGGTGTTATGGGTGCAGGTATCGCTGCTGCTGGATTTAGTATCGTTGATTGGGGTACAATGGCTAAAATTGCTGCTTCATGGGTTATCTCTCCTGTTCTTGGTGGTATTATTGCCGCTGCATTTCTCTTTTCTATCAAAAAATCTATCGTCTTTAAAGATGATAAAATAACAGCAGCAAAAACTTATGTTCCTATTTTTGTTGCTATTATGTCTTGGGCTTTTGTTACATATTTAACACTTAAAGGTCTTAAAAAAATATGGCCAGATATAGTTGAACTTTTAAATATGATTCCTTTTGTAGCTATAGAGATGACTAAAAAACCAACTTTTTTAACAGCTCTTATTTTAGGATTTATTGTTGCTATTGGTGTTTACACTTTTGTAAAAACAAAACTAACTTCAGATAAAACAGTTCTTAAAAATTCTAAATCATCTGTAAACAAATTATTTACAATTCCTCTTGTATTTGCTGCAGCACTTTTAAGTTTTGCTCATGGTGCAAATGATGTTGCAAACGCTATCGGTCCATTAGCTGCTATCAATGATGCTGTTGTAAATGGCGGTATCTCATCTAAAGCAAGTATTCCATTATGGGTTATGGGAGTTGGTGCATTAGGTATCGCTCTTGGTCTTGCACTTTATGGTCCTGCACTTATTAAAACTGTTGGTTCAGAGATAACTGAACTTGACCAGATTAGAGCCTTCTCTATCGCTATGGCTGCTTCTATTACAGTTATTATCGCTTCTCAACTTGGTCTTCCTGTAAGTTCTACTCATATCGCTATCGGTGGTGTTTTTGGTGTTGGATTTTTAAGAGAATATCTGCATTTGAGTGATACCAAAGGTAGTATTGAAGAAGATGAAAAAACTATTGTCGATGAAAAGAAAAATCTAAATGCTTTTAATGCTGAACTTAAAACATTAGAAGCAAAACAGGTTAAATCAGAAGAGGAATATAAAAGAATTTCGGAACTCTATAAAGCGATAGCAGATGAAGAAAAATCTCTTAAATCAACGAAAAAACATATTAAGAAAAGTAAAAAAGTTGAATATGTAAAGCGTGATGCTATTAAGAAAATAATTACTGCATGGGTTATTACAGTTCCTGCTGCAGCTACACTTTCTGCGATACTATTCTTTATGATTAAAGGGATAATGTCTTAGAGTTTATTATAAGGGTTGGAGTTTAAACCTCCAACTCCTTTTCCCTTTGAATAAGAGCAACTATACCATCATACATATCTTGAACACATTCAACTTCAGTTACACCTAAACGTCTTTTATTTGATATATCAAATATACCACCTTTACTTTTGGAATGCTCACCATCTACACCACGGATTTGTACATTATATTTTGTAGCTATCTCTTGAAACTCTTGCATATTTTCACCTAACTTTGGAAGCTTAATATGAACACTTGCTCTCATAGCTGTCCCTAGATTTGTCGGACAAGATGTTATATAACCTAAATGTTCACTGTATGCAAAATCTATTTTCTTTTCTATTTGAGAGATAGCATCTACTAAACGAGTAAAAACTTCTTTAATATCGCCACCTTGTTGCATCGATATAATTCTAAGCTCATCTTCCTCATTTATCCAAACTAAAAAAGTCTTTTCATTATTATGAAATATACCTCTACCATTTGGCCAATCTCTGTTTAACCCTGCTGATTCTAAAAATCTATCTCCAGCCTTAAAAAGAAAATGGTCTTCTATTAACGAAGCTTTAATATCATCACTCATATTATTTAAAGGATAATATTTTCCAGCTAAATTCCCCTCAAAACCGTTAAGTATTTCAGATACATCTTTTTCAATTTTATTACGTTGTTCATTTGAGATAGCAGTTCCTAGTGGAATACCAGCAACATTACGCCCAACACGTATTCTTGTAGATAAAATATATTTTCCATCACTGTCGATAGTTTCTGCATTCAAATCATTAGGATTTAGATTACTCTTATGCTTATCCTCTTTTGAAAATCCATGATACTCTTTTATAATTGGATCAAATAAAGGTGCAAAAAGTTCATAAGATTCTTCATCTCCAACATAAGCTCCTATTCCACTATCAAGGTTTTCTACTCCTGATTTTATAACATCTTCGATACCATAATTATTTGAAGTTTTTTTATCTTTTAACTCTTCAAATATCTCTTTAGTTAAATATTTTGCCATTAATGACTTTGAATTTTTTATCATTTTTTATTTTTCCTTTGTATAAATTTTATATCGGTTTTGACCACTCTCTTTAGCTTCAACAAGCATTTTATCAGCATGTGCAAGTAAACTATACTTACGTGTATTATCATCTACTCTACAATAAGCCATACCAACTGATACTGTTAAAACATTATCTATAGTAGATGTTTCATGAACTATATTTTTATCTCTAATAGTTTCACAAATACGACTTGTAAATTCACTACTTCTTTCTTCATCTGTATTTGTAAGAAGTATCACAAAGACCTCACCATCAAATTTAAAGACAAAATCATTTTCTTCATCAATCATATTTTCTAATATAGAAGCTATCTGAACTAATATATCGTTACCACTATCATAGCCATAATGCTTATTGTACTCTGCAAACATATCAATATCTATTTTAATTAAAGATATATAACTATTATTTACTTTAGCATTTTCCAGTTTATCTTCATAAATTAAATTAAAAAATTTTCTACTACTTAATAATGTGAGACTATCTATATATTCTACAGTTAAAATTTCTTCCTCTTCATCCTCTGGAAGATTTAACTCTATCCCTATATTTTCTAAAGTCAATCTCTTATGAAAATTAATTACTAAATAAAAATAACTTAAAACACTTATAAAAACTAATAATATTAATATTAATAATTGATATCTGAAATTTTCAAAATCATCTCTAAAATATTCTTTTTCAGATTGTATTATAGTTAGTTCATAACTAATCAGTTCTTGTATAATTATATCTACTGTAAAAATATTTTTTTCTAATTGAGATGCTGATATAATCCTATCAACAACGACTTCATCTACAATTCTATCATTTTCTATATCTAATGCTTTTTCTCTAAGACTCAGTAATTGTTCTAGTGATAATTTTGATGCACCTTTTATCTCATCTATCTTTTTTAAAATTGTATAAAAATCTTGCTCTATTTTTTTTATCTCTATTAAAGCATTTGTTAAATATTCCTCTTTATCACTATGATTAAAATCTAATCTATATTTTTTCCACATATCTTGAAGCTTTATTAATAAGTGTTCAATCTCTAAAGAGGTTTGAGCTTTTGTAATCTCTTCATTATTAAATTTATCTATAGTTTTCATAAGATTAATATGATATATTTTATCTATCTCATTTAAAGTGGCTATATGAATAAATGATTCTTTATATAAAAAATCAACTCTATCATTCATAGCATTAATTTGTATAACACCTAAAACACTTAAATATATGAAACTAATAGCAATTATAAATAAAGATACAATGCTCTTAAAATTAAATACTTTTGTCATCTATTACACTCTCATTTTAAATTATCTATTTTTATTATACCACAATAGATTTATTTCAAGTGCTACAATGTTACCCATTAAATAATCTATTCTTAGTTAAATTATTTAATTCATAACTTTAAGAATATTCTTTTAATTATAAAAACAGTAAGATTGTATTGTTATATTTTATAAATTATAAAAATAGGAGAAAATATGTCAATTTCAAGAAGAGAATTTCTGAAAAGCTCTGCAGCAGCATCTGCAGCAGCGGCTATTGGTATGACTGTTCCTGCTGAACTTGAAGCATCTGCAAAAGTTGCTGAGAGTAGCTGGAGATGGGATAAGGCGGCTTGTCGTTTCTGTGGTACTGGTTGTGGTATTATGATGGCGACTAAGAACGGTAGAATCGTTGCTGTTAAGGGTGATCCTGCAGCTCCAGTAAATCGTGGTCTTAACTGTATTAAAGGTTACTTTAATGCTAAAATCATGTATGGTGCAGATAGACTAAGAAAACCATTATTACGTATGGATAACAAAGGTAACTTTGATAAGCATGGTAAATTTGGTGTTGTAAGTTGGGAAAGAGCTTTTGATGAAATGGAAAAAAACATCAGAATCGGTCTTAAACATGCAGGTCCAGAAGGTATCGGTGTATTTGCATCTGGTCAATATACTGTTATGGAAGGTTATGCTGCTCAAAAAATGATGAAAGCAGGTTTCCGTTCAAATGCTATCGATCCTAATGCTCGTCACTGTATGGCATCTGCGGTTGTTGGTTTCTATCAAA
>CAZXSD010000077.1:0-8701 GCA_964642985.1 uncultured Sulfurimonas sp.
ACCCTAAAAAAACTACTCCCACTACCACTAAAACAAAACCCATCTTTATAATACTGTTCCAACTCTTCATACCCATCCAAAGCAGGAGCAAAAAGGTCATTTAACTCTTTTGGTCTCATAAGTTTTAATATATCTTTTGATAAAGTAGATTTTAACATCTCTACCTCTTCACTATTAATAGGTGCAAAAAACTTTTCTCTATAAATCTTATAAACATTTGGTGTACTTATCTCTATCTTTGGAGTATAAGTTTCAATATTTAAAAGTTCTTCATCAAATTTTTCTACTATTTCTCCTATTCCACTTACATTTGCACTGTCATAACCATAAATGAAAAATGGAACATCTGCTCCTACTTTTAAACCTATCGTAGCTAACTCTTCTACACTTAGATTTAACTCTAACTTTTCATTACACATTTTAAGATAAGTAGCTGCATCACTACTACCACCACCTAGCCCTGCAAAAGCTGGGATATTTTTTTTAACATTTATTGCATTATTTTGCATAAATAGTTCTAACTCTTTAGAATGAGTTGCATCTAATAATGCTGTGTATGCTTTATAAATTGTATTTTGAGATGTTGAACAAGAAAATTCTCCAATAATCTGAAACTCTTTACTCTTTTTTGAAGTAAAAAAAAGTTCATCATATAAATTATTTAAACACATAAACCTTGAGATGATTTCGTGATAATTTCCTCTTATTCCTGTTATCTTTAAAAAGATATTTACTTTTGCATAGGCTTTATAAATTTTCATTTTTTAAGTATTTGACTTAACATATTTATCTTCTTTATCTCAATCTCTTTTGAAGCTGCTATATTTGAATCTTTAAGGTTTTCAAGAAGTTCATTTCTAACGATAGAGATATTTGATGGTGCATCTATTCCTAACTTTACTACACCATTGTCAATAGCTATCACTTTTACAACTATATCTTCATTTATAACTATGGACTGGTCTGCTTTTCTTGATAAAACTAACATGTATAAATTCTCCCTAATTCATATTTTACTTTTCTATCTTCTAATTTTAATATAGATATATTGTCTCCATTATCAAGCCAATAATATCCATCAGTTTGTATCTCTAAATCTTCTATATCTAAAGGTCGTCCAAACGTTATATTTTCATAATCACCTAAATATCGGTTGAGTGGGATATTTAATGATTTTTTAATATCTAATTCTTTTTCATTTTCATAGATAAACTGCCCCTCATTTAAACGCTCTAAGGCACTTAAACTTCCAAACTTTACACCAAGATTATTAGCGATTATACGACCTAATGAACGTATATATGTTCCCTCAGATACAGTCGCTTCAAATGTTACAAAAGGGTGAGAATAGTTTATAAGTTTTATATCATATATCGTAGAGTTTATCCTGTTTAAAACTACTTTTTTACCTGCACGAGCCAAATCATAAGCACGTTTTCCATCTATTCGCTTTGCACTAAAAATAGGTGGTTCATACTCTAATTCTCCCTCTAAGGAATATATAACTTGTGAAACCTCATCTATTGAAAACTCTTTTAAAATTTCAACATCTGTAATCATCTCAGTATCTAAAGAATCACTATTTGCTCCTAACCATAAAGTAGCTCTATATTTTTTAGGTGTTTTATTTAAAAAACGAAACAATTTTGTATGAGAACCAAAACCTATAAGAAGAACACCTTTAGCAAAAGGGTCTAGTGTTCCTGAAAAACCAGCTTTTTTATTGTTATATTTTCTTTTTAACTTACTTAAAAATTGATTTGAGCTAATCCACGATGGTTTGTATGCTACGAAGAGTTTATTCATAATGAAACCTTAAAAATGATATAAAAGGTAAATTTTCTTTATCTAAAATATTTTTTACAATACCTTTTATATTTTCTTTTTTATTTTGTGCTTTTTTTCTAGCAGAAAGTCTAAACTGCTCTAATGATTTTTTTCTTGCTTCTTGTAAATAGGAGTTTGAAGTATTTAACTGTAATAAATCAATAGTATATTTAGACTTGGTTTTATCCATTTTACTAGGAAGTATCTCCCCCTCAATATTGTAAATAAAATACTCTCTTATATTTTCAACTTTCGTAGGATTTAAAAAACTATCTTCATCAAAATTATTCTCTTTTTTATGACCACAATACTCTCTATCTTCATTATTGTTACATATACCATTACAAGAAGCTACTAAATTCTTATAATCAAATGTTAATTTTTCAATATCTAAAGATTTAGGTTTAATATGTTCTATATGGGAACTATCAAGATCTACTTTACCTTCACAATAACAACATAAAAAATCTTGTTCATTCTCTAAAAGAAACTTCTTTAATTTTCTTTTTTCTTTGTATTCTTTCCAATTTTGTAAGTTTTTTGTATCATCTTTAAAAAATTGTGGAGTATCTGATTTTTGTATATATCTCATTCCATAAATACCTTATCAAATTCTATCTGTTGAAAAAATGAGCTATTTAAGCTTTCATATTCTAATATCTGTTTTTTTAATATTTTAGCTTCATCACTATCTAGCTGATGTTCCTCAAAAAGTTTTCTATATCTATTATGTAATTGAGCTAACTCTTTTGGTAAATAGTCTGTTCCCATAATAGTTTTTACAATAGTATTTATATCTCTATCTAAAGGTGCTTCACTAAATTGTTTTACCACTATTTTATTACCCTCATTTAGTAAAAATATTAAACTTTTATGAGGTGTTTGAGATATTATAAAGGGAGAGTGAGTTGTTACAATAAATTGATTGTTTATTCCTATATTTGAATAAATTTTCATTATCTCTATCTGCCACTTAGGATGAAGTGCTAACTCTGGTTCATCTATGAGTATGACTGAATTTTGAGGATTTAAAATCATCAATGAAACCACTCTGGCATAAAGCTGTTGTTCTCCACTACTCAGTTTATCAATAGTTATTTTATCTCCACTTATTGTTTCAAAAATAGGTCTATTTTGATTATCTATATCTAAATCTACTAACCTTGTAATAAATTGACTCTCTTTAAAAATAGTATTAAATTTATTTACTGCGTCTATTGTTCTTTGTTTTGGATTACTTGTACTACTTAATCTTTCTTGAGTTAAAATATACTCTTTGATAAAAAATTCTGCATTCCCTAATAGATTATCACTGTCTATTCTGTTGATAAATTTATAGCTCGTATTTATAGCACTTTGAGATTGATAATTAAATGTCATATTTGATGGGATATAAATAACTCTTGAACTTATCTCTTCTTTATCATATATAATTAAATCATCATTATCATTTGAACTAATCGTATCTTGGAATTTTTTCAATATCCAATTTAAAAGAGTAGTTTTTCCACTACCGTTGACACCTGCTATAACATTAACACTATTTTTATTATCTTGAGGAGCAACAAAATTCATCTTTATATTATTTAAAATATTATAGTTATCAATTTTTAAAGTTTTAATATACATTTTTTAAAGTCTCTCCACAAACGATGCCAATATCTCTTTTGTAATACCTGCAAAATTTATAGTTAGTTTAAAATCTTTTCCAGACCTACCGATAGCATTTACTCTTCCCGTTCCAAAAATTTTATGACGTACTAAATCGCCTTTTTTGAATGCTATATTTTTTTCTACGATTAAAGAACCAGAACATAAACCTGCTTCATTGAAAAATCTACTTTTTACTAAATCACTTCTACGACCCTTATAAAAACGACTTCCAACATGAGAAAGTATCAGGGTATCTTTTGCTCTTGTAAAAGATACATATCCTAAACGTCTCTCCTCTTCTAAGTCTGTTCCATCTCCAATAAGAGGTAAAAATCCCTCTTCTAATCCTACAATAAATACATGGTCAAACTCTAAACCTTTTGAGGCATGAATACTCATCATATAGATACTATCGCCTTCAACTTGGTCTTGTTCACTTTGTAGTGTAAGTTCATTTAAAAATTCATCTAAAGAAGCTGTTGGATTATTTTTTATGAAATCTCTAAAAAGACCATAAAATTCGTCTATATTAAGAGTTCTATCCTCCTCTTCAGCTGTTCCTTTATAAATCGTTTTAAGATGAAATGTATCTTCTAGCGTTTCTATAAAATTATATGTTGAATTTTGAAGTGACTCGGTTACTTTTTCTATGTTTTCTATAAATAATTTAAGTGTTCCTGTATTTTTCTTTTTTACAAGTGCTACTAACTCTTCTAATGAAGCAGTTTTAATATATTCAAAAATTGATAAAGCTTTTGATAGAGCTGCTAACTCTATTTTTTCAATACTTGCTTTTCCTAAACCTCTTTTTGGTTTATTTACAATACGTTTAAATGAAAAGTCATCATGATGATTTGTAATAACTCGGATATAGGAGATTAAATCTTTTATCTCTGCTCTATCATAAAAGCGTAATCCACCAACAAGTTTATAATTTATACCTGCACGATTTAAACCCTCTTCTACTGAACGACTTAATACATTTACACGGTATAAGATAGCTATATCTTTTGCTCTAACACCTGCACTTAAAAGCTTATGAATATTAGTTGCTATTTTACGAGCTTCCTCATTTTCATTGAAAGAGTTTAAAGTAAGAACTGGTTCTCCATCTCCACGAGTAGATAGAAGCTTTTTACCCAAACGTGAACGGTTATGTTCTATAAGAGAGTTCGCTACTTTTAAAATAGGCTCACGAGAACGGTAATTTTCTTCAAGTTTAAAAACAGTTGTTCCAATAAAATCTTGATGAAACTCTATAATATTTCTTACATGAGCCCCACGCCAACCATAAATACTTTGGTCATCATCTCCAACTACACAAATATTATTATGAGAACTACACAGTTTTTGAATAAGTTTAAGTTGCAGTTCATTTGTATCTTGATACTCATCCACCATAATATATTGATACTTTAATGATGTCTGCTCAGCTAACTCTGGATAGTTGTCTAAAAGCTTATATGTTAGTGCTATTAAATCATCAAAATCTACTAAATTATTTTCATGAAGATATTTTTCATACTCTTCATAAATATTAGCTATCTCTTGGTATTGAAATAGTTCTGTTTGTTTATAGGCATCATCGGGAGTTAAAAGAGAGTTTTTATATCTTGATATTTCACTTCCTATAAGAGCTGTTGTAATTTCTGAATTAATTTTTTTTATAATTTTTTTCTTATCATCATTATCTATTACTACAAAGTTATTGGCTCGTTTTAAAAGATGTATATTAAATTTTAAAAAGAGTAAGCCAAACTTATGAAAGGTACATAAAAGAGGAGGATAGGCACTAGAGCTTGTCATATTTAGATAACGCTCTTTCATCTCTTTGGCAGCTTTATTTGTAAAAGTTAAAGTTAAAGTATTTGAGGCAGGGATACCAACTGTTTCAATCAAGTAAGCTAAACGAGATACTATTGTTGTTGTTTTACCACTTCCAGCTCCAGCTAAAATTAAAACTGGTCCTTCGGTTTGTTTTACTGCATCTGATTGAGAGCTATTTAGTCTGTCGAAAAAATTTTCCATATTTACTACTACTTATTTAAAGATATTTATCATATATCTTTATTATAACAAAAAAGATGTAAATTATTATGGAACTATTGCTTTAATTATAATTATGAGTTATAATTTTATTATTAAGATTACTTATAGGAATTATTATGTTAAGAGATTTTGCCAAATTACAAACATTTTTAATGGTTATTAAAGAGAGAAGCTTTTCTAAAGCATCAGCTAAACTTGGAATTTCACAACCAGCAGTTACACAGCAGATTAAATTTATCGAAGAGTATTTAGATACTAGAATAGTTGAAAGAAAAAAGAACGGTATTTTACTTACTAAAGAGGGTGAAGACCTTTATAAAATTGCTCAAAGACTTGAAAAATCTATTGCAAACAGTGAAAAAGAGCTTTTAAAAATTATGAATAAAGAGTTTACCTTTGTAATCGGTGCATCTTTTGCCATTGGAAACTATATTCTTCCAAACTATCTTTCCCAAATAAAAGAAAGATTAAATAATGAAGTATTTTTAAATGTTGCTCTCTCTTCAGAGATTATAGAACAGCTTGAAGATAAAAAGATAGATATTGCACTTATAGAGTCTCCAATTTTTAAAGATAATATTATTTATAGAGAATGGGTAGAAGATGAACTTGTTGTATTTTCAAATCAACCTCTTCCAAAATTTTTAAAAGCAGATGATTTAAACTCTTTTGACTGGATATGTAGAGATGAAAATTCTCATACAAGAAAAATTACAGCTGAAGTTTTTGAAGAGATTGGTGTTCAATGTACAAATTTTAATGTTTTAGGTGTTTTAAGTAATCCTACTGCAATTAAAGAAACTATTTTAAACTCTGATGAAAATGCTAAAGCACCTTTGGTATCGATTACATCTCGTCATGTTATAGCAAAAGATATAGAAAAAGGAAGACTTTTTGAAGCTCGTCTTAAAAATTATAAAATCGAAAGAAAGTTTTATATAGCATATTCAAAAGATAAAAAGCATGATGCTTTTGTAGAAAATGTAGTAAACTTTTTACTTTCTCTTAATAAAGTTTAAATCTTATAAAAATAAATAACTCTTTTTCAAGAGTATCTATTTAATAAATTTTGAATTCTCTGGATTTGATAAAAAAGATGCCATTGAGTTTTTTACACCTGAACTGTCTATCTTTTTATCTTCAAGAGTTAGCTCTTCATCTTCTTGCTCTTGATACTTAGCTAAGTTTATCATTACAGGTGTATCGTCTACTATTATCTGTAAGATAGCTAAAAGTGGAATACTCACAACACTTCCAAAATTATCACTCCCAAAACCAGCTTCAAAACGTAAATATCCATCTTCAATATGTGCTGTTTCAAATGTATAACCACCAAGAAAAAAGAGTGTTAAATCACGAAACTCTGAATTTATATTTTCTGGTAAAACTGGGTCAAAAGATACATGTTCAATGGAACATAAAACACCAAAATTTTGCTCTTTATTGAAAAAATGAACCATTAGCTCTTGCATACTGTTTTGCATAATTGAACCAAACTGTTTATCTTCTATTATATTCTTTAACAAATGATTTTCCTTATATATTTTTGTGCCATTATATCAAAATCTATCATCGCATTTAAAAGTGCTACTTGAGTATAATTAAATATATCAGTAACTCTTATACTTTTCTCTACTATTTTCCCCTCATCTAAAAGCCTTGCTCTTGTAGTTCCTTTTAAAAGTGGCTCTTTTGGAGTAAACCATATTCCATCTTTAAAA
Source organism: uncultured Sulfurimonas sp. (assembly GCA_964642985.1). Taxonomy (GTDB): domain Bacteria; phylum Campylobacterota; class Campylobacteria; order Campylobacterales; family Sulfurimonadaceae; genus Sulfurimonas. The sequence goes on from CAZXSD010000077.1 coordinate 7,251, forward strand.
AAAGCTATGTTTGCGATAGTTGTATCGGTAATCAACCTATTTTTCACTATTAAAATATCATTACAGTTGTTTTTTTGTTGAAAAAGGTCATTTAATCTTTCTCTATTTTCTGATTTTAAATCATATTTTATATTATCATCATACACAAGTTTTAGAGTTTGAATATCTCTTTTTTTATATAAATGATAAGTTACCGAAATAGTATCAAAAGAATAAACTACTCGACATCTATACAAACCTTTTTGAGGAGGATTAAGATACTCAAGTAGATTTTCATATTTTTGTATACCAAAAGAGTTTAAAACACTCTCATAACGTTTTTGATGATAAAAAATATTAAAAATTTTACCATCAACCGCTTTTATAGTCTCTAAATAACTACTCACTAAAAAGTTCTGTACTTAAATAACGCTCTCCAGTATCGCAAAGTATAGTAACTAACATTTTATTTTGAAACTCTTTTCGTGACGCAACTTGCATAGTTGCCCAAACATTTGCTCCAGCGGAGATACCTACTAAAAGCCCCTCCTCTTTTGCTAACATTTTGGCTGTTTTAATCGCATCTTCATTACTTACTTTTATAACTTCTCCATAGATAGTTGTATCCACTATTTTAGGAATAAATCCAGCACCTATACCCTGAATTTTATGAGGACCACCACTCTCTCCAGATAAAACTGCAGAATTTTCTGGTTCAACTGCAAAGATAGCTATATCGGTTACCTCTTGTTTTAATCCTCTTGATGTACCTGTTAAAGTCCCACCTGTTCCAACTGCTGATACAAAGGCATCTATATTATTTTCAGTATCTCTTAATATCTCTTTTGCTGTTGTAAGTTCATGTATCTCGGGATTTGCAGGATTTTCAAACTGTTGAAGAACGATAGAATTTTCTATCTCACTCTGTAACTCATTTGCTTTTGCTATTGCCCCATTCATCCCTTTGGATGCTGGAGTTAAAACAAGTTCTGCTCCCAAAGCTTTTAAAAGATTACGTCTTTCTATACTCATAGATTCAGGCATCGTTAAAATCAAACGAATATTTTGAGATGCACAGTTTGCTGCAAGTGCTATTCCTGTATTGCCACTTGTTGGTTCTATAATAGTTGTTCCACCCACTATTTTTCCCGCTTTTTTTGCTTGTCTAATCATATTAACTCCTATTCTATCTTTTACAGATGAAGTTGGATTCATAAATTCACATTTACCTAAAATGGTAGCACCTGTTAATTTTGATGGAGTATTTAAAATAACTAAAGGAGTATTTCCTACAAGTTCTGTTATATTTTTTGCTATCTTCATAATTTTTCCTAATATCTTAGTATTGTTATCTATTATATTGTTTTAATATTTAAGTCTATTTTAAAAGTCTAAGAGTAGATAACTTATAATGATTTAAATGAGAATCAAAGAACTATTATAATTACACAAAATGGTGAAGCAAAAGCTGT
>CAZXSD010000078.1:0-8087 GCA_964642985.1 uncultured Sulfurimonas sp.
ATATGATTTCTATCGTTATTAAAAGAGCTCGTGCTGCTGCATTAGTTCCATATACAGTAACTAGAAAACAAGTTGTAACTGCTCCATTCGAAAACCTTAAATAGGTTCTTCTTTTTGGTGCTTTTGCACCAAATAATAATAAAAAAAGTAGTGATTAAAATGAAAAAAAAACTATCTTTACTTCTTATTGTAACTTCTATTTTATACTCAAACCCCACTGATTTCTCGATTATAATTAATAAACCATTTAACGATGCTCTTTTTGATATAACTCAAGATTATGATAGACAAATTAGTGCTATCGGTTTTTCTCAATCATTTAAAAAATCAGATACTACCAAAAATCAAAAATCATATAATGATGTTTTTTCCTACTTAAATAGTCTATCAAGTAACTATGGTTCTCAAGCTCATCTTGTAAAAGTTAATAAATATGGTTCTATCACTATCTCTAAAACAACAACACTTAATAGTTTTAATAAAGCAACTGCTATTGTAAAGACACCTACAAATGGCTATTTTGTAGGTGGTTATACACTTGAGGGTTCTTTAATTCTTTTAAAACTTAACTCTAATGGTGATACTATTTTTTCTAAGATATTTGGAACTAATAATTATGATAAACTCAATAATATGATTTTACTTGCAGATGGTGGTATTTTAACTATTGGTTCAGCCGTTACTAGCCGTTCAAAAAATGACTTACTTTTTGAAACTGGTCTAGGTAAAAATGATATTTATTTAACAAGATTTTCAAAAGATGGACAGAAAATTTGGAGTAAAAAATTTGGTACAAAAGATGATGATACAGGAGTTGATGCAGTTGAAGCAAAAGATGGTTCTATCATTGTAGTATCAACACACTCTTTTGGTACAAAAAAAGAGCTATCTCTTATGAGAATAACGGAAAATGGCGATAAGATTTGGCTTAAAAAATATAAATCTGAAAAAAATGTTACACCCTATAAACTGCTTCGACTTAGAGATAATAATTTTATACTAACACTTAGCTATCAAGATGATATGGAAAAAGAGCAGATACGACTTCTTAAATTTGATATGTATAAAAATATATTACTTGATAAAAATATTATTACAAGTTACTCTAGTGTCTTAAAAGATATTAAAGAACTTTCAGATAGTAGTATAGTTGCAGTAGGTTCGGTTAGAGATGAATTTAACAGTGATGGATTAGTTATGATTTTAGATACTAGTTTAACAATGCTAAAACAGGAACATTATGGCGATGATAACTATGATGAATTTAATGCACTTACAATACTACACAATTCACAAATTGCAGTTGCAGGACGAAATACTGCTAAAAACTCTCAAGAATCAAATATGTGGATAGTGAAATTAAATAAAGATGGAACATTAGCTCAAAAAAACTAAACTATCTTACAAATAATATCACCTATCTCTTTTTTAAGTGAATTTGCAACAACTCCACATTTTACTTTTAATAAAAAACAGATTTTATCTCTATGAGATGGAGATAAACACTCATAATTTCCCATTCCTTTAGATATAACTAAATCAGCTATATCAAAAAGTTCTTGTGCCTCTTTACTTGCTCTTGAATAAGTAAAACCAGGTGTATTTACTTTAGAATCTACAAGATTACAAATATTATGAAAACCTAACTCTTTAGCCTCAACTATTGTTACATCATTGATAATAGGAGTTCCTCTGACAAAATAGGAGTAGTTTATATCTGGATAAAGCTCTTTTAAAACTTCAATAAATATATAATCAAAAATATGTTCACCAACATTATCCCCTAATATAACAACATTTTTTGCTGTAAGTAAAGAGTTTTCCAAGATTTTAAAATCATTTATAGCAAACTCTGTATCAAAAATTTTATCCAATTCATCAGCTAAATTAAACTCTATCTCAGTAGCTAAATCTATAACATTTCCTGCTACTGCTATCTTTGTCGCGGTAAGTAATCTATTTTTAGAATGTAACAGTTTATCTTTTACAAGAGGTACAAAAGAAAGTGCTTTTTTTGTAGAGAGAGCTTTTACATCATCATATAGATCTTTTTTATTTGCAATAAGGGCCATTTTTTTATAAATATCAGCGGCAATTTCAGGTGGGGTATCTAAAAAAGAGAAGTTTTTACTCATAGCTTCAATGCTAGAGATAAGTTGAGTCTTTAAAATTTTGTCTGCATCTATCGCATCTGCAACTTTTACACTTTGATTTATTAAACAACCGATACAATCTTTATCTATAATCAATACAGTCTACTTCCCATGCTCTTCAATCGCTTTATTCCACATAAGTTTATATTTACGTTTCATAAATTCTGCTTCTGTTTGAGAAATTTTAAGTTGTTCTGTTAATGTAGCTATTGTATTTCTATCTTCATCATAAAGTTCTTGTAAAGACTCCAATGCTTGACGTAAAAAGGCATTTTCAACACGTACTGCATCAAGTGTTTCATCTTTAGCATCAATAACTTTCTCATGAAGATTAATGATAGTACCTATTGTTTTTTCAACAAACTCTGGTTGCACTATCATTGATTGAGTATTTTGAGTGGATAAAGCTTTAAGTTGAGCAGGAACTGCTTCTCTAGCTGCTGTGGATGGGTCTATATATCTCATACCATTTTTCATTTTAATATCAAGTTTACCTCTTTGTATTAAATCATCAATAGCTGAAATATTTAAACCTGTAACTTCACTATACTCTTCATCTTTCATCCACGTCATAATAATCCTTTATAAAAAACTTATTTAATAATTGTTTCTATCTCTAAAGAATCAATTTCAACTTTTTTAGCTTTAGCAATACGGTCTTCTTTTAATTTAATCGCTAACTCTTCATTATCTAATGCTAACATTTGCATCGCTAAATATGCAGAGTTTATTGCTCCAGCTTTTCCAATAGCTACAGTAGCAACTGGCATTCCAGCTGGCATTTGAACAGTAGAAAGTAAAGCATCTATACCACCAAGAGCTGATGCACTCATAGGAACACCAATAATTGGTTTTACTGTTTTAGAAGATAAAACACCCGCTAAATGAGCAGCCATACCAGCAGCAGCAATAAATACTTGAGCGCCTTTAGCTTCAGCTTCTTTAATATATGTAGCAGTTCTTTCAGGTGAACGGTGTGCTGAAGAGATAATTAACTCATAATTAACACCAAATGCTTCAAATGTATCTGAACACGACTTCATTACTTCATAATCACTTTTACTACCCATTACTATTGATACAAATTTCATCTATTTTAATCCTATATTTTTAGTTTTGAAATTATATCATTTTTATGTTTGTAAAACTAAATTTTATCGAATATATTTCTTTATTTCTGGAATCATAAAGTGCTTGAAATGTTCTTCATTAATCGGTTTTTTTATAAATCTTTTTACACCAACATTTTTCATATCTTCAAGTGCTTCTGTATTATTTTGAGAAGTTACTACAAAAAGTGTCGAAACATACTGAGGAAATTCTCCAAGTACAATATCTGCAAAACTTATACCATCTAAACCCATAGTTTCTATGGAGGAAAAAATCATATCTGCACCATTTTCTTTGATAAAAAAAAGTGCATCATTAGCATCTTCAAATAACTCTATATCTAAATTTACAGAATCTATATCTAAAAGTAAATTTTGAATTTTTTTACGAACCGTTATACTTGCATCTAATACTACTATTTTCATTTTTCTTCCTCTTTTCTTTCATTTTTTAATGATTTCTCAATTTCTGGAATAATAAAGTGTTTAAAATAAGTTTCATTAATTGGTTTTTTTATAAAACGTTTTGCACCTACACCTTTAATATCATCAACTGTTTCATTGTGATTTTGAGATGTAACAATAAATAATTTTGAAACATATTGAGGATTATCACTTAATAAAATATCCACAAAACTTATGCCATCTAATCCCTTTGTCTCGATAGAAGAGAAAATTAATTCTGCTCCATTATTACGTATAGATTCAAGAGCATCTCTAGCATCTTCATATAATTCAATATCTAAATTCTCTGAATCCATCTCTAAAAGTAATTTTTTTATTTTTGTTCTTACTGTAGAACTTGCATCTAAAACTATTATTGTCATCAATATCTCTACTTTATGATTTTTTGTTACTTAAAGTCTAACATAATTGAGATTATATAAAAATATATTTATGTATAATAAGGCAAAAATATTTTAAAGGAAGTTAAATTGAGCATATATAGAGAATATGATATACGCGGTATCTACGAAAAAGAACTAAATGAGCAAACTGTAACACGAATAGGTTTTGCACTAGCATCAAAAATAGAGGGTAAATATGTAGCAGTAGGTTACGATGCACGTAGTCACTCTCCTATACTTTTTGAGTATCTTGTTGCAGGATTAAATGCAGGTGGTAAAAAAGTTCTTGGAATGGGACTTGTTCCTACTCCTGTAAACTATTTTACAAACTATCAAGAATGGAATGGTATAACACCATCTGCTTCTGTAATGATTACAGGTTCTCACAATCCTAGTGAGTATAATGGTTTTAAAATTACAGTAGATAAAGCACCTTTTTTTAGTGATGATATTTATGCTCTTGGTCGTGAATGTGAAGCGATGGATTTTCCTCCTAAAGTACAAAGAGATGTAATAGAGATAGATGCCGTAACTCGTTATGTAGATTTCTTGGTTTCAGAATTTCAACATCTAAAAGCTATGGATACTAAAATAGTTTATGATTGTGGAAATGGTGTTGCTGGAGTTGTTACTGAAGATATATTTAAAGCTTTAGAATTAAAAACAAAAGGTTTATATATAGAACCAGATGGAACTTTCCCAAATCATCATCCAGACCCATCAGATGAGCATAATTTAGTAGATGTTAAAAAACTTTTAGCAACTGATGGAGATATAGCATTTGCTTATGATGGTGATGCAGATAGAATAGCTGTTTTAACTCATAAAAATAATATTAAGGGCGATATGATGGCTCTTTTATATAGTATGAAGATGGATAAACCAACAGTTATTGGTGAAGTAAAATGTTCACAAGTTATGTATGATGAACTTACTCGTCGTGGTTGTAAAGCTATTATGTATAAAACTGGTCACTCAAACTTAAAAGTAAAAATGAAAGAGACAGATGCAGACCTTGCTTGTGAAGTAAGTGGTCATATTTTCTTTAAACATCGTTATTTCGGTTATGATGATGCCATCTATGCAACTCTTAGAATGTTAGAGTTAATTCACGATGGAATAGATTTAGATGCAGAGTTAGCGAAACTTCCTCAAGTTTACTCTACTGAAGAGATAAAAGTAAAAACAACAGAAAAAGAAAAATTTAAAATTATAGATAGAGTTAAAGAGATGCTACAAACTCCTCCATCATCTTTTCCAACTATTAAAGATATTATAGATGTTGATGGCGTTCGTATTAACTTTAAAAATGGTTGGGGACTTGTTCGTGCTAGTAATACTACACCTGTTCTTGTTACTCGTTTTGAGTCTACTTCGAAAGAAGATGTTTTAATTTATGAAGAGGCAATTAATAGTTTAATTCTTGATGCAAAAAAATCTTTATAAATAAGTAACTTTTTTTTGTAGTATAATGCTTGTATGAAATCATTAATTATAAGCATTATACTACTTTTATCAATCTCAGGTTGTCAAGAATCTTCATATAGAGGGCATAATACTCCTTCACTCAATAGTAATCACTATATAACCTCCTCCAGAAATAACCCTAACTCTTTATCAAATAAAGCTATTGAACGAGATAAGGATAGAAAAGATAAACTTGAAATGTCTAAGATAAAATCTAATACTCAGATAGAACTAGCAAAAATCAATTCTAATAACAGATTACAAATTGCTCAAGTAAATGCTAATGCTACAAAAGAGGTAGCACAAACAAACTCTAAAACAGAGATTAAAACTTCTGAAATAGATGCTATTACGAGTAAAGCAAATATGCAAAATCAATTTTATATAACATTAGCATTGATATTAGCAGTTACTATCGGTTTCTTACTTCTCTTTATAAATAACAAAAAAAATAGAGACCTTAAAAATAAACTTTATCAAGATCAACTTAATCATGAAATTCTCTTAAAAGAGAGAGAACATGAAGAGAGACGTCTTATTAAAATGCTTGATTTAGTTTCAGAAGGAAAAATATCTCCAATTATGGAAGAGGAGATTATTCTTTCACTTACTCAACCTAAACAAAAAAAGATAGAAGAAACACAAATAATAGAAGAAAAATAAACTAATTTAAGGAAACTAATGAAAACTCATACTATTTTAATGCCACTCGATATGCACCTACACCTACGTGATAGTGTAATGCTGGAAAATGTAGCTCCACTTACTGCTTACTCTTATAGTGGTGCTATTATTATGCCAAACCTTGTTCCTCCCGTTGCAACACTTGATGATGTAAAGGCATATAAAGAACGTATTATGGCTACCGTTCCCAATGATGATTTTGAACCATATATGACTCTTTTTTATAAAAACTATGATAAAGCTTTTTTAGAAAATGTAGCCGATGAAATAACTGCAATAAAACTTTACCCAGCAGGAATTACAACAAACTCAGAGGGTGGTGTTTCATCTTTTAATGTAGAAGAGATGAGAACAACACTTGAAGCTATGAGTGATTTAGAGATACCTCTTTGTGTTCACGGCGAAACAGATGGTTTTGTGATGGATAGAGAAGCTGAGTTTATGAGTATTTATGAACTTTTAGCTCAAAATTTTCCAAAACTAAAAATAATTATGGAACATATTACAACAAAAGATGCTGTTGAGATGCTTGATAAATATGAAAATTTATATGCAACTATTACAGTGCATCATCTACTTTTAACTCTTGATGATGTTATTGGTGGAATGATGATGCCACACCACTTCTGTAAGCCTATTGCTAAACGTCCAGAAGATTTAGATGCTCTTTTAAATGTTGCGCTTGAAGCACATCCTAAAGTTATGTTTGGTTCAGATTCTGCACCACACCCTCAACATGCAAAAGAGTCTTGTGGTTGTGCTGCTGGTGTATTTACAGCACCTATCTCTTTACAACTTTTATGTGAAATTTTTGAACAGTATGACAAACTAGATAATCTTCAGGCATTTGTAAGTGATAATGCTCAAAATATTTATGGAATATGTCCTGAATTTAAAGAAGTTACTTTAGAAAAAAGAACATTTGTTGTTCCTCAAAATTATGGAACAGTTGTTCCTATGTATGCTGGTGAGGCTATCGCATGGGCTATTGAGAGTATTGACTAAAATACTTCTTCTTGAAGATGATCTGCTATTTGCGGAAACTCTTATCGACTTACTTGAAGAGGAGGAGTATGAGATAACTCATGCTCCAAATGGTCAATCTGCATTAAATTTTACTTTTACTCAGAAATTTGATATTTATCTTTTTGATATAAATGTTCCTCTTATAGATGGTATCACTCTTTTAAAAGAGTTACGTTCCTCAACTGACTATACCCCTACAATATTTTTAACATCTCATAACAACAAAGAGGTACTTACAAGAGCTTTTAATAGTGGTGCAGATGATTATATAAAGAAACCTTTTGATAATGATGAATTACTACTTAGAATAGAAGCTATTTTAAGACGTATACAAAAAAACATTCCTCAATGTATCGCCCTACTTTGTCACGATAAAATTCATAAAAGTTTTACTTACAACGATATTGAGTTAAGTTTATCAAAAAAAGAGTATCAACTTTTATTACTCTTTGTTCTTAATATCAATAATACTGTTCCTAAAGAGATGATAATAGAAGAGCTTTGGTGTAATTCTCAAACATATAGTGATGGTGCGATTAGAGTATATATAAATAAGTTAAAACAGTTATTGCCAAATATGAAGATAGAAAATATTCGTGGTATTGGATATAAACTTATTAGTTAATATTAGAACTCATTGAGAAAATAGAAGAAGAAGTGGTGACCCCGAGGAGAATTGAACTCCTGTAACTGGAATGAAAATCCAGGATCCTAACCGCTAGACGACGGGGCCACTATTTATATCTGTAAAAATGGTGTCCTGTGATGGATTCGAACCATCGGCCACATCATTAAAAGTG
>CAZXSD010000079.1:0-8045 GCA_964642985.1 uncultured Sulfurimonas sp.
CAAAAGTTACAATATCTTTAGTGAAACCTGGATACATAACTTTTGATAAAGCTGACTTTACAATCTCTTCAGTCATTCTATTTCCTTATAATATTTATTTTATTTGCTAATCATATCTAAATAAGACAAATATTGTCTTATTTAGAAAATTAACTTTTATTTTGAAGCTTCTAGTGCTTCTTTAGCTTTGTTCTCTTCAATAATTTTCTCTAAAGCTTCTGGATTATCCATAATATTTTGAGTAATTTTATATGAACAAAATTTTGGTCCACACATAGAACAAAATTCTGCTTCTTTAAATACTTCTTGAGGAAGAGTTTCATCGTGATACTCTCTAGCTCTTTCGCCATCTAAAGCAAGTTCAAACTGTTTTTCCCAATTAAAGCTATAACGTGCATCACTCATCTCATCATCAATATCTCTAGCACCTTTACGTCCACGAGCTATATCAGCAGCGTGAGCAGCAATTTTGTAAGCGATAATACCCTCACGTACATCATCAGCATTTGGAAGACCTAAATGTTCCTTTGGTGTTACATAACATAACATAGAAGCACCATGCCATCCACCAACAGCTGCACCGATAGCAGAGGAGATATGGTCATAACCAGCAGCGATATCAGTTACTAATGGTCCAAGAATATAAAAAGGAGCTTCATGACAAAGTTCACGTTGTAATTTCATATTACGTTCAACTTGATTTAAAGGAACATGACCAGGACCCTCTATCATTACTTGAACATTTTTTTCCCAAGCACGAAGAGTTAAATCGCCAAGAACTTTAAGTTCTCCTAGTTGTGCATCATCAGAAGCATCAGCTAAACAACCTGGACGTAAAGAATCTCCAAGAGAAAGCGCAACATCATATTTAGCACAAATATCTAAAATCTCATCATAAGCAGTATAAAAAGGATTTTCTCTATGATAGTGCATCATCCATGCAGCCATCAAAGAACCACCACGAGATACGATACCCATTTTACGTTTTGCAATTTTAGGCATAGTTTCAAGTAAAAAACCCGCGTGAATTGTAAAGTAAGAAACCCCTTGTTGTGCTTGACGCTCTAAAACATCTAACATAACTTCGATAGTTAAATCTTCGATATTGTTTCCAACATCGTGTAAAATTTGATAGATAGGCACAGTTCCGATAGGGATTTTTGAAGCACCAATAACTGCTTTTCTAATCTCATCTAAATCACCACCCGTAGATAAGTCCATAGCTGTATCAGCTTTATAATGCTGAGATACTTCCATCTTTTCAACTTCACCCATAACATCAGAAGCGATAGCAGAAGAACCGATATTCGCATTGATTTTACAAGTTGCTGCGATACCGATAGCCATTGGTTCTAAAGTCGTATGATTAACATTTGCTGGAATAATTAAACGCCCACGTGCAATCTCACTACGAATAAGCTCAGGAGATAAATCTTCTACCTTTGCAACGTATTCCATCTCTTGAGTAATAACACCTTGACGAGCATAATACATCTGTGTTCTTACAGGGTCATTTTCTCTCTTTTTTACCCATTCTGTTCTCATAGGTTCTCCTAAATAAATTAAATGTTTATTCTATATGTATGGAAATATAATCAAATAAAGTTAAAGCATTATTAAATCAAATAATTGTCTACATATTTAAGCTACTAGTATTAATTTAAAAGATAAAAAAAAGCTTTAATGTGTATAATTTCGTAACACTTTGATGTTAGGAGAGCTATTGTCTGATATAACCCTTATTTTACTTGCTGCAGGGAGTTCTAGCCGTTTTGAACTAGATGTAAAAAAGCAATGGTTACGAATAAACCATCAACCACTGTGGCAATTTGTAGCACAAAGACTTGAAAATACAAATCTTTTTAAGAAAATCATTATTACATCCTCGCCCGATGACTTAGATTTTATGCAAAACTATGCAGATTATATATTTGTGAAAGGGTCTGATACAAGACAAAAATCCCTTAAAAATGCCCTACTAGAAATAGATACAGAATATGTTCTTGTAAGTGATATAGCTAGAGCTTGTATAAATGAAGAGTTTTTACATAAAATTGTCTCTAAAAAAGGTCTTTTTGATTCAGTTGTACCCTATTTAAGAGTGACAGATACAATAGTGTATAAAAATGAAACAATAAATAGAGATGAAGTCAAACGTATTCAAACACCGCAACTCTCTAAAACTGCTATTTTAAAAAAATCTTTAGAAACAGATGAAGATTTTACCGATGAAAGTAGTGCTATTGTAGCTAATGGTGGTTCAAGAGAGTTTATTTTAGGTGATGAAGATGCGCATAAAATAACATATATACAAGATTTACAAAAAATCCCTTGTCTAAGCAAACCATCTACTGATATTTTAAGTGGAAATGGGTTTGATGTTCATGCTTTTGATGATAAAGGCACTATGTGGCTTGGTGGTGTAGAGATAGAATCAGATTATGGGTTTAAAGCTCATAGTGATGGTGATGTTGCTATTCACTCTCTCATAGATGCTCTTTTAGGTGCTGGTGGTATGGGCGATATAGGAATGATGTTTCCAGATAATGATAATAGCTATGCAGGGATAGATTCTAAGGAGTTACTTAAACGTGTGGTTCAAAAACTCTATAACTTTGGTTTTATCATTGTAAATGTAGATATAACTATCGCAGCAGAAAAACCACGAGTTGGAAAATATAAACTCAGTATGAGACACACTCTTGCAAAAATATTAAATATAGATGCGAGTCGTGTAAATATAAAAGCAACAACAACGGAAAAACTTGGCTTTATAGGTAGAGGTGAAGGTGTTGGTGTTATCGCTAATGCAAATTTAAAATATTTTGATTGGTCAAAATAAAAATTAACTAAGGGTAAAGATTGAAAATACTGATAATTGAGAACGAAATTTATTTAGCACAAAGTATTGCTACAAAACTAGGCGAAAGAGGACATACATGTGATATGTGTACCTCTACAAAAGATGCCCTTAAAAATATAGACTATGATGTTGTTTTATTATCAACAAATATAAATGGTCAAGATTTCAATCCGATTATAGATACATTTAAAAAATCTATTGTGATACTTATGGTTTCATATATAAGTAATGACACCGTTTCAAAACCTCTTTCTGCTGGAGCAAAAGATTATATTCTAAAACCATTTATGATAGAGGAACTTATCCGTAAAATTGATCATTATCAAGATTATGAAAGATTAAAAAAACGAAATGAAGCCTATGAAAAATATCTTTTACATACTTTTGAAAGTGTCAATACTGAGCATAATCATAACAATATAGAACTACCTCTTTTTATATCTTCAAGTTTTCAAAAATATGCTGATGCCTTTGCATTTAAACATGCTCAAATAAAAAATAGATCTATTCATTTTATAAACTTAGAAGAACCAAAATCGATGCAAGAGATAAAAAATGCTCCAATTAATGACATTCTTTATATCATAAATTATAATGTTCTTAAAAAAGGTGATAAAAAAATATTTTGTGATTTAATAGCAGATAAAAAAGCTATTATTACAGGTAATGATAAAATTACTGATACTGATGTTGAATTTCCTATTATAGAGATAAAAAGTGAAAACAATATCTTTGATAAAAGTGATATTTTACCTATCGAAGATTATGTGAAATTTATTGTACTTAACTATCAAAGTAAATATCCAGATACGGAACTTTCTAAAAAACTTGGAATAAGCCGCAAAAGTTTATGGGAAAAAAGAAAAAAGTATGACATTATCAAAAAAAAATAAAACTATATATATAGATAGAGAAGCTGGTTCTGCATTAGAGCTTGTTAAAGATAATGTTTTTTATCCATTAGTATCTTTAATGGGTAAAGAAAAAAGTAAAAAAGTTTTAGAAACAGGTCTTATTAAAGATAAAAGCTTTCCTTTCCCTTTTGTTTTAGCGCCATCAGGAGCTAAAAATAATCAAATTATTCAAACCTTAGAAATCGGTGAAAAGATAACTATTCTTTGTGAAGGAGAACCCTTTGCTACACTTATAGTAGATGAAGTTTTTGAGATAGACCCCAGTGAAAGAGTAAAACATATTTATGGGACAGATGACCTTTTACATCCTGGAGTCAAAGCTACTCTTAAACGTTTAGGTAAATTTGCTATTAGTGGGGAATATAGATTATTAAATCCCTCCCAAAATCAAAATATTAAAATTATCCAAAATGCTAAAAATATAATAAATGCAAAACATACAAGTTCACTTTTTATGGCTGCAAATCCTATTCATAGAGGGCATGAGCGTCTTATTCGTCAAACACTAGACAATACGGATTTACTTGTTATCTTTCTTCTAAAACCTTATGAAACTGCAAATCTTAGTTATGAGATTAGAAAAGAATCTTTAGATTTTTTTATCAATAACTTTTTACCTAAAAATAGAGTCATAGTTGTTCCTATTGAAAATAGTTATATCTTTGCAGGTTTTAATGAGATTATCATAGATGCCATAGTAGCTAAAAATCATGGTTGCGATAGACTAACAGTAGGGCGTAATCATGCTGGACTTGGTATGTTTTATGATTGTAATTCCAATAAATCTATTATAGATAAAGTAACAGGAATAGATATAGATATTCAGATAGCAAGTGAATATGTTTATTGTGATGAATGTACAACTCTTGTAAGTAAAAATAGTTGTCCTCACGGTCAGCACCATCAGATAGCTTATCATTCAGAATCTCTACTAGAACTTTTAGAGATGGGAATACTTCCACCTGCTGTGCTTATTAGAAAAGAGATTTCAGCCTTTATACTTTCAAAACTTTTACCAAATAGATTTAAAAATCTTGAAAAACTTTACTCAAATATTATTCCTGAACAAGGTTTATTAGAAGAGCATACAGAAAAAGATTTTTACTTAGAGTTGATGAAACTCTACCAAACAACTTCACTTACATAGGACTAAATATGAATAGATTTTTTATAACACTAGGATATAGCGGTTTATCCCCTTTTGCCCCTGGAACAGTTGGAACTATAGTTTCTCTTCCTTTAGGAGTTTTAATCCTTATATACTTTGATGCGTACACTCTCTTTTTGGCGACATCTCTTATAAGTATTATCGCTATTAAAGAGATAAATAAATATGAAGAGAGAACAGGTACTCATGATGATAAAAGTATCGTTATAGATGAGTTAGCTGGTATGTGGTTTGCATTGAGTGTTGCTCCTGCTATGACTATTGGAGTTGGAGATATAGGCTCTTTAGAAAATGGTTTCTTAATTCAAGTTATTTTATCTTTTGTACTTTTTAGATATTTTGATATTGCAAAACCTTCTGTTATCGGAAGAATTGATAGAGAAACTAAAGGTGGTATAGGTGTAATGGGTGATGATATTATCGCTGGTTTCGCAGCTGGAATATCAAGTGCTGGTATCTGGCAAGGTATCGTATACCTTAACATTTTTTAAAAAGGAAAGTTATGAATTTTTTATGGACACCCTCATCACATTTTAATCTTGCAAATCTATTTACCTTTGTAAATATTACTGCAGGATTGATGGCTATCTATTTTATCACTCAAAATAACTTTTTTGTAGCTATTATTTTAGCTTGGATTGGTGGAGCTTTTGATATATTTGATGGAAAAATTGCTAGAAAGTATAACTTGTCAAATGAGTTTGGAGTACAGTTAGATAGTTTTGCAGATTTTTTAAGTTTTGTACTTGTACCTGTATTTTTAATTTTTCAAGCTGTTTATATAACATCATTAGATGGTATTTTACTTATTGTATCCGCTATTGTAAGTATCTATTATGTAATATCTGGATTAAGAAGATTAATTCATTTTAATATAAATACTGATGCAGGAGAGGTAGATAAATATTTTACAGGAGTGCCAACACCTCTTGGCGCTATACTTTCATGGTTTGTTTATCTATTAAATGCTTATTCGATTATTCCAGCATTTATAGTAATTGGATTGATGGGTATTATCGGATGGAGTTTAAATTCATCTATTAAAGTTAGACATCCGTAACTTTAAAGAGCCACAGATATAAATCCGTGGTTCATCGTAATTTATCCGTTTACTTGTTTCTCTAATTTAGCAACCACACTAGGGTCTTCAAGTGTAGATATATCTTGAGTTACCTCTTCCCCTTTAGCGATTGCACGTAAAATTCTACGCATAATCTTTCCAGAACGAGTTTTTGGTAGTCCAGATGTAAATACCATATCATCACATAAAGCGATATTTCCTATCTCTTTTTTGATAATACCGTTGATAGCTTTAACCTCTTCAACCTCATCAGCAATACCCTCATCAGATTTAAGAACGATATAAGCGAATATACCCTCCCCTTTAAGTTCGTGTGGTTTCCCAACAACAGCAACCTCTGCAACGTTTGGATGTTTCTTAATAGCTGCTTCAACTTCAGCAGTTCCCATTCTATGACCACTTACGTTGATAACATCATCAGTACGACCTGTAATCGTGATATAACCATCGTCATCATATCTTGCACCATCACCTGTAAAATAAACAGCTTTACCATCTTTCACTACATCACCAAAGTATGATTTTTTATAACGTTCTTCATCGCCCCAAACACCACGGATTTGTGCTGGCCAAGGTTTTGTGATACACATATAACCAGTTTCGCCAACCTCTGTAACTTCACCAGTTGCAGGGTCTAAAATTTCTGCCATAATACCTGGAAGTGGAAGTGTTGCACACCCTGCTTTAATAGGAGTAGCCCCTGGTAATGGAGAAACTATATGCCCTCCAGTCTCTGTTTGCCAATATGTATCAACAATAGCACAATTTGAGTTACCAACCTCTTCATAGTACCATTTCCAAGCAGGAGGGTCGATAGGTTCGCCAACTGTTCCAAGAACTTTAAGACTAGAAAGGTCATATTTTTTCGGTTCATCTTCGCCCATTTTATGAAGCACTCTAATAGCAGTAGGCGCTGTATAAAATTGATTAATTCTATGATTTTCAACCATAGCCCAAGGACGACCAGCATTTGGATGTGTGATAACACCCTCAAACATTACAGTAGTCGCACCCATCGCAAGTGGACCATAAACTATATAAGTATGACCTGTAATCCAACCAATATCAGCAGTACACCAATACGTATCGTTCTCTTTTACATCAAATACCCATTCCATAGTCATCTGCGCCCATAAGATATAACCAGCAGAGTTATGCTGAACACCTTTTGGTTTACCTGTTGAACCCGATGTATAAAGTAGGAAAAGAGGGTCTTCACTATCCATAATTTCTGCTTCACATTTAGCTGATTTATTTTTAATTAGTTCATTATATGAATAATCACGTCCAGCCATCCAAGTTACATCTTCATTATTACGTTCAACAACAAGAACTTTCTCAACTGGAGTGTCACCTTCTAATGCAGTATCAACAACAGGTTTAAGCATATATGGTTTTGTTTTTCTATATGCACCATCAGCAGTAATAACTACTTTAGCTTCAGCATCGGCAATTCTATCTTTTAACGCTTCAGCAGAAAAACCACCAAATACAATAGAGTGAATAGCCCCTATCCTAGCACACGCTAACATCGCATAAGCAGCTTCAGGAATCATCGGCATATAGATAACGACTCTATCGCCCTTTTTAACTCCAAAATCCTCTTTTAAAAGGTTAGCAAATCTATTTACATTTTTATAAAGGTCAAGATATGTGATAGTTTGAACATCCCCTCTATCTCCCTCAAAAATTATCGCAGCTTTATTTTTACGAGTATCTAAATGACGGTCGATACATTGAGTAGCAACATTAAGTTTACCACCATCAAACCATTTTACAAAGGGAGCTTTAGACTCATCAAGAACATTTGTAAATGGTTCAATCCAATCAATCTTTTCTTTAGCCATATCTCCCCAAAAACCTTCATAGTCCTCAGTAGCATAATCTTGTAAATCTTGATATTCACACATATTTTTTATTCTTGCATTTTTAGCAAACTCTTTGTTTGGTTTAAATATTTGTTTTTTATTTTCTGACATTTTTATTTTTCCTTATTTTGTTAAATTTATATTCTTAGAT
>CAZXSD010000080.1:0-7828 GCA_964642985.1 uncultured Sulfurimonas sp.
TACCGTTAAAGCCTCTTAATATCTCTAAATTATTAGAGAGTTTCTAGGAAGCCTCACCCTTTAAGGGCGGGGTGGTTCACGATTGGAATGGGCTATTGTTTTTCTGTTATATTCCAAAGTATACCCATCCAAAAGCTCCAACTTCCCCAAAGCCTCACGACTCAAATACAATTTTTTCTTAGAAACAACATTTAAACTACCATTCTCAAACTCTACTTCAAAATCAATATTTCTCGGTTTATGAGAGAGTAATGCTATTGATGTAGAAAGTATAGAATTAAGATAGTGTAATGTATTTGTATCTGGTAATAGTGTTTTATATTTATCTTGATGAGATTGAGAAACAGGACTACTTTTTGCATATTTTGCTAGAGTAGATATTAAAACTATCTGTTGATGTGTAAATCCATACTCTAAAGCAGTTTGTATAAGATAGTAACTATGCTTATTTTGAGAATAAAAATGAACACTACTTCCCACAGGATATAGCTTTGCAGATATAGCTAACTCATATCTATATTTTAAATCTATATTATAAAAATCACTTGTTAAATCAAAAAGTTTTTTTGCTAAACTATTAAGTTGATTTGAATAGTTAGTATCGTCAATATGTGAGTCTATAAGGTAACGTACTGATGTATTATAATTTTTTGGAAACTTATGTTTAGAGTTTCGTAGTAAATCAGAAAGATACACACCCTCTCTTACTCCTACACCACTTGTAATGATATTATTTAGAGTAAGCTTGTTCATTACTCTTTCTAAGATTAAAGCACCTGATTTTATAATATCTAAACGGTTATTTTTAATACCTAGTTGTTGAAGTTCAGTAGTAGAATCTGTATCTAAAATCTGAGAGATAAACTCTTTAAGTTCTAGTGGAGAGTATTCAAAAGCATGAAGTTTATCTAAGGGATAGTTTTTTGTACTCATAATAGCACTAGAGATAGCTCTAAGAGTTCCACCTATCCCAATGAGTGTTGATGGATTAAAACTGCTTATAGCATCTAATTGAGTATCTATATACTCTCTTGCTTTTTCTAAACTATCTGTATCAAGAAAAAGTTCTTTTATTCTAATAGTTCCAAGTTGTAAAGAGATAGTATTTGAAACATTATCATCTTGAATAAGAGTAAACTCAGTAGAACCACCACCAATATCTATACTTAAAGCGTTATCTTGAGGAGGAAGAAGATTTGCACAGGCTATACCACCAAGATATGCTTCTTTTTCTCCATCTATAATTTTAATATTGAGTTTTAACTTATTTTTAACTTTGGAGATAAACTCTTTTTTGTTTGGAGCATCTCTTAGTGCAGATGTAGCAACACACAATATTTTTCGAGCTTTAAGGGCATTACTTATGGAGAGGAAATCAGAAAGAGCATCAAATGTTCTTTGCATAGGAATCTCTTGAAGGTTACCATTATTTGTATAGGCATTTTCAGAAATTCTTACTTTAGTTTTAGATTCGTGAAGTATATGAAATGAAAAACGAGAAGTTTTTTCATAAACAACCATTCTAATAGAATTAGAACCTATATCTATGACCGTAACTCGTTTAGCCAAAGGTCTATTCTTCTTCTAAGTTTTTAAATTTGAATTGCAACTCTGCAATAGTTTCAACATTATCTTTATCTCCAATGATACAATCAACAGGACATACAGAGATACAAGCTGGTTCATCATAAACGCTTACACACTCTGTACAACGGTCTGGATCGATATAGTAAATCGGGTCACCCTCTTCAATTGCTGTTGTTGGACACTCTTCGCGACATGCATCACACGCTATACACTCATTGTTTATCAGTAAAGCCATTCAAAAAACCTTGTATTTTATTTGACGGATTTATATCTAAATAAAGCTTTAGTGTATTTTAAATAGCATAAATTTCTAGTTATGTTGTGGTAATATACATGAAAGCTTAGAGTTTAATTGTAATGAAGCGACTGTTCCATCTATTCCATCAGTTCTATTTTGTAGAGTTATATTTGCACCTAAAGCATCAGCTGCACTTTTGGCTAAAAATAAGCCTAATCCAACACCAGACTTATTTCCTTGTCTTTTAAATGGTGCAAAGAGATCAACACTATCATCTATTCCACACCCTTCATCTATCACTTCAATAAGAAGTCCAAAATCATCTTGAGAACTTCTTAATATAATTTTTTTATCTTGAGGTGTAAATTTAAGTGCATTTTGTAAAAAGTTTTGAATAATCTGATTGAGAAGAGTTACTTGTATAGTAGCCATAAAACCACTAGGCTCAAAACTAATATCCAAAGTTTTTCCATCACTCAGCGCTAAAAGTTTAAAATCATCAGCTTTTTGTTTTAAAACTTGAATAACATCTACTTGAACAGGTTTATCCAATTGAGCACCCTCTTGACGCCCTATGTTGAGAATACTTGAAACTATGATATTCATCTCATCAATAGTTTTAGTTGTTACATTGAGTGCATCTACATACTCTTCAGGAGTTCTTTTTTTAATAAGTGTCACTTGATTTTTTAATTTTATAACTGCAAGAGGTGTTTTAAGTTCGTGAGCAGTTCCTATAAAGAGTTCTTTTTGATATTTCACAAAGTTTTGAAGTCGTGAAATAAGACTGTTAATAGTCACTCCTAAGGGTTGAAACTCTAGGGGTAATTCATCTATTTTAATAGGGTTCATAATATTTTCATTCATATTTGAAAGCTTTGTAGTTAGAGTTTTTATAGGGGAAACCAGCATCTTAGAAAGAGCAACAGCATAAAGAATAACTAAACCAAACCCAGCGATATTAATAATAAATATATAGTTTAATATTTTTTCAAGTAATATATGTGTTTGAGTTATCTCTTTTGTGACCTTTAAATAGCTTTTATTATCTAAATTAAAGGGATAGAGTAAAGTTAAATAAGAATGACTATCTACCGTACGTATATAAACATCTATATTCATTTTTATCTGTTTTAAATAAACAATTTCAACATTGAGGGAAGTGAAATTTTCATTTAGTAAATATTCATTTTTATCTATTATCGCTTTATTATTTGAAATATTTTTAGCATATCTTAAAAGCTCTAAACGTTTATCATCATAGATAGATTTTTCTATGTAAAAATATAAAAAATATGAAAATATAAAAATCATTGAAGCAAGTGAGATAAGAAGTTGAATTAGGAAGTTTCGTCTTATACTGGGTTTTGAAAAATTTGAAAGCATTGGATTACCTTGAGAGGGGTATCACATTATAAAAAATTATAATGTGATATAAAAAAGAAGATTAGTTTAATTCTTTAGGAAAACAAAATCTATAACCACGACGACGAACAGTCTCGATAGTTGTGATATTTAATGGTTTGTCCATTTTTTGTCTAATCTGATTGATAGCCACTTCAATTACGTTAGGAGTAACTAACTCTGGTTCTTCCCAAATTGCGTCAAGAAGTTGCTCTTTAGAAACGATTTGGTCTCTATGACGAGCAAGATGAGTAAGAACTTCAAAAGGTTTACCTTTAAGTTCAATCTCTTTCTCTTTATAAGTGATTTTTTCCTCTTCAGGGTTGATAATTAAGTCTTCGATTTCGATAATATTACTACCACCAAAACGTAAACGTGCTTCGATACGTGCAATTAGAACATCAAAATCAAATGGTTTTCTAATATAATCATCAGCACCAGCTTTAAGAGCTTCAATTTCACTAGCATTATCATCTCTAGCTGAAAGAACAACTACTGCAGTTTTAGGAGTATTAGTCTTAATATCACCTATAATATCAACTGCATTTCCATCAGGAAGCATCCAATCCATTAATACTAAATCATAGTTACGAATATCAAGGTAGTATTCACCATCTTTCAGTGTTTCTACAACATCACTTTGGTAACCAAACTCTTTTAGTCCCTCAGCAAGCATTTTGTTTAACGTTACTTCATCTTCTATAATTAGAATGCGCATTAATTGTTTCCTATGTATAAATATTTTGATGGAATAATAGCATAATTTTAGATTAGTTTAAAGTTTTTTTCAATTTTCTTTAAAAAAAGATGAAGTTTTAATTAAGATTAGAATTTATAAATTTCGCTTACACTAACGATACAATCGGGCATTATAGATGGTTTTGTGATTTTAAGAGAGAGAGTATCTATAAGAGGGAACTCTTTTTTAAGAAGAGTGCTAAGAGATAAAAGAGCATCTTCTATAAGCAAGAATTTGCTTTTTTTTATATAAATCTTGATAAGTTCAGAAACTTCAGCATAATTTATAAACTTATCTTGATAGTTGTACTCTATTCTAAGATTTACAATAAGCTCTTGCTCTTTTTCTCTTTCAAAATCTAAAATCCCAATAATAGTTTGGAATTTTAGATTTTCTATATATATAGTCATCTATATAACTCTTTTTTCTTCACCCTTAATTACACGAATAATATTTGGGATATGTTTATAAAAAAGTATAAATATGATTAAAACCACAGGAGCATGTGACATATCTGGATGAATAATAAAACTTGCTACACCTAATGAAAAAACACCAAGTAAAGATGATATTGAAGAGATACGGATAGTTTTAGCCGAAACACCCCAAACAACTAAAGCGATAATAGTCTCAATAGGAAGCATAAACATCATCACACCCATACCAGTGGCTATACCTTTTCCACCTTCGAAATTTAAGTAAGGAGAAAAACAGTGACCTATAACAGCTAAAACAGCGATACCCCAAAGAGTAGATTCACTCATACCAAAAAAGTAAGCGATAGCTAGAACAAAAACACCTTTAAAAGCATCAAGTGCTAAAGTAGCACCACCAAGTTTTTTTGCAAGTTCAGGATTTTTTTCCTTCACTACTCTTAAAACATTAGTAGCACCGATACTTCCAGAACCACTAGACTTAACATCTACACCAGCAAATCTTTTAGCAAGTAAAAGACCAAAAGGGATACCACCAACAATATATGCCATTAGAAAAAATTGTACGTTTGAGTTAAATAAAAAATCCATTTATTACCTTAAATATTTTAATGATGGTATTTTACACTCTTTTGATATAATTTGCCAAATTATAAATGAGGAAACTTATATGGCGTATCTAAAAAAACTCTTTTCACCGATAATGTGGATGTTACAACTTATTCAAAATAACTTTAAAGCGATGATATTTTTATTACTATTATTTCTTATTTTTGTACCAGATAGTGAACAGACCTTAACACCAAATAATCTTCAGCAGATAAATCTTTTTGGTCCGATTATGGAAGTAACAGAGGTTGTTGAGCAGATTGAAAAAGCAAGATTAAATGATGGTATTAAAGGTGTTTTACTTGTGGTAGATTCTCCCGGTGGAGCAGTTGCACCCTCTGTTGAGGTAGCGTATGCTATAAAAAGACTTACAAAAGCTAAACCAGTAGTTGTTTATGCAAGAGGCACTATCGCAAGTGGAAGTTATTATGCAAGTATTTGGGCTAGTGAGATTATCGTTAATCCAGGGTCTATGGTTGGAAGTATTGGTGTTGTTATGCAGGGTGCAGATTTGAGTGGTATTATGGATACTTTAGGGATTAAAACTCAAAGTGTTCAAGCAGGTAAATATAAACAGGTGGGTGCAACAGATAGAGCATGGGCAGATTATGAAGTAGATGAACTTAATAAAGTGATTAATGGTACTTATAAGATGTTTACTAAAGATGTAGCTGATGCACGTAAGTTAGATATAAAAGATGTCGATAAATTTGCAAATGCACATATTTTTACAGCTTTACAAGCAAAAGAGGTTGGTTTAGTGGATGCCTTAGGTGTTAGTTATGATGCAAAAGTAAGAGTTTTAAAATTAAGTGGAGTGACTCATCCTATATGGAATAAAGAGGATAAAATAGATAAAATAATGAAAAAATTATCGGCAACTACGGCGATAACTCTTCATACCTATTTTCCTAGTTTGGTTTTAAAATAAACCAAATTTATGGATAAAGTTTAGTAAGCTTTATCCATAAGTTTAAACTTAGAAGAATTCACTTCAACTATATTTTTCATCATTATTTTTGCACTTTCAATACTTGAAATATTGGTATCAAAAACTTTTTGCTCTTGCTGTTCAATATCAAGGAACAGTGTACTCGCTACAAAAAACAGTATCATAATTACAACTACACTACTATATGCTAGAACATAATTTTTAATATGTCCTGTTTCAAAAGGATTTTCCATCTACTCTCTTTATCTTTTTTTTAACTAAATTATATACAAATAATGCTAAGATAAAGGACTAAAGGAAGATAGATAGAACTTAATAGTAAAAATTATGCAGTATTAACATTAGATGCACTAATGGATGCTCAAGTTAATAAAATTAAAATAGATAAAATATTTATTCCTATATATGTTTTAGAGTCAATATCCCGAAATAACACGCAGATAAAGAGTATACTACCCCAGAAAAACCAAACAAATCTATAAAGGATATAAATGTTAAAAATAAAGTTATTCATAGCTTTAATACTAGTCAGCTCTCTACAAGCTTATAGATTAGATACCAAAGTCACAAAAGATGACACAGGTTTTTGGGGTGCTCATTATAATGTTCCAAAATATTCAGTGTATACGATAATAGCTGTTACAATGTATGAAGGGACTGAAAGTAGATTGGGTATGACATCGTGGAAAGCTTTAGAGAGTGCTGTATTCGTAAGAATTTTAACAGAAGCTACAAAGAATATTACAGGAAGAAAGAGACCACGTGATGCACAAACCCCATCAGAGTGGGGAGAGGGTGGAGATAGTTTTTTTAGTGGACACGTATCTGGAATGACCGCTTTAGTAACACCCTATATTTTAGAGTATCAAGAGGATTATCCAGCAGTACATGCCTTATGGTTACTTCCAGCTTATCAGATGGTTGGACGTGTTAAGGCTCAGGCTCATTGGCAGAGTGATGTTATTGTTGGTGCTTTAGTTGGTTTTGCGACAGGATATTTTATTAATAGTAGAAAGTATCCATTTTCTTTATATTTTGATGAAGATAAAGTTGTTCTTGGGTTGAAGCATAGATTTTAATTTAATAGGTTTATTAGCCTATTTTAGAGATAATCGCGACAATTAATATAAATGGATTATCAATATGCTGGATTTCTCAAAATTTTTAAAATACTCAAAACCCGGACCGCGTTATACAAGTTACCCAACTGCATTAGAATTTAGTAGTGCTTATGAGTATGATACGTATATCAAAAAGATGGAGGCTCAAGACTCAAATCGTCCGATAAGCCTTTACTTTCACCTTCCTTTTTGTAGAAATGCGTGTTACTTTTGTGGTTGTAGTGTTGTTTTTACTTCTAAAGAGGACAAGATGCTTCGTTATATGGAGTATTTAAAAAAAGAGTTAGAGATTCTTTCAAAACATCTTGATTGTAAACGTGAAGTTATTCAGATGCACTTTGGAGGGGGAACACCTACCTTTTTTACAGCGCCTCAACTTAAAGAGATTATTGATAATATCAAATCATACTTTCCAAACTTTGTAGAGGGTGCTGAAATATCGTGTGAGATAGACCCACGCCATATAGATGAAGCACAGATGAAAGTTATGCACGAAGCTGGTTTTAACCGTGTGAGTTTTGGTATTCAAGATTTTAATGAAAAAGTGCAGATTGCAGTGCATCGTGTTCAACCCTATAATGTTACAAAAGATGCTATGGATTTGGCACGAAAATATAAGATGGTATCGGTAAATGTAGATTTAATCTACGGACTTCCATATCAAACATTAGATACATTTAAAGAGACATTAGAACTTTCACTGACACTTAATCCAGATAGATTTGCAGTATTTAACTATGCTCA
>CAZXSD010000081.1:0-7755 GCA_964642985.1 uncultured Sulfurimonas sp.
ATTTGCTACACTTGTTCCGACTGTTCCGACACCGATTATTCCGACTTTTATCATTACTTTGCTTCCTCTTCCAACTGTTTCAAAAATTTCTTAACACTCTTCGCTGCTTGACGAATACGATTATCATTTTCTATTAGAGCAATTCGAACATAATTCTCACCATAAGCACCAAACCCAATACCTGGAGCAACACAAACACCAGCTTCAACAAGAAGACGTTTAGAGAACTCTAATGAACCTAAATGCTCTGCAACTTTTGGTAATTTTGCCCATATAAACATACTTGCACTGTTTCTTTTAATACTCCAACCCGCTCTCTCAAATGCTTCGATAAAAATATCTTGACGGTGGTCATATTTGTCTGTAATATCTTGTACACATTGCTGATCGCCATTAAGAGCCACAGTAGCTGCAACTTGGATAGGAGTAAACATTCCATAGTCTAACCACGATTTTATCTTTTGTAATGCACCGATAAGTTTCTCATTTCCAACAAAAAAACCAACTCTCCAACCTGCCATATTGTAAGATTTTGAAAGAGTAAATGATTCAACTGCAACATCTTTTGCACCCTCTACACTCATAATTGATGGTGTTACATAACCGTTAAAAGTTATATCACCATAGGCAATATCTGAGATAATATAAAATCTTTTCTCTTTAGCCATAGCAACTAAACGAACATAAAAATCTTGAGTTACTGTTACCGTTGTAGGATTATGTGGGAAGTTTACTAAAACATATTTTGGTTTAGGAGAACTCTCTTTAAAAACTCTATCTAAATCTTCAAAAAACTTATCTTCATCAAGTTTATATTCATCATCAAACTCTATTCCGAACTTAACAACATTACCACCAGCTAAAATAAAAGAAAACTCGTGGATAGGGTAAGTAGGGTCTGGAACAACTGCAACATCACCAGGATTTGTAATAGCATAAGTTAAGTGAGCATAACCCTCTTTAGAACCCATAGTTGCTACACACTCTGTCATAGGGTCAAGGTCACAGTCGTAACGGCGTTTATACCAATCAGAGATTGCCATTAAAAGTTTTGGAATACCTTTTGAAGTAGAATATCCGTGTGTTTTAGTCTTTTGAGCAGACTCAACAAGTTTTGCACGGATATGTTCAGGAGTATCTCCATCAGGATTTCCCATAGAAAAATCAATTACATCAGCCCCAGCTCTACGCTCTGCCATTTTAAGTTCATTAACCTCTGCAAATACGTACTTTGGAAGCCTCTTCATTCTATCAAATTCTATCTCATCAAACATTTTATATCCTGTATAATTATTGATGCTATTTTAGCTAAAATAATTTAGAATAAAATTAGAATAAAATTTACTACCTTTGAGTCTGTGAAAATAGTGTTAAATCATCTTTTAAATTTTTAAGTGTATAAATATCTGAAATCTTAATATACTTAGTAAATTTAGGAATATGTAAACTTATTTTTTTAATTCTTTTATCTCTTTTAATAACTTTTATAAGCTTTAAAGAACTATCATAATAGGATATATAGGGATACCAATTATTTCTTCTTGAACTGCTTATCACTAACTTTTTAATTTGTGATACATTTACCCAATGAGCATATAAAGAACGTTTTAACTTATATTTTTGTGTTGTAGTTAATACTGGTATATTTAAAAAACCATCTATCATATCTACTACATAACTCCACTCTGTTGGGGAGATTCGCTTTATATCTACTATTTTACACCCTACTTTAGCTAACTCTTTTTGTAAAATAAGAGGGTCAGTTGCATATTCAGATTTTAAACTTACACTCCAAACAAACTCTAATCCATTAAAATTAGATGCAGTTGTTACATAACGATAATATCCAACATTTCTAAGTGTATCACTCATAAGTTTAACAAAAAAGAGAGGTGGTCCAAAAGTTTTAAAATGTAGATTAAGCTCTTCTGCTTTATTCAAGAAAAGCTTTAATAAACCATTTTCTTTTAATGTTTGAATAACTTTAACTACATCTACTGTTTGCTTATTATAAAAGTCACTCGTTGGAGAGAAGATAATCTCTATAAATTTTCTGTTTCGCAGATATGTATCATCACTAATAAAAGATTTTATTTTACTAAATAAAATCTCTTTTTGTTTTACTTTTTCAAAATCATCAAGATTCTCTGCACTTAAAGAGATAGTTATAGAAAAAAAAAGAAAAAAAGAAAATAGAAGTTTTACCACTTCTTACCTCTGTTGATTTTTTTAAACTCTTCTAATGAAACTTCTTTTAATTTCCCATTTTTATACCATAAACGTAAGCTTTTTCGATTTTTATAAAAAATCTTTTTACCATCTAAAACAATATTTACATTGCTATGTCCAAGTATCAAAAGCCACTCTTGTTTAATATCAAAAATTAACTCTTCTTTCACAACTTTTTGATATTTTTTATTTTCAGTGATATTGATATAGCCTACCCAAACTTTTGATTTTGGGAGTAAAACAAATGATTGTTTTTGAGAACTTTTTGAAACTTTAACAACAGCCTCTTTTTTCTTCTCTACAACCATCTGATCTTTGACAGTTTCAACTTTGAAGTCTAATTCAACTTTTTTAACTTCTTTTTTTTGAACTAACTCTTCTTTCTTTTCTAGTAAAACTTTTCTTGCAACCGTTTTTTCAATAATAGGTGCTATTGGTTCTTTCTTGTCAGCTTTTACTAAATTAATGTTTTTTTTTACCTCTTCAATAATCTTATTTTCAGAGCTAACAACTACATTTTTAGATGGCTGATCTAATGTAAAAAATGCAACGGTTACAAAAACAATTAAAATAAGAAGAATATAAAGAAAAGATGATTGCTTATTTTTACTAGCTATAACAAAAACACCTGTATCTTCATCAGAAATATCTTTACTGTAATGCTCTTTGGCATCATTTTTAAGTTCAGTTAAGTCTAAATGATATTCTCTTTCTATAATAGATAAAAATCCAAACATTTGAACTTTATTAATATGGTCAAAATCTTCATTTAAAATAGCTTCTAATTGATGTTTAATAATTCGTGTATCTTTATGAATCTTATCAATACCTAACTCTCGTAAGTATTCAAAATCTTCACTCATACTCTCATCCTATCCATTAATATTCCAGCAGCTACACTTACATTTAATGAATCA
The DNA here is from genome assembly GCA_964642985.1 of uncultured Sulfurimonas sp. GTDB lineage: Bacteria > Campylobacterota > Campylobacteria > Campylobacterales > Sulfurimonadaceae > Sulfurimonas. Next base: position 3,147 of record CAZXSD010000081.1, read on the forward strand.
AAATTATGCCTCATCTTTATACTTACCACTTCATCTAATTTTGAGATTACACGAGAAGTAAGTCCCTCTCCCTCACTTCCTAAAACAAGTACACGTTTACGTTCTATAAAAACATCACTAATATCCCTACCACTCATATCTGCACCATAACTTGTAAAACCTGACATTTTAAGGTCATTAAGAACATCATGAATATTATTTTCAATAGCAAATGGCATATTAAATAAAGCACCTGTACTTGTTCTTAATATTGGAGCAAGAGATAAACTTTTTACACCACAAGCGATAATAGCATCTACACCTAAGGCATAAGCACTTCTAACTATTGCACCAATGTTTCCAACATCCGTAACTCCAGAAAGCACTAAAATAAATTTTTTCTCAAAGAAAAAATTGTATGGTTGAAGTTGATAATCATCTACTTCAGCTAAAAAACCTTGATGATTTGCATTTTTACACATCTTTTGTGCTGCTTCATTAGGTATACGTTTCACTTCAAAACCCATTTTCATCAAACGCGAATATTCTTTTTTTTCTAGCTCTTTGGCAAGATAAAGTGTTTTGATTTTATTTGGGTAGTTGTCGATTAAATAATTGATTGGTTGTTTTGCATAAATTAACATAAGTGTATTCTAGCGAAAAAGTGGTTAAAAATTAACTATGTTCTTGAAGAAGTCTTTGATAACAAGCTTTAGTATTCTCACCAGTTATTTTACTTATAAGTTTAGCTTGAGTTTTTTTTGGAAGGTCTAAATCTAAAATATCTTTTTGAGTAATAGCACTAGAGTTATGAGAGTCACCAGCTTTAAGAACAACAACCCATTCCCCTCTATAATTTCCTGCTAATCTATTAAATATCTCTTGAGCAGTTCCATGAAAATAGTTTTGGTATTTTTTAGTTAACTCTTTAGCTAAAAATATCTCTCTAGTTGGTTCCTCTTTAGCTATCTCTAAAAGAAGCTTATCAAGTCTATGAGGTGATTCATAAAGAATAGTTGTATAACCATTATGTAAAGCACGTTGTAATCCTGCTGTACGTGAACTTCCTTTATGGTCTAAAAATCCTAAAAATAGCATCTGAGTTTCTATAAATCCACTTGCTACAAATGCTGTTAAGAGAGCATTAGCACCAGGGAAAATATCATATTTTATATCATTTTGAATCGCATAATTTATAAGAACTTGTCCAGGGTCACTTATTCCAGGCATTCCAGCATCACTAACATAAACAATATTTTGTTCAAAAAAAGAGGGTTCTAATTTCTCAACAAAAGCTTTTTCATTGTGTGAATGGAGGGAGATAAACTCTTGAGTATCATTTTTAGTAAAATCATATCGAGTCTGTAAAATATTTAGAAGTTTTTTTGTAACACGAGTATCTTCACAAAGAAGTATATCAGCTTCACTAAGAGCATTCATAGCTCTTAGTGAGATGTCGCCTATGTTACCAATAGGAGTTGGAACTAGACTAAGCAAATTGTAAAACTTACTTTTTAGCGTAACGAGCGTTAAATTTCTCGATTCTACCAGCAGTATCAACCATACGCTCAGAACCTGTAAAGAATGGGTGACATTCACTACAAATATCTATCTTAACGTTATCTTGAAGCGCTTTATTTTGAAATGTGTTACCACAAGAACAAGTTACAGTACAGTCTACAAAGTTAGGGTGTAAATCTTTTTTCATTTTTTTGCCTTTTGATACTCGGGTTTTACGAATATCTATATATTTTTTTAATCCGTATGGGTGCGGATTTTTCGAAATGTGATTATAACTAAACTATTCTTAGTTTACAATCTACAAGATTATCTTACTAGCAACTGCCATAACAGCACTCTCTGAACGTAATATCATAGGAGTATCAAGTCTAAAAACTTCTTGAGAACTTAAAAGCTCTTTTTCATCTTGTGAAAAACCACCCTCTGCACCGATGAGAACCCTTTGAAAACCTGTTCCATCTTTTAAACTATTTTCACAAAAATCAAACACTTTAGTATCTGGAAATTTTGTAATAAACTCTTCAATATTTTTATAAATATCAAACTCTATATAACTACTACGTCCACACTGTTGCATAGATGCTTCTAAAATCCTCTCAAAACGTTTAAAATCTAATTTAATACTGTTTTGGCTTCTATCACAAGAGATAAAAGAGATTTTATCCACTCCTAACTCATTTAAACTTGGTAATACTTTTTCAATAGATTTTATATCTATCTTACACCAAGCTATATGAAGTTCATTTTTTGCTTTTACAATGTTTTTTTCTGATGAGATTAACTCTAAAGTTAAACTTCTATTCTCAATAGCTATAATTTTATATCGACAAAGAGTTTCTATACTCTCTTTATAACGAATATTTATCTCATCATCAACATCATGACGGCGAACTTTTACAAGATATTTAAAAGTTTCGCCTTTAATACTCAATATATCTTTTTGCTTTTCATCAAGAAGGATATATATCAAATCCACATCCAAATAGAGATACTCAATGTTAAAAATATTTCAGCTAAAAATATTTTGATTGCAAAAGGTTTAAAACTTTCTAATGCTCCCTCTACTCTTGGGTCTAAATATTTAAGTGTTGATGCTCGTTTTGCCTCTAACACAATAAAAATAGTTGCAAAAATAATCATCGCTATATTTTCAATAGAAAAATCAAGATGCTTTGCAGCCATCATAACAACACCTGTAAATAAGATAACACTTAAACCTAAAGAGCTAATAGGAGTAAATATTCTCATCTGTCTTTTATATTTCCTAATATCATCTGCTCTATAAAGCATAACAAAATTAACAAAAACCGCTAGTAAAATTCCAATAACACCATAATTATGCGTTACAATACTCATATCATACATTTCATTCATAGTGGAATTTTATACTAATAATAATTTTTATACAAGAGGTAAAAAAAATGGCTGTTACAGTAGAAGAAGCATTAGAACTTATTTATAATAACATTAAACCAAAATCACTTAAAATATTACCAATAGAAGATGCTCTAGGCTCTATTTTAGCACAAGATGTTGTTGCTGTACATAATCTACCCCCTTATGATAACTCTGCAATGGATGGTTATGCTGTAAAAATAGATGATAGTAGTAGGTGTGTAAAAGTAACACATACTATCTTTGCAGGGGATAACTCTAGTGAAGAGTTAGAGCATGGCAAAGCTATTAAGATTATGACAGGTGCTAAAATCCCTTTTGGAACTCAATGTATTGTTCCTATCGAAGATATAACAGAGTGTGAAAAGGGTGTTACTTTACCTGAAAATTTAACTCTTTCTAAACATATCAGACTCTGTGGGGAAGATATAAAAAAGGGAGATGCACTTTTATATAAAGGTGATAAACTTAATGCACATCAAATCACTCTTTTAGCCTCTCAAGGAATTAGCCATATTAAAGTATATAAAAAACCTAGAGTAGCCCTTTTTGCATCTGGAAATGAACTTAAAATGCACTTTGAAAATGTAACAGAATATCAACTTTATAATACAAATACACCAACTCTTCTAGCTCGTGCGCAAGAGTTAGGCTGTGAAGTTGAATTTATCGGTACTTCAATAGATACACTTGAAGATATAAATACTCATATACAAAGTGCTTTAGATTGTGATCTGATTATCACTTCGGGTGGTGTAAGTGTTGGAGATGCTGATTATACAAAAGAGGCATTTGGAGCATTTGGTTACGATATATTTTTTGATAAAATAGAGATAAAACCAGGTAAACCTACAACATTTGGTCATATAGGAAAAACATTAGTTTTAAATCTTCCTGGTAACCCTATGGCTGCAGCACTAAACTTTGAACTCTTTGGACAAAGTATCATCTTAGCTTTAAGTGGCGATAGTTCAAAATATATAAATACTATAACAGCAAAAATGAAAGAAGATTATAAACTTAGAGCAGGAAGAAGAAATTTAGTTCCTGGTATATTTGATGGAGAGTTTTTTAGCCCTTGCAAACATTTTGCACCAGGAATGGTATCTCCTCTTGGAGTATCAAATAGTTATATTATGATTGATGCAAACTGTAATCTTTTAGAAAAAAATTCTAGTGTTAAAGTTATTAGTACGCAATTTAGCTTTACCTCTAAAACTAAAACTAATTTAGTTACTTCTTAAATAGAAAAGGGATTTATAAATCTCTCTTCTCTTTTTAACTTCTCAAAAAGTTCACTATCTTTCCAACTATCTTTAATCTCTTGTGAAAAAATAATATCTTCTAAATCTATTACACCCATATTTTTAGAATAAGCATCCTCTTTAAAACATTGAGCATACCCTGTTTGAGTTTCGTGAACTATGATACTATTTAAAGTTACATTTTTTTCGCCATTTACAGAGCTTGTGAGTTTTAAAAGTTTATCTATCATCACAAATATTACACGAGAAAATTGTTCAGCTGATGGAGATACAGGAAGTTCTACCCATCTATCTGAATGTTTTTTCATATCAGCAATATACTCTTTAGTATCTTCATTCCATATAGCAATAGCATGGTCAAAACTCTCAACTAAAGCTTTCATATTTTGTTTCATAAGACCAAAATCATAAACCATCTGACCATTATCTAAAAAGTTTGACTCAAAGAG
>CAZXSD010000082.1:0-7563 GCA_964642985.1 uncultured Sulfurimonas sp.
ATGCTTTAATATTTAGTTTTAAAATATCTATCTTTTTGAGATTATCTTTTTGAATTTGTAAAGAAGTTTTCCCAATATTAACAGAGCTTAAAAGCTTTTCTTTTTCTACTTTTAATGATTCTAACTCTTTTTTCGTAGTTTTATATTTCAGATTTACAAGCTCAAATTTTTCAGAAGATATAGTTTTTGTCTTATAAAGTTTTGTATATCTTTTATGCTCTCTTTCACACTGTTCACAATTAAAATTGGCAGTTTGAATTTTCAACTCCATACTATGCAAAGTTTTTTTGATAGTTTTTAAATCATCTTGTTTTATCTTTACCAAATTTGGAAGAGTTTTTTCTAAAAGTTTTAGCTCCATTTTTGAGGCTTCTATAGTTTGTGCAAATGATAGTTTTTCATCTTTTATAGAGTTTATCGCTTCATTTAAACTTTTATATTTACTTAAAAACTCATTTGAGGTAAGTGTAGCTACTATCTGATTCTCAGTAACTTTATCTCCCTCTTTTACAAAAATATTTTCTATTCTTGCGGGATATTTTGTATTGATTAAAATCAAATCCCCATCAACCCTACCACTACTTGCTATTAAACCCTCTGGTAACTTTTTACCATTTATCTTGATATATATAAAATATCCAGAAACTCCAACTAACACAGCAACTAATATCATTGCAATATAATTTTTTAAACCTTTTAACATCTTTTACTCTCCTTTTCTTTTTTAATTTCATACCACTTACGAAGCCATCTATCAAGTGGGTTTATAAGTCTGTACATTACTGGCACTACTAATAGCGTTAATATCATTGAACTAAACAACCCACCCATAATAGATATAGCCATAGGAGCTTTTGTTTCACTTCCTAAACCGTCGCCAATAGCTAATGGAAGCATAGCAAACATCATAGCCACTGTGGTCATTAGAATAGGACGTAAACGTTTTTCTCCAGCTTCTATAAGGGCTTCATCTGCTGTTTTTCCTCTCTCTATCGCTCCGTTTGCAAAATCTACTAAAAGTACAGCATTTTTTCCAACCATTCCCATAAGTAACATAAATCCTATCATTACAAATAAGCTAAACTGTAAGCCACTAAAATAAAGTGCTAACATCACTCCGATAATACTTAAAGGGAGTGCTATCATTATGATAATAGGCTGAATTAATGATTCATATAAAATAGCTAAGATAATAAACATTAAGATAACAGAAAGTCCTAAAGCTTGTCCGAAAGCTTGTCCTGTTTTTACCATCTCTTCTGCAAACCCTGTAAATCGATAGACAACACTTTTTGGCATTAAATCATCAATACCCTCTTTAGTATAGGCAACAGCACCCCCTAAATCTAATCCAAATAGGTCAGAATAAACAGTTACTTGTCTCTCTCTATCAAAATGATTGATAGAGGAGAGTGCTTTTGATGTAGTAAACTTAACTAAACCATCTAAATAAACCAACTCTCCATTAGATGCTCGTAGTTGAATCTTTTTTATATCTTCTAAACTTACTCTATTCTCATCATTAAATCTCAGTGAGATATTGTACTGTTTTCCATTCTCTTCAAAATAGGATATCTCTAAATCACTAGAAAATGCTACTGCAATAGCTTGTGAAATATCTGAGGCTGAAATACCTAAACGGTTTGCATTTATTCGCAATATATTTATATCTATCTGTGGTTTAGCATCATCAAGATTTGTATCTATATCTGCAAAGCCCTCTTTTTTAGCTAAATACTCTGTTAGGTTTTTACTCGCTATCTCTAAATCCTCAAAAGAATCTGATTTTAATACTATTTGATAGGGAACAGATACACCTGTACCTTTAATACTTGGTATTGCAGAAGCAGTTATAAACATCTTTTTCTCAAATAGTTTTAACTCTTTTCTAAAACTTTGAATAATCTGTTCTTGATTGAATTTTCTCTGCATTTTTGATTTTAATTTTACATAGATAATAGCTTTATGCTTTTCTTGTGAAGAGGTATATCCAACGCTTAAAGTCGTATATAAAACATTTTTATTTTTTCTTACTAACTCTTCCACCTCTTTAGAGTCTTTAATCATCTTCTCTAAAGAGATTCCAGCACTTGCTTTTATCTTTATCTCAAACTCTGAAGCATCCTCTTTTGGTATAAAATCCATACCAATTTTTGGAAAGAGACTTAAAGATTGAAAAAATATTCCAAAAACTAAAATAAGTGTTATAATTTTAAATCTTAAAACTACTCTTAAAATCACTTCATAAACTTTCTCAATAAAACGAAATACTCCCTCCGTAATATCATAAAATTTACTTTCGCCTTTATGTAAAACTCTTGCACTTAGAGAAGGAATAAAACTAAGAGCGATAGTATAGGAGATAATTATTGCAAAACCAACTGTCATAGCAAAACTCTCAAAAAATTTCCCTACGATACCACTCATAAATGATACTGGAATAAATACAGCTAACAGCATTGCAGAGATAGCTAAAATAGTAAATGCCATCTCTTTTGTTCCCTCAATAGCAGATTCCATTTTTCCTAAACCCTCTTCCTGTTTTTTATATATATTTTCTATAACAACAATCGCATCATCTATAATAATCCCTATCGCTAAAGTAAGACCAATTAATGTCATCTTATTTAGGTCAAATCCCATATAATCCATTAAAGCAAATGTACCAAATATAGAAGCAGGTATAGAGAGTGCAGAAACTAATGTAATTGTTAAATTTCTTAAAAATATAAAAACGATAATAGATGCTAAGATAGCTCCATAAATAAGGTCAAACTTTACATCTTCAAGAGAGTGAATTATAAAAGGAGAAGTATCATTTAAAACTTTTACCTCAAATCTATCTCCAGCTAACTCTACTAAAGCAGGAACACTCTCTTTTACTTTTTTAACTATATCTATCGTGTTTGTTCCTGAAATTTTTTGAACTTCAAGCATAACACCCTCTACACCATTATAAGAAGCATAACTTTTGGCATCACTAAGAGTATCTTCCACTCTTGCTATATCTTTGAGTTTTATATTTCCTTTTATCTTTATATTTTCTAACTCTTCTATACTCGGTGCATCTGCTTTTGTTTTAAGAATAAACTCTTGAGTAACATTTATCAGTTTTCCACCATCTATTTTTACATTTTCTCGTGCTATTATTCCATTTAATTCAAGAACTGTAATATTAAATTTATTTAATAATTTAGGGTCTGGAAAAATTTTAATCTCTCTATCTTTATATCCTATAATATTGATAGCGCCAACACCATTTATCTTTTGAAGTTTCGGCTTAACTTTTTCATCTGCAAATAACATAAGGTTTTTTATTGTGTCATTTTTTGCTGTTAAAAAGATATTAATAACAGAAGCCCCTCCAATATCTAGCTTACTTACAAGAGGAGTTTTTGCATTTTTTGGTAAAATTACTGCTGATACTTTATCTCGAACATCATTTGTAGCTTCATCAATAGAACGTTCTAAAAAGAACTTTACCATTACGACACTCACACCATCACTTGTTGTAGAAGTTATACTATCTATACCACCTATTCTTGATATAGCTTCCTCTATTTTATCTGTTACTTGTGATTCTATCGTACTTGCTTGCGCTCCAGGGTAAACAGTTTTTACCGTTACCATTGGAAAATCTATATTTGGAAAAAGTGCAGAGGGCATTGAGTTAAAACTCATCCATCCAAATATTACTAGAGTTACAACATACATTAATGTTGCAATTGGTTTGTTTATCGCATATTTATACATATTAGACTACTCTTTATCAGGTACAATAATATACCCTTCGCCAAAAAGTCCAACCATAAAATCTTTTGCATTAACCTCAGCAATTATTTTTCTATTTTTCCTGTTTACAGAGGGGTATATTTTAGATATTGTTCCCTCATAATTATTTTCTGCTCCATCAAGAGTATATTTGAACGTATTACCAACTTTTACAATACTATGATACTTTTGGTCAAATGCTAAAATAAGTTTTCTTTCTGTTGTACTTTGAATTTTATAAATTGTTCGCAACATCATTCCATTCACAACATCTCCAACTTCGACACTTTTTTCAAATATTGTTCCATCAAAAGGTGCATAAAGAGTAGTTTTAGAGAGAAGAGTCTTCTTATATTTATAGTTGGCTCTTGCTTGAGAGAGTGCCACTTTTGCTCTTTCATAATTTAACTCATATTTATCAAATTTAGAAGCATCAATAATATTTTTTATCTTGAGCTGTCTCTGATAATCTTTTTTAGCATACTTCAAAGTTACTTTTACATTATCTATCACTTTTTGTGCAATATTTAAAGAGGCTTTTAAATCATCATTATTTAAGTTTACTAAGCGTGTTCCTTTTGTAACTTCTGTAGAAACTCCTACATATATTTTATTGACTGTTCCACTACTATCAAATGCTAAGTTTGCACTCTTCTTTGCATAAACATCAAATGTTGCATATACCTCTTGTGCTTGTAAACTTACTACTAAAATAACTAATCCTAGAACTTTTTTCATTATAGGTACTCCTCAATATTTTTTCCACTATAAAAATAGTAGATAGCATAAGCTATCTCTAAATCATTTTTTGAACTTTCATAGAGTGCTGTTGCATTTGTTTTAGCACTCAAAGCATCAAGATAGACCACATTATCCACAATCCCTGCATCATATTTTTTCTCAACACTCTCAAATGCACTTTTTGCAGAGTTTAAAGCACTTAATGCACTCTCTATTTTTACTCTACTTGTTTTTATTCTCAATAATGACAAATCATAGTTCATCTTTTGAGTAGATTTTTGATACTCTATCTCTTGAGAGAGTGCCATAGCATTTAACTCAACTGATTGTTTCATCTCTCCAATAGTTGCATTATCAAAAAGTCTTAGATTTGCACTTAATAGTAATCTATTTTGATTATCTAAACCCTCTGGATGTTTTGAATCTGTTCCACCATAAGCATAAATACTATAAGTATCTTCCACTCTAATTTGAGGATAATAGATACTATCAATAGAGTTAGCAGAGTGTTTTATAGCCGATTGTTTCAACTCTAAAGATTGAATATAATCAGCTATCTCATACTCTATATTTTCTAAGTTTTTAAAATGAGAGTTGTCTAAAACATCTATTTTTTTGCCAACTTTTAACTCTAAAGAGTGTTTCGTTGAAAGTATATTAAATTTCAAAGATTCTATCTCATATATATTTGTATCATAGACAGCTTGTAACCTATCTACATCATCTTTTGTAGCTAGTTGTGCCTCATAAAATCTATTCACACGTTGGAGTTGTGCAGTAAGTGATTTTTGAGCCTCTTGAAGTGAAATTAAAGAGGCATTGAAATTTTTAATGAGAAAAAAGTCTTGAACTATCTCTAAAGATAAAACTCTTTTTTGAGCATTTATATCTAAACTACTTGAATGTAGTGCATCTTTTTTCTGTTTCACTTGTGCAGATTTTCTTCCTCCATCATATATATCAAAACCTATCTTTGCAAATCCACTATAAACAGTTCCAGCTTGCATAGGTGTTCGCTCATCTGTTCTTTGATAGTAAGCTCCTAAATCAATAGTTGGATAATAGGAATTTTCTAAAGATTTAAGCTCTTTAGATTGTGCATCTTTTGTAAAAGTTTTAGCACTTACTAGCGCATTGTTTTGCATAGAGTATGAAAGTATTGTTTTTAAATCTTCTGCAAATAAAGAGAAAGGAAGTAATAGTAAAAATAGTTTAGACATTATCTTTTACCTCTATAAGTTCAAATATAGCATCATCTATAATCTTTTCAAACCAAGAGTAATACCCCTCAAAACATTGAGTTTGAAAATCTAACTCTTTACAAGAGAGTGCTATATCTTTTCTTTTTTGTACTTTATCTACTATTATTACCATCTGTTACATTCCTTTTAATGAGTCTGTGCTGTTATATTAAATTTTGCTTCATAGCTTGAGATTCCAAAAAAATTTGATATTTTTTATATTAGTTTAGCCTTACTTAAATGTAGAATAAACAAGTTTTCTTAAAATCTTTTCAAATGATTCTTTCTCCTTTGTATCCAATACAGAAAATATTTTGTTATCTATTTTAAGAATATCCACTAAACAACGTTGAAATATCTCTTCACCTTTTGGTTCAAGTTTCACTAGCTTACTTCTTTTATCTTTATTTGATGGAACTCTTGATATAAATTGTTTTTGTTCTAATTTATTCAAAATCTTTGTCATACCACCCGATGAAAAGATTGTTGCTTCATACAGATCTGTTGGAGTCATAATTTTATAATTAGACAATGCAGCCAATACATCAATTTCTGAATGTGTTAAATTATAATCTGTTTGTAAAAAATGTGCATTTTGATTAAATATATGTTTATATAACAAAGCTATTGACAAACTCAATGTAAGTACACTATTTTCTTTTTTTAATGTAGTTTCATATAAAGTATCTAAATATTTTTTTTTCATAACTGAATTATAGCATATATATATCTTACTGGGAAGATATATTTAAGTAATTCTATGTTATCTTTCTAGTAAGATAATATCTTAGGGGATAAAATGAAGAAAAAAATATCATTTTTAATCATACCTGCATTTATATATGCAGATGGTTTACATTCATTACTAGAGTTTGCAACTTCTAATAATAAAATAGTTGCTTCAAATGTTTTAACAGAACAAGCAAAAAAGAGTGAAGTAGAATCTTCACAAAGTGCCTATTATCCAACTATAGATGCAGGAGCATTTTATAAAAGAGATGATGATGCTACCCCTTTTCAAGCTGGAGATACATATAGTGCTTATGCAAAAGTTGGAGTTGATATATATGATGGTGGAAGAAAATCTAATACTATCAAGCAAAACAAAGCTTTTCTTAAATCATCAAAATATGATTCATCAGCTTATAAAAAAAGTTTACAATTACAAATCACACAAGACTTTTATAATATAAAAAGTGCAAAGTCAACACTTGATGCACTACAAGAGACAGATAAAGAACTTCTTGCTAATCTTGAGAGAATAAAAAAGTTTTATGCTGTTGGTTCTGCTACGAATGATGATGTTGAGCGATTAAAAGCTGCTTATAGCAACAATACTTACAAAATAAGTTCTATGAAGTATCAGATAATATCTTTAAAAAAACTTCTTGGTATTAAAGTTGGCAAAAAGATTGATACTTTAGATAACTCATCTATAAAAATTCCACAAGATATTCAAAAAGAGCTGAGTGATGCTATCTTGTCACTCCAAGCTAATGCATCATCACTAACATTTACTGCAGATAGTTTAAATGCTCTATATTCTCCACAATTACGACTGGAAGATACTTATAGTGTATATGATTATGGTAGAGAAGTTCCTCATGCTCCTACTCTTTACAATCAAAATGTAGTTATGCTTACTCTTAATATGAGACTTTACGATAATGGAACTATTTCAAAACAAAAAGAATCAATTCTTATACAAAAAGATGCACTCAATAAAAAGATAGAGCAACTAGAAGATGAACAAAACATAAATGTTGAACTTTCACTTTTAAAAATAGAGACAGTAAAAGCTCAAATACAA
>CAZXSD010000083.1:0-6665 GCA_964642985.1 uncultured Sulfurimonas sp.
CTTAGGTTGAGAATTATTTTCCCAAAACCATGCATAAGCATTAACATTTAATAAAATTATTAAAGTTAATATTTTTAGTTTAATCATTTTTTAATTCCTATCTCTAACTGAATGCCAAGCAGATAAACCTATTAGTAAAATACCAACAGTTCCAACAATCACTTCATTAATATGACCAAATATTTTATAAAACATAATAAGTGATAAAGCAAAAATTGCATAATTTGCACCGTGTTCTAAATATTTAAACTCTGTTAGTGTTTTCTTTTCTACAAAATAGATAGTTAAACTTCTGATGAACATAGCACCAATACCTAAACCTATCATTATAATAAAAATATTACTACTCAATGCAAATGCACCAATTACACCATCAAAACTAAAAGAAGCATCTAAAACTTCTAAATATAATAATCCAACTATTCCACTTCTGATACCATTTGTACTTAATAAATCATCCAATGAGGAGATGAAAGAATGAAGTAAAATCCCCGAAAAATAGGCTAAAGAGATAGAATAATCTTTTGTTAAATAGATAATAAGTAAACCTATGGAAATAGAAACTATTAATTCAATATTATTCACTTCACCAAATTTATGTAAAATTTTATTGTTCTCAATAATTTTAATCCATTTCTCTTCACGTTCATCATCAAAAAGAAAATCAAGAAAAACCATTAAAAGAAAAGCACCACCAAAGGCATATATTAAATTTTCTACACTTTCTAAAATAGTATGATATTTATGAGGATTATCCATAGCAATTTGAAAAGTTTCAATAATTCCCATATTACTGGCAATTGCAACTATAAATATCGGAAATGAAAATCTCATACCAAAAACTGCAATAGGAATACCAAATGTTATAAATCTTTTTTGCCATTTAGGTTCCATAGTTTCTAATACTTTTGCATTAACTACAGCATTATCAAAAGATAATGATATTTCAAGGATTATCAATAAACTTGTAATATACACAGCATATAATCCTCCTAAATAGAAGGCTATAATTAAACCAATTATTGTTAAAAGGATTGAACCTCTAAAATATTTTATCATCTTATTTACTTCCTGATGTCCAATTAAAACCAAAGCCAAAATCTTCATCTAAATCACTATGACCATAATAATATTTCTCTAGTTTTTCAATTTTCAAACTATTATTATCATTAACTAAAATAGCAATTCCTACCATACCCTTTGAAGAATCATCATTTAAATTAATAATAATATCTGAATGGTTTGGCTGTTTAATTGTTGCTATTCCTTTTGCTTCTTTCCAATTTACTGCACCTTCATAAATAAATGCAAAAATAACAGCAACATCTAACTCTTCAATTTTACTAAATTTTAAAGTTTCTCCATCATTATTCTCACCTGTTCTATCATCACCATCTAATAAAATATAGGGAGATATATTTAATGAACCGAATGAATCCCCTAAAGCTTGAATAACTCCTTTATTCCCATTTTTTAAACGATACATACAACCCAAATCTAAATCTAATTCAGAAGATGTTGCAGATAATTTATTTTTAATTTTATCAAAAAGAGATTTACTACCATTATCAGAAGGAGTATTTCCACTCTCCCAATTCAAATTGAAAGACAATTCATTATTATCTTTCTTTAAATTAATAGAGTGGCTCTCTCCTTTTTTAGATAAATTGATATTGCTCTTATTTGTAGATATTGCTTTTTTTTTCATATCCACTCTATTTAAAAAGTCTCCCATACTTTTATCCTATAAACTTATCAACAAAACCTTGTAAGCCCGAATTAAATCCAGCACCTACAGCTTTAAATCTCCAAGAACCACTTTTCTTATATAATCTTCCAAACTCTACTGCTACTTCACTAGAAAAGTCTTCATCAAGTTCATATTTAGCAATCTCTTTATTAGTTTCAGTATCATAAAGTCTAATAAATGAATTTTCAACTTGTCCGAAATTTTGTCCTCTTGCTGGAGCTTCATCAATAGTTACAACAACAACTAATTCTTCAATATCACTATTGATTTTAGATAGTTCTATAAAAATTGCTTCATCATCTCCATCTCCCTCACCCGTACGATTATCCCCTTGATGAATAGTTGAACCATCTGGAGAAGTTAAGTTATTGTAAAATACAAAATACTCATCTTTAGGTATTTTACCTTTGTTATTTAACATAAATAATGAAACATCTAAATCAAAATCTACACCAGTATCACTACTATTTGTATCCCAACCTAAACCTAAACCAACTTTTTGTAAACTCGGTGCTTCTTTTGATAAATCAATTCTGCCACCTTTTGATAAACTAATACCCATATTCAAATCCTTTAAAATTAAAAAGCCCTATAGAACTAAGTTCTATGAACGATTGAATAAGAATTCTACACTAGATAATCTTTCATAAAAATAAAGTGCTATAGGACTTATAAATGAAAAATATTGATATTGAAGAAAGTCATAAGATTATTGGCAAAAATGTAGCTAAATATAGGAAAGGAAAGAAAATAAGTCAGCTAGAACTATCATTATGTTTGGGACATAAAAGTGTTTCCATTGTAGCTAGTGCTGAACGATTTTATAGAAAGAAACATTTTAATATTGAACATTTACTAAGGATTTCTAAAATATTAAATATTCCTATCTGCTGTTTTTTTGAAGAAAAAGATGTTAATGAGTTCTAAAAAAAAGGGAGACAAGGGAAAAGTCCCTTGCCTATGCTTAGTGAAGCATAGGTGCCAAAAGGCATATAAGCAAAACGGCGAAGATGAGCTTATTCATAAAATCTCCCTTATAGTATTCTTGGAGGGCAAAAAAAAAGGCTGAAAGGTAATTAATCCTTCAACCTTCAAATATTTGTACCACTCCATAGAACACTATAAGTTATCTTCGCTAAAGAAATTATATATCAAAAACTATTAAAATATACTTCTATAATTAAAAAGTTTTTAATTAAACACTATCAACAAAACAACCCCAAAAATAATACGATATATACCAAATGCAACAAACGTAAATCTATCTAAAAACACCATAAAAAGTTTGATAGTTAAATATGCCACAAAAAATGCAACTATAAAACCGATACCTAAAGTGAGAAAATTGGCATCACTAAAATCTTTGTAATGCTTGAGTAAATCATAAGCCGTTACAGCACTCATAACAGGAAAAGCAAGTAAAAAACTAAATTCTGCACTTGTTTTTCTATCTATTCCTACAAGTAAAGCACCTATAATAGTAGAACCAGCTCTACTTGTTCCTGGAATAAGTGCAAAAATTTGTGCAAAACCTATAATCATAGATTGTTTAAGAGTTATCTTTTCAACATCATCTATAATATTTTTTTCATCTTTTATAAAAAATTTCTCTACTATCAAAAAGACTATCCCTCCAACTATAAACATAATAGCTACTATTTGAATATTAAATAGCTCTTTTATCTGTGTTGAGAAAATAAATCCTACTGTTCCTATCGGTAAAAAAGCTAAAAACACTTTTGTCCATAAATCTACTTTCTTTATCGTAAATTTATCTCGATAATTTAAAATAACGGCTAAAATTGCAGCAAATTGTATAATTACCTCATAAGCTTTCGTTACCTTTGTTTGGTCAATTCCTAAAAATTCACTTGCTACTATTAAATGTCCTGTTGAAGAGATTGGTAAAAATTCTGTAAATCCTTCGATAACACCTAGCATAATTGAATCAAATATTGTCATACTTTTCCTTTTTATATTTTTGAAAGACAGTTTAATATACAAATTTAAATAAATTATGTTAAAATTCGCATATTAAATTCTAACATATAAAGAGATAAAATGAATGTATTAATTGTAGATGATAGTAAAATTGTTAGACGTGTTCTTACAAATACTCTAAAACGTTACTTTACTCAACCAGAGTGGCCAGAACTAAATCTTTTTGAAGCTGAAGATGGTTTAGTTGCAATGGATCAGATGAAAAAAGAGGAAGTAGATATTATGCTTCTTGACTGGAATATGCCAAATATGAACGGTGAACAAGTTGTAGATGCCGTGCGTGCAAATAAAGAGTGGAATAAAACTCGTATCGTTATGGCAACGACAGAGGGTGGTAAAGCTAATGTTTTAAAAATGATTAAAAAAGGTGCTAATGGCTATATGGTTAAACCTTTTGCTGAAGATGCTATTTTTAAAACACTTGATACTATCACTGCAAGAATGCCTAAAAAGTAGATATTAAATTTATTTCGATATAATACGAGGTTTTAAAATTACCTCGTAGGAATTAAATAAATGTTACTTTTTACTCCTGGACCAACTCCAGTACCTCAAAATGTTCGTAATGCTATGTCAGATGAGACGATGCATCACCGTACTCCCGAATTTGAATTAATCTTCGAAAAAACTAGAAAACATCTTTTTAATCTTTTTAAAACTGATGAAGTTATTATGATAGCTTCAAGTGGCACAGGTGCGATGGAATCTGCTGTTATCAATCTGTGTCACAACACTCTTCTTAGTGTAAACTCTGGAAAGTTTGGTGAGCGTTTTGGTAAGATAGCTCTTGCTCATGGTCTTAAAAATATTGAGATAAAAAATGAGTGGAACACTCCTGTTAGTGTTGAAGCTATTGTTAATGCAGTGAAAGAAAACTCAGATATAGATGCTATCGCTGTTCAGATAAGTGAATCTGCTGGTGGTCTTCGTCATCCAGTTGAAGAATTAGCGAAGGCTGTTAAAGAGATAAATCCAAATATTATGATTATCGCTGATGGTATTACTGCTGTTGGTGTTGAGCCGATAGATATAAAAGATATAGATTGTCTAATTGCTGGTAGTCAAAAAGCTCTTATGCTTCCTCCGGGACTTGCTATTTTAGGTCTTTCAAATAACGCGATAACTAAAGTTGGAGCTGGAAAAGGGTATTACCTCAATCTAGCATCAGAGATTAAAAAGCAAAAGCAAAATACTACTGCTTACACAGCAGCAACTACTTTAATTATAGGACTTTTAGAAGTTTTAGAGACTATTGAAGCTGACGGTGGAGTAGAAAAACTTTATGAGAGAACTGCTACTCGTGCAAAGGCTGTTAAATCTGCATTACAAGCGATAGGTTTACATATCTATCCTAATACTCCTGCAAAATCTATGACAACTATAGATGATGAAAAAGCAGCAGAGATTAGAAAAGTTTTAAAAACTGATTTTGATGTAAATGTTGCTGGTGGTCAAGACCATCTTAAAGGTAAGATTTTCCGTATCAACCAAATGGGTCTAATCTCAAACTATGAGATGGCTTGGGTTGTGAATGCAGTTGAACTTTCTTTAGATAAAATTGGTTCAAGAACTTATGATGGAACTGCAAATAGAATTTTTAATGAGATAACATTTGGAATGGTAAAGTAATGATATTAGAACATGAGATACCAACAGGTACAAAACTCTACTTTGGTGAGAGTGCAAAAATAAAACGCAATATTGAAAATGTAGCAAGTGAAGTTCTTTATAACAACGGTTATGAAGAGATTATCACTCCTCTATTTTCATATCATCAGCATTTAAGTATTGCTGATGAAAAAGAGCTTATACGTATAAATGATGCTCAAAATAATGCTCTCTCTTTACGTGCTGACTCTACAATAGATGTTGTACGTATTATAGAGAAGCGTTTAGGTAAAAATACTGAACAGAAAAAATGGTTTTATATTCAACCAGTTTTTACATATCCAACAACTGAACAATACCAAGTTGGTGTTGAATTTATGGGTGAAAAAAAGCTTTCTTCTGTAATGAATATAGCAGTAAATATTTTAGATAAACTAGAGGTCAAATCTCTTGTTCAAATATCAAATATCAAGATACCAGAACTTTTAGTAGAGATGTTTGATGAATTAAGTATAGATGATTTTAGACATATTAATATAGAAAAATTTTTAAATCTAAAAGTAGAATGGCTAGAAAAACTTGTTTATCTTCAGTATGTTGAGCAAATAGATGATATTATGAAAATAGCACCAGAATCTATACAAGCAGAACTTCAAAAAATGAAAGATCTGTGTTCAGAAATGAGTTGTGAAAATAGTGTTTTAGCTCCTATCTATTATGCAAAAATGCTTTACTATGATGAACTATTTTTTAGAGTAATCCATAACAATGAAGTATATGCACGTGGTGGTAGATATAAAAATGAGGAGCTAACATCAGTTGGTTTTGCAATTTATACAGATGCACTTTGTGACACATTAACAAAATAATAAATATATAATAGAAAAAGAGGAAATTTTATGAAAGCAGATTTAATTGTAGGTATTCAGTGGGGTGATGAGGGTAAAGGTAAAATAGTTGATAAACTTGCTAAAGAGTACGATATGGTATGTCGTTCTCAAGGTGGGCATAATGCAGGTCATACTATTTGGGTTGATGGTGTTAAGTTTGCACTTCATCTTGTTCCATCGGGTGTATTAAATCCTAATGCTATTAATGTTGTTGGAAATGGTGTTGTTCTATCTCCTGAATCTATTATAGATGAGATGAAACAGTTTGATAATCTTGAAGGACGTTTATATCTTTCAGATAAAGCACACTTGAACCTTTATTATCATGCTTTAATTGACCAAGCAAAAGAGCGTTTAAAAGGTGATAAAGCTATCGGAACAACTGGTAAGGGAATTGGACCTGCTTATGCAGATAA
>CAZXSD010000084.1:0-6663 GCA_964642985.1 uncultured Sulfurimonas sp.
ATTGTTGTTTTACCAGTTTGTCTATCACCAATAATAAGCTCACGTTGACCACGACCAATTGGAACTAGAGCATCAATCGCTTTAATACCAGTTGCTAAAGGCTCATGAACAGATTTACGATTCATAATACCAGGTGCTTTTTCTTCAACGAAACGAGTTTCAGTTGAATCAATAGGACCTTTACCATCAATAGGCTCACCAAGTGCATTTACAACACGACCAAGAAGAGCATCTCCAACAGGAACACGAAGAAGTTTACCTAATCTTTTAACAGACATACCTTCACGAAGTTCTGTACCAGCACCAAGAATAACAATACCAACACTGCTTTCTTCAAGATT
Organism: uncultured Sulfurimonas sp.; assembly: GCA_964642985.1. Taxonomy (GTDB): domain Bacteria; phylum Campylobacterota; class Campylobacteria; order Campylobacterales; family Sulfurimonadaceae; genus Sulfurimonas. The sequence goes on from CAZXSD010000084.1 coordinate 342, forward strand.
CATTACTAAACCTTGTGTACCATCTTCAAATTCTACCATCTCTCCAGCCATAACATTGCTAAGTCCGTAAACTTGTGCAACACCATCAGCATAAGAAACAATTTTACCAGTTTCATTAATATCAACATTTAATTCAAAATTGTCGATACGTTCTTTGATTATTGAGCTGATTTCATCAGCTTTAATTTTTGCTACCACTATTGTTCTCCTCTCTTTGAAAGTTAAATTGCTTTTAATATATGTTCTATCATCTGTGAGTTGATTCTTGATTTAGAAAAATTAATCTCTACACCAATATCTTCAACATCAACTTTAATACCACTAAAATCATTTTTCACAAATGTTAAAGTAATTTTTGAATCGAATTTTGTACCTAAAGCTTTACTTAACTCAGTTACTAATTTTTTTTCAATATTAGCATCACTATAAATAGTACCCGTGTAAGTTTTAGTTGCTTTAGCTAAGTTTTTTCTCATCTCTTGCGCTATAGCAGGAATAATATTGATTCTTTTATTTTCAACAAGAAGTTTTATAAAATTATCTAATTCCGTAGATTTTGCAGATTTTACAGCATCTAATAAAATAGCTGACTTACTGCTATCAGATTCAAGAGGACTATTCATCACTCTTAGAAACTTTTCATTTGTAAATGCATCTGCTAATACAGAAAAAACTATAGCCATATTTTTAATAGTTGCCTCATCAGAACTATTAGTTATCGCTTTGATATACTTTTTTGCAATCAATTCTTCCATATTATGCAACCTTCTTTAAGATAACACTAGCCATCGCTTTTTTATCAAAGCTACTAGCACTTTCATTTAGAACATCATTTAAAATATCTTCAACAACATTATTAATCATTTTTCTTTGCTCAAATTCTGTTACAGAATTTTGTTGCTTAGTTAATGTTTCAAGTTCAAATTCACATTGAGCTATCATATTTTCATTAATAAGTTTGTTCTCTTTTTTAGATGAAACAATTAACTCTTCTGCATATTTTTCAGCATCAGATACTTTAGATAAAGCATCTTTTTTCAGAGTAATAGATTCATTTAACCTATCTTGAACTTTCTTTAATTCATCAGCAATATCTTGACTTCTCGCTTTGAAAAAATTCTTTGCTGGTTCAGCAACTAAATACCAAACTAGTCCAGCGAATAATACAAAGTTAACTGTTCTTTCAACAATATCTGTACCACCATCTGTTATTACATCAGATGCTAATGCAAAAGTTGACATAGTTAGCATTAATACTAAAATTCTACTCACAAAACATCCTTTATATTTGACTAAATTTAGCTTTAACAGCTTCTTTAAATAGTGGAACTTCAGGTGTTAAGTCGCTGATTAACTGTGTTTTTGCTTCGTCAAGTGATTTCTCAAACTCTGCATATTCACTAGCTAACTCAGTACGTTTTGCCTCTAGTTTACTATCTGCTAATTCCTTAGCTTCCGCAATAACTTTTTCTCTTAGGGCCGCAACCTCTAGTTTAGCATTCATAATTATTGTGTCTGCTTTTGAATGTAACTCATTGATTTCGTCATCAGTCGAACCTGCTTGATTTAGGTCATTCTTGATATCTTCATCACGTTTTTTCATATAAGCAAATAATGGATTATAAAGCCAACTATTCAGAACGGCAATAAGCGAAAGAAATACAACAAATGTAACCAAAAGTAGTATTGGGTTTATATCTAACATAGCACCTCCTAAAAGTTGCGAAATTATACTACGATAAAAGTAAAAGGATAGTTAAAGTGTAGAAGAAATTAAGTTTTTATTGTTATTTGTAGAAAAAAAGTTATAGAAAAAAGATTACTCTAAAATAGCCTTTGCTAAATTTTGATAAGCCATAACTCCTTTAGATTTTACATCATATAAAATAGCAGGTTTTCCAAATGATGGTGATTCAGCAAGTTTTACATCTCTAGGAACAACAATGAAATCTCCATCATATTTAAAAAGTTTACTCTTAAAGTGTTGTTGTAAATCTGAAAAAACTTGTTCTGAAAGATTATTTTGAGTGCTAAACATAGTTGGTAAAAAGCCTTTTATATTTAACTTAGGATTGATAGATTTTCGGACTACTTTAATAGTATTTAGAAGTTCTGCCAAGCCCTCTAAAGCAAAAAATTCACACTGAATAGGGATGATAATAGAGTTTGAAGCGGCAAAAGCATTAATAGTCATAGGTCCAAGTGCAGGGGGTGAATCTATAATAATGTAATCATACTCTTTTTTAATATTTGTAATAGCATTTTTTAAAATTAATTCACGTCCCTTACTATTATTTGCATCATAATACTCTTTTTCTATACCAACTAAGCCTATATTAGAAGGTGCTAAATCAAGTGTTGCTAAATCAGACTTTAAAATAATATCTTTTAATTTTTTATTATTTGTAAGTACATGATAAATATTAAATTCATAATCGTTAGAATGAAATCCAAGAGATGTAGTTGCATTTGCTTGTGGGTCTGCATCAATTAAAAGAACTTTTTTTTCTGCTACAGCTAAAGATGCTGCTAAGTTTACAGCTGTCGTAGTTTTACCTACTCCACCCTTTTGATTTGCAATTACAATTACTTCACTCATCTTAAACTATATATCCTCTCGCCATCGATTATTATAGAACCATCATTTTGTAAAATAGCATCTTTTAATGAAATTTTCAGATTATTATTATGTGAAAAAAACTCTTTATTTTTATGAAATTCTAACTGATATTTACTAAAAATTTGCTTCCATTGAGTTTTTTGTTCTATCTTTAAAAAAAATAGTTGAAGAAGTTTTTCTTTAGAAATTTTTATATCTAATGAGATAAACTCTTTTGGTGAATTTACTAAATTAATACCTACTCCACAAATTAAAGTTGTTCCTACAAGATTTATAATCATTCCACCAATTTTAAGCTTTTCAATATAAAAATCATTAGGCCATTTCAACCAAACTTGAGAGTTTAGTTCTGATAAAGTTTCTTTTAATAGATATGCAAAATATATAGAGGAGGATTCAATCGGTAAATCTTTTGGTAAATCACTTAAATCAATAGCGAAAGATAAAAAGAGATTTCCAGCCATTCCTATCCAAGAGTTATTACGACTTCCTATACCAGCTGTTTGAACTTTAGATGTAACAGCTAAAGGTAAAGTAGTGTTTTTCTCTTTTAGTAAATTTTTTAAATATGTCTGAGTTGAGTCTACACTCTCAAGATATAATATCTTCAAGACTTAATCTTTTTCCATTAATATAAGAGATAACATCTACCTCTTTTTTTGATGGTGCTTGAATAGTAAAAACTCTAATACTACCTTTTTTACAAGCGACTACAATACTATCAGAATCTATTTGTAATATTTTTCCTGCTTGATGAGAACTTTCTTTATCCTCTAAAGCTATTTTTTTTAGTTTTAAACCACTCTCTAAATATATCCCTGGCCAAGGTGTAAATGCTCTATATTTATTATAAAGTGTAAGAGCATTATCAAATTTAACTTCACCATCTGCTTTAGTAATTTTACCGCAATGTGTAGCTAATAAATCATCTTGTTTAATAGCTTTATAAGATGGGAAATTTTGTAAGACATCTAGTGTTAAATCAACTGCAACATCTGTTAATCTATTAAAAAGAGATTCCACCATCTCATCATCACTCACTTCAATAGTATCTATCTTGATAATATCACCAGTGTCTAAACCAACATCCATTAACATTGCTGTAACACCTGTTATTTTTTTACCTTCAAGTAAAATCTGCTGAATAGGACTAGCACCACGAAGTTCAGGAAGTATTGAAGCATGAAGATTCATACATGGAGCATAATCAAGAATAGTTTTTGGAAGTATCTGTCCATAAGCAGCTACTACAATAAAATCACACTCTATTTTTAATAATTCTACTACTGTTTCTTCATCACGAAGTCTAGTTGGCTGAATAATTTTTAAATTATTTTTTTGTGCTGTAACTTTTACAGGAGGAGCTGTTAATACTTTTTTACGTCCAACAGGTTTATCTGGCTGTGTATAAACTGCTGTAATATTAATAGTATCTGTTTGGATTAAACGTTCCAATATCTTTTGTGCATAATCAGGTGTTCCCATAAATATTACATTCATTAGATAGTATCCTTATTTGAAAAAAGTGTTCCGCCACTATGTATATTATCTAACATAAAACTTTTAATATCTTTAAGATCAAAACCACTTGCTAAGAACATACTTTTATTGTTTTTTAGAAGATAAGATGCAGCTTTTAATTTTGTTACTATTCCACCTGTTGCAAATACATTATTTGGTGTATGAGGTTTTTCTAACTCTTCTTTAGCGATATTATTGACTACTTTTAAAATTTTAGCATCACTATCTTCTCTTGGGTCACTATCATAATAGGCGTCAATATCTGAAAGTATAATTAATATATCTGCATCTGTATGATTTGTTATATATGCTGAAAGTTGGTCGTTATCCCCTACTTCTAACTCTAAAGTTGATGTTGCATCATTTTCATTTACAATAGGAATCACACCATTCTCTAATAGAGTGTCTATTGTATCTTTAATTCTAGCAATATCATCATTACATTTTAAGTTAGCAGATGTTATCAAAACTTGTGCAGTTATAATATCGTGAACAAAAAATTCTCTTTTATAATGTTTCATAAGAATTGGCTGACCAATCGCGGCAAGTGCTTGTTTATTTTTTATAATAGTTCTATCTAAAGGTAATTTTGTGTAACCTGCAGAAACTGCACCTGAAGATACAAGTATAACTTCATATCTCTTTTTTAATTCAACTAAAAAAATGACTAAAGATTGCATTCTTACTAATGCAATCTTAGAGTTTTCAGTTAAAACTGCACTACCAACCTTAACTACTACTCTTTTCATAGTTATTTACGGTCTGATTGTACTAGATTAAACAGAGAGTATTTTAAAGCTTCTATATTTTTAAATGATGCAGAAGATATAGGTGCTACTAAATATGGTTGTGTTCTATCAAATCCTAACTCTTCAGAAGCATTATCTTGAACATAAAAAGGCATATTATCATCAAAATTAAACTCATTATTTTTTGAAGCTTCTAAACCTAATAATTCTAAAAATCCATTTACTAAATCATCTATCTCATCATGTGGAATAACATCAACACGAGTTAAAGCGATAGCAAATTTTGAATCTCCTAAAATTTCAGAAAATGATGCAATTTCATCTTTTAACACCTCTATCTGCTCTTTTAGGCTTCTATAGTTTCCTAAATCAACCATATATAGAAGAATTTTTGTTCTCTCAATATGACGTAAAAATTGAATTCCAAGACCTTTACCCTCATGCGCTCCACCAATAATACCAGGAATATCTGCCATTACAAATGATTCAAAATCTCCAATATTTACTTGACCTAGTTTAGGTGTAAGTGTAGTAAACTCATAGTTTGCAATCTCTGGACGAGCATTTGAAACTGTTGAGATAAGAGTTGATTTTCCAACATTAGGAAATCCAACTAAACCAACATCTGCAATAAGTTTTAAATCTAACTTAATCTGACGTGTTTCACCTCTTTCACCAGGTTGTGCATACGTTGGTCTTTGGTTTGTTGGTGAACGAAAGTGAAAGTTACCTAAACCACCCTTTCCACCTTGAATAAACTTCTCTTCTTGACCATGTTTTAACATATCAAAAAGAACCTCTCCACTCTCTGTATCTAAAATCTGTGTTCCTGGTGGAACTATAATGATTTTTTTAGCACCAGATTTACCAGTCATAAGTGAACCCTCACCCTGAACACCTTTATCTGCTTTTATATGCATTCTTCTTTGAAAGTGTGAAAGTGTATGAGTATTGTTATCGCATTTGAACCAAATATCACCACCTTTTCCACCATCACCACCATTTGGACCACCGTTTAGTACAAACTTTTCACGACGAAATGCAACACATCCCTGCCCGCCTTTTCCTGAGCTAACTGTTAATTCGACACTATCTGTAAACATTGTAAATCCTTGGTTTTATATATAATTAAAATACTTAAAAATTAACTCTAATTTTAAAGATGAAATAGTAAATTGTTAAATATTAAAAGATTTTAGAATTAAATCTAAATTATTGATTGAGGTGTATAAAATATATGGGCAAAAGCCCAAATATTTGTAGAATTATGAAGCAGGTATTACTGAAACTTGTTGACGTTTTTTGTCTTTTCTTTCGAATTTAACAACACCTTCAATAAGTGCGAATATAGTATGGTCTTTTCCCATTCCTACATTATTACCTGGGTGGATTTTAGTTCCACGCTGACGGATGATGATATTACCAGGAATAA
>CAZXSD010000085.1:0-6514 GCA_964642985.1 uncultured Sulfurimonas sp.
TGCTAAAAGGTGAATATGGATATAGTGATATGGTAAGTGGTGTTCCTGTAATGATTGGTGCTGATGGTGCAGAACAAATTATCGAGATGACACTCAAACAATTACAAAAAACAAGATTTAAAAATTCTATAGCATCAGTACAAGAGATGGTAGATATACTTTATGGTAATGGATTTTTTGATGACTGTGAGAATAAATAATGAAAAGTAGAAAAGTAGGAATAGTTGGAGCAGGGGCAGTTGGTGCTACTGCTGCTTATACATTAGCTATGATGGGAACTTGTCACGAGATAGTTCTTTTTGATATTGCAGAGGGTGTTGCTAAGGGTAAAGCTATTGATATGGCGCAAGCTTCATATTATTCTGCTCAAGGCACTATTATTACCGCTGCTGAAACTGCAAGTGATATTAAGAATTGTGATATTGTCGTTATTACTGCGGGTGTTCCTCGTAAAGGCGATATGACTAGAGCTGATTTACTAATGATAAACGCTAAAATCACTAAGCAAGTAGTTGAAAATATCAAAGAAAATTCTCCAGATGCTATTATAATTTGTGTTTCAAATCCTTTAGATGTTATGACTTATGTTACTAAACAGATTACTGGTTGGGATAACAATAGAATTATAGGTCTTGCTGGTGCTTTAGATGGTTCACGTATGGCTTATCAGATTCAAAAACTTACTGGTTATGCAGCAAATCAAACAGGCTCTTTAGTTATCGGTGACCACGGTGAAAATATGATTCCTCTTCCTCAAAAAATTTCTGTTGGAGATATTCCTCTTACAAAATTAGTTTCTAAAGAAGATATGGAGGGGATTATTGAACGTACTAAATTTGGTGGTGCTGAGATAGTGAAATATCTTGGTACATCTGGTTATTATGGTCCTGGACGTGCTATTGCTCATATGGTTGAAGCGATTTTGAATGATTCTAAAGCGATTGTATCTTGTTGTACTATTTTAGATGGAGAGTATGGATATAATGATGTAGCTGTTGGTGTTCCAATTGTGCTTGGTGCTAATGGTGTTGAAAAAATTATTGAATTAGAGTTAGATGAAGAGACTCAAGAAAAATTTGCAGTTTCAGTTAATTCAGTAAAAGATGGTATTAAAATATTAGAAGAGAATAACTTTTTTAATTAATTATTGGAGGTCAAAATGAGAGAAATAGCTTACGAAGAGATTGTAAAAAATGTTAGAGATATCATAGTTTACTCTGCTTCAAATCTTCCTGCAGATGCGTTAAAAGCGATGCAAGATGCTTATAAGAATGAGAAAAGTCCTGTGAGTAGAGAGGTTTTAAAACAACTTTTAAAAAATGCTGATATAGCAAGTTCAGAAGCACGTCCACTTTGTCAAGATACTGGTCTTGCAGTATTTTTTGTAAAGATTGGTGCTGATGTTAAAGTTGTTGGTGGATTATTAAAAGATGCTATTAATGATGGTACTGAAAAAGGGTATATTGAGGGTTATTTAAGAGCTTCAACTTGTCATCCTTTTACACGATTAAATAATAAAGATACAGTTGGTTATAACTTACCTGCAATTATTCATTTGGATATTGTAGAGGGTGATAAAATTGATATTGAGTACGCTGCTAAAGGTGGAGGTTCTGAAAATGTATCTCGTGCAAGAGTCTTCCCTCCTGCTGCTGGTAAACAGGGTGTAATTGATTATGTAAAAGAGTGTATCTCTGATGCTGGTCCGAACCCTTGTCCTCCTCTTACTGTTGGTGTTGGAATTGGTGGTACTTTTGAAAAAGCTGTTATATCTTCGAAACACGCTCTTTTTAGAGATATTGGTTCAGTAAATGAAGACCCAGAGATGGCAGATATGGAAGCTGATATTAAAGTTGTATTGAATAACCTTGGTATAGGGACTATGGGTATGGGTGGAACTGAAACAGTTTTAGCAGTTCATATCGAAGCGAACCCTTGTCATATTGCATCTTTACCTGTTTCTGTTAATGTTCAGTGTCATAGTTCACGTCATACACACATTACAATATAAAGGATAACTAAGATGAGTCAAACATACCATTTAACAACTCCAATTAGTGATGAAACTATCGAAACTTTAAAAAGTGGAGATATTGTATATATTAGTGGAATTATTTACACGGCACGTGATGCTGCCCATAAAAGATTAGTTGATTTACTAGATGAGGGAAAAGAACTTCCTTTTGATATTAAAGGTGCAATAATCTATTTCGTTGGACCAACTCCTCCTAAACCAGGTGACCCAATAGGAAGTGCAGGTCCAACAACATCTTACCGTATGGATTCTTACTCTCCTCGCTTAATTGCTGAGGGTTTAAAAGGGATGATAGGAAAAGGTAAAAGAAATAAAGAGGTTACAGATGCTTGTCAAGAGCATAAAGCAGTTTATTTTGGTGCTACGGGTGGAGCAGGTGCTTTACTTGGTAAACAGATTAAAAGTGCTGAGATTATAGCGTATGAAGAGTTAGGTCCTGAAGCTGTTAGAAAATTAGAAGTTGTAGATTTCCCTGTAACAGTAGTTAATGACGCTTATGGCAATGACCTTTATAAAATAGGTCGAGCTCAATATGAAGTTAAATAAAAATTCCAATTCAAAACAAGGAGAATAAATGAACGTACATGAGTATCAAGCAAAACAAATTTTTGCTAAGTATGGTGTTCCAACACCAAAAGGTATAATGGTTGAAAGTGTGAAAGATGCAGTAATCGCTGCTGAAGAGTTAGGTGGCCCAGTATGGGTTGTTAAAGCTCAAATTCATGCTGGTGGTCGTGGTCTTGGTGGTGGTGTTAAACTTGCTAAATCTTTAGAAGAAGTAGAAACATTATCTAACGAGATTCTTGGTATGACTTTGGTTACACACCAAACTGATGCTGCTGGTAAATTAGTTCAAAAACTTTACATCGAAGATGGTGCTGATATTAAAGATGAGTTTTATCTTTCTGTTGTTTTAGATAGAAAACTTGAGATGCCTTTAATTATGGCTTCAACTGAAGGTGGAATGAATATTGAGGATGTTGCGGAAAACACTCCTGAAAAAATCATTACTATTCCTGTTGATCCTGCTGTTGGTTTTCAAGGTTTCCATGGTCGTGAACTTGCATTTGGTTTAGGTATTACTGATAAAGCAGAGCAAAAGCTAATTATTTCATTTGCACAAAAATTATTTAAACTTTATATGGAAAATGATGCTGAGATGATTGAAATTAATCCTCTTGTTAGAACTGGTGCTGGTGAGTTCTTAGCACTTGATGGAAAAATGGGATTTGATAATTCTGCATTAGGTCGTCAACCTGAAATCGCTGCTATGAGAGATTTAACTGAAGAAGATGCTGATGAAATTGAAGCTTCTCACTATGGTCTTTCTTATGTTGCTCTTGATGGTGAGATTGGTTGTATGGTAAATGGTGCTGGTCTTGCTATGGGTACTATGGATACTATTAATTATATGGGTGGAACTCCAGCTAACTTTTTAGATGTTGGTGGTAGTGCAAATGCTGAAACTGTTGCTAAAGGTTTTGAGATTATTCTTAAAAATCCTAAAGTAAAAGCAATATTTGTAAATATTTTTGGTGGAATTGTTCGTTGTGACCGTATCGCTAACGGTATTATTGAAGCTACAAAAATTACAGATGTTAATGTTCCTGTTATCGTTCGTCTTGATGGAACAAATGCTCCAGAAGCGGCTGTAATTCTTAAAAATGCAAATATAGCTAACTTAATTGTTGCTACTGATTTAGGTGACGGTGCAGCTAAGTCTGTTGCTGCTGCGAAAGGAGAATAATTAAATATGTCAATTTTAATAAACAAAGATACAAAAGTAATCGTTCAAGGTTTTACAGGTAAAGAGGGTTCTTTTCATGCTGAACAATGTATAGATTATGGTACTAACATCGTTGGTGGTGTTACTCCAAATAAAGGTGGTCAAACTCATCTTGGTAAGCCAGTATTTAACACAGTTAAAGAAGCTGTAAAAACAACTGATGCAACTGTTTCTATGATTTTTGTTCCACCTGCTTTTGTTGGTGATGCTGTAATGGAAGCTGCTGAAGCTGGGATAGAACTTGCTGTAATTATTACAGAAGGTGCTCCAGTTAAAGATATGCAAATGGCTAAAGCTCATGCTACTAAGCACGGTATGAAAACACTTGGGCCAAACTGTCCTGGTATTATCACTGCTGGTGAGTGTAAAATAGGTATTATGCCTGGTTCAATTTTCAAAAAAGGAAATGTTGGTCTTATCTCAAAGAGCGGTACATTAACTTATGAAGGTACTAATCAAGTTGTTCAAGAGGGTTATGGTATTACTACTGCAATCGGTATTGGTGGAGATCCAATTATTGGTCTTTCATACAATGAAATTTTACCAATGTTTGAAGCTGATCCAGAGACTGAAGCAATTGTTATGATTGGTGAGATAGGTGGAGATTTAGAGATTCAAGCTGCTAAACTTATTAAAGAACAGATTACTAAACCAGTTGTTGCATTTATCGCAGGTCAAACTGCTCCTAAAGGTAAAACAATGGGTCATGCTGGTGCAATCGTTTCTGGTTCTGCTGGTACAGCTAAAGAAAAAATGGAAGCTCTTGAAGCAGCTGGTGTTAAAGTTGTTGTTTCTCCAGCTGATATTGGTAAAGCGATAGCGGAAGTTTTAGGTAAGAAATAGTCACTAACTTAGTGCGAGCATCCTAAAGGTAACATTTTATATTTTTAGGATGTGCTAGAAGCACATTTTAGAGTAAAATTATAAAAACTAAGATATTCTTTTTTTATCAAAAGAGTAATATACAAATTTATTTGTATTTTAATAATTAGGAGAAAATATGGCAGCTAGTCCAATGGTAAACCCAGGTGATCAACCAGTATGGGTAAATACAGATAATTGTAAAGCGTGTGATATATGTGTTTCAGTATGTCCTTCAGGTGTACTTGGAATGAAATATGAGAAAAACTCAACTTTAGGTGCAATGATTTCTATTGACCATCCTGAAGCTTGTATCGGATGTAATGAGTGTGAACTTTCATGTCCAGATTTCGCTATTTTCGTTGCAGATAGAAAAGAGTTAAAAGCGGCAGGTTTAAGTTTTGCTAAATTAACAGATGATGCAAAAGCTCGTCAAGAGAAAATAGTTGCAAACAATTTTATGTCACTTAGTGAACAAGGAGTTAAATAATGGCGACAAGAGAAGTAATATCTACTGGTAATGAACTTGCTGCATTAGCAGCTGTTGATGCTGGTTGTAAATTTTTTGGTGGATATCCATTAACTCCATCAAGTGAAGTAATGCATGTTATTTCAGACCTTTTACCAAAAAAGGGTGGTGTTTCAATCCAAATGGAAGATGAAATCGCTGGTATATGTGCTGTTATCGGTGCTGCTATGGTTGGTCAACGTGCATTAACTGCTACGTCAGGTCCTGGTGTATCTTTAAAAGCTGAAAACTTAGGTCTTGCTCAGATGGCAGAAGTTCCTTTAGTTCTTGTAAATGTTATGCGTGGTGGTCCATCAACTGGTCTTCCAACTCGTGTATCTCAAGGTGATGTTCTTCAAGCGAAAAACCCATCTCATGGTGATTATAAATCTATCACATTATGTGCTGGTTCATTAGCTGAATGCTATACAGAAACTGTTAGAGCATTTAATCTTGCAGATAGATTTATGCAACCAGTTATTGTTTTACTTGATGAGACTATTGGTCATATGCATGGTAAAGCTGATATTCCTACTGTTGAAGAGGTTGAAGCTGGAATCGTTCCTAGAAAGAAATTTGATGGTCCTGCTGATGAGTATTTTCCATACGAGTGTGGTCCAACTGAACCAGCTGTTCTTAACCCAATGTTTGAAGGTTATAGATACCACTATACTGGTCTTCACCATGATAAAAATGGTTTTCCAACTGAAGAGATTGAAACTTGTCGTAAACTTATTCAACGTTTAGAAGATAAAGTAGCGATGCATGAAGATGAGTTAGAATCTTATGAAGAGTTTATGATGGATGATGCTGAAGTTATGATTATAGCTTATGGTTCTGTTTCTCTTGCAGCTAAAGAATCTATTCGTCACCTAAGAAAAGAGGGTATTAAAGCTGGTTTATTTAGACCAATTACTATTTGGCCTTCACCAGGTGTTAAAATCAAAGAGTATACTGATAAAATAGAAAAAGTTTTAGTTGTAGAGCTTAATATTGGTCAGTTCCACTCTGAAGTGCAACGTGTTTCTTCAAGATTAGATATTGATGGTCTATTTAAAGTTAATGGTAGAGCAATTTCTCCTCATGAAATTGTAAGTAAAGTAAAGGAGTTATAGAATGGCATTTAATTATGATAAATATTTAAGACTAGAAAAAATGCCAACACTATGGTGTTGGGGTTGTGGTGATGGTGTTATCCTTAAAGCATTCGTAAGAGCTATTGATAAAATGGGTGTAAAACAAGATGATGTATGTGTTGTTTCAGGTATCGGTTGTTCAGGAAGATTTTCATCTTATGTAGACTTTAATACTGTTCATACAACTC
>CAZXSD010000086.1:0-6503 GCA_964642985.1 uncultured Sulfurimonas sp.
GCTTAGGAGTTTCAACTAAGTCATCAGCACCAGAAACTTTCATTTTACGTTTAGGTTTAGGAGTTTCAACTAAGTCATCAGCACCAGAAACTTTCATTTTGCGTTTAGGCTTAGGAGTTTCATCTAAGTCATCAGCTCCAGAAACTTTCATTTTGCGTTTAGGCTTTGCACTTGTTTGAGTAGGTTTAGGAGTATCTTCTGTTGTACTTTCATTAATATCTATAATATGGTCAGATAAGAAAGTAGTTAAAATAGTTACTATCTCTTTACGGACTAAAGGTTTTGTTGTATATTCATCCAGTCCAGCTTCTATGAAACGTTCTCTATCCCCTTTAAGTGCATTTGCTGTCAGTGCAACAATAGGAATATGCGGTTGATTATATTCTTTTTCCCACTCTAAAATCTCTTGAGTAGACTCAACTCCATCCATATATGGCATATTTATATCCATAAACATCATATCAAAATCACCATCTTTACGTTTTTGGAAACCTTCAAGACCATTGGATGCTATCGTAATAGTAAGTCCTAAATCTTCCATCGTTCTTTTTATAAGTTTTTGATTAATAATATTATCTTCAGCAATTAATACATTAGCTTTAAACTTTGTTGAACCAGCTTTAAACTTCTTTACTACTTTTGGTCTTTCACCTGTAAAGCTTTGTTTATGAAAGTTTCCAAGAACTTGTGATAGTTTAGCAACATTTAATGGTTCATAAAGTGTTTTAAATACATTGATGCCTAAAGAATCAATCTTTTTCATAAATGTAGCTTTCGTAAGAATTACAAGTTCTGGAGTTTCCGCTGCATAAAGTGCTAGTTCCTCTTCTGATGAGTATTCATGATCTGCAAATATTATATCATAGTTCATCAGTTTTTGAAGTGCTTGAATATCACTTAAATCTTTAAATTTAGTATAACTTATTCCATAGAAATCTAAATATTCAAGTAGATAGTTTTCCTGTTTTTTAACTTTATGTGCTGATTCTTGTACAAGTATATTAATACTAGAATAACTATCTTGTTTAGTTTCAGTTACTGCTTCTGCTTCTTCAAAGTCTAAAGTAAAGAAGAACATAGTTCCTTCACCAACTTCACTTTCAAGATCAAGTTTACCACCCATAAGCTCGATAAAGCTAGTTGAAATAGTCAGACCTAGACCTGTACCACCATATTTACGAGCAGTAGACGTATCAGCTTGAGAGAATGCTTCAAATATTTTAGATTTTTGTTCTTTACTTACACCGATACCACTGTCTTTAACTTGAAATTGAATTCTCGTGATACCATTTCTTTTAGATTTTAATTTTCTAATATCAACATAGATTGCACCTGCATTTCCTGTAAATTTAACTGCATTTGAAAGAAGGTTAATGATAACCTCTTTAAGTTTAGTTGGATCACCTTTAACCGGAGTTTCTAAAGATGGATCGATAAAGAATCCTAAATCGATACCTTTTTCACTTGCACGAACTGCATAAACATCAACAGCACTTTCAAATTCAGCAATAGGATTGAAAACAATATCTTCAACTTCAACTTTATTACTTTCAATTTTTGAAAGGTCAAGAATATTATTAATAATTTCAAGAAGATTCTCTGAACTTTTTTCAATAATATCAACAAATTCACCTTGCTCTTCTTCAAGACCTGTATCTTTAAGAAGTTCGGTAAATCCAACGATACCATTTAGTGGAGTACGAATCTCATGTGACATATTTGCAAGGAACATAGATTTTGCTTCACTTGCTTCTTGAGCAGCTAATTGCTCTTTTTTTGTTTGTTCAATAATACGTTCAAGAAGAGCATAGGCTTCGGCTGTACCCTCTGATGTATTAAGATTAATGGCAACAACATTACCATCTTCATCTTTTGAATCTTGAGCCACTTTTTCAAGTACGTGTTCAAGACCTCTAATATTTTTAGTAATAGCACCAGATAAAAAATATCCAAGAAGAGCTAATATAATATTAGTAAACCAAATAATAAATGTAATAGTTAGGATTTGAACTGCATCAGTTTGAACTTGAGAGGCTCTTCTATCCATTGCACTAAGAATTAAATCTTCTACTTCAGACATAATATTTGTTTTTTCTGAAATCATTGCAAACCAATCACTTGAACTTATACGATATTTTCCACTTTTAGCAGAAGACATAATACCTGTTCTTTCAAGATTTATATCATACAGAATTTCAGCAGTATCAACATTATTAAAAAGTGCCTTAATATTTGAAACTAACTCTTTATCTGTCAATGTATCATAAGTGATATTATCAGCTTTAGAGATAAGTGTTAGCCAAGTATTAAAATCTTCTTCTGTAAGTTTAGCAGATTTTGAAAGAGTATATGAGATAAAGTCTCTCTCTTCTGATGTGTATTCTTTAGCTCTTACTGCTGAGATATAAGCAGAAGAGAGAGCCTTGATTTCAGGATCAATCTGATTACTTGTCATCTCTTCTAATTTTTTAATAAAAGTGTGTAGGACCTCTCCATAAATATTAGTATAAACATCTGTAAAGTTTGTTTGCTTTTGATCTACAAGTAATCTAATGTCATCAATAGCTTGTAAAGAACTTTTTATTGATTTTATACTGTGATTATCTAAAGCAAGACTATTTTTAGAATAAGATAAATATTCCTCTTTTAAACTATTAACAATTTCTCTTTGTTGTTTGAGAGATTGTAGAGTGTTCTTAGATGCTTTTCCAAGATACATTACAGTCATACCTCTTTCTCTAGATATGTTATCTACTAGTTTATTAAGAAGTTCATTTTCAGACAGTTTTTCTTGTAAAATTTGAGCATGTCTATAATTAGTATATGAGTCATATAAAAAATAACTTGTTATTGAGAACAAAATTGATATTGGCACTAAACTAATTAGTTTCAACCTACTTTTAAGCCCTATTTGCATCGTTTAATCCTTTAGATTTGATATAATTGAAATTATTTTGTTTATAGCATCTAATGCTACACTCTGATTTTGTGTTTCTAAAAGAATATTCAGTTCTTGTATAAAGAGCTCAATTCTTAGGTTTTCACTCATTCCTTTTAATTTAATTGTTTCACTATTCCAAACTTGAGGTTCATTAAAAGAGATAGCTTCTTGAATCTGATTACATAGTTCAGTAGCATCGGTTATATAGTCAGATAAAAATTCATCAAAAACTTCTGCATTAAGTCCCATCGCTCTCATCGCTTTTTCTTTATTATAAGTAAGAAGAATATCTTCTTCAATAAAAGAGTCTTCAATTGTAGAAACTATTGTTTCCTCTTTTTGAACAGCAGGAATTTCATTATCTAGTAAAAGATTGTCCATATCTAAAAGATATTCATCATTTTCTTCTTCTATTGGAACTATTTTTTCTATAATAGGTTCAGGTTCCAAAGTAGTATGATTTGTATCTTTAAAGTCAAGAATAAACTCATCTTCTGTATTGGAGACTATCTCATCAGTAGTAGATAAGTCTACTTCTTCACCATTTAATTTAGCAATTATATTATAAAAAATCACTAAATTCTTATTAATAATATCAATCTCTGTTGTTGTATTAATAGTTGCTAACACCTCAAAAGCATCTTCAACACGTAGATTTGCTGCAACACCTTTTAGTTTATGAGAGAGTATTCTTACATTATTTATATCTTCCTCTTGAGCAAAAGAGAATAGTTCATCTTTAAACTCTTTTGCTTGAGCAATAAAATCTTCAATAAACTCTTCAATAAGGTCAATTGGTAAACCTAGCTCATCAGATGCAACCTGTGGGTCAAATACATAGTCTGAAAAACTTTCATCTTCCTCTATTGGAGTTTCAATTTCTGTTGGTATAAAAAACTCTTCTAGTATCTCTTCCTTCTGTTCATCTTCTTCAATCGCTTCTACTTTTTTAATTGTTTGAACAGGATGTTTTGGAACAACTTCACTATTATATGTATCATCAACAGTATGATAAGAGTTATCTTGTTCGATAATAGATTTTTTTATATTATCTTGAACAGTTTTATCAATATAGGGAGTTTGAACCTCTTTCTCAAATTTTGGAGTAGGCTTCACTAATATATCTTCAGTCATAGCAGCTGTTTCTTTTTTAGATAATTCTCTCAAGTTTTGGAGTTCAATTATATATGCTTTTGTTGCAGGTGTGTCTACCATATAAGATGTACTTATACTAATATTACACCAAAAATTTCTAGCTTTAGTATGTATAATTGCTTTTGGAACTTCACTAGAATCACTGTAAATAATATAATCTATCCAATGAACATATTTAAAATTATGAATAAATCCAGGTGTTCGTACAAATAAATCAGCAAAATTAGCAGATTCCGATCTAAGCTCTGAAAGGTTTGAAAACCCTAAAGAGTTTAAAGATTCTTCATCCATACCGATAAACTCTTTTTGAGAATTATAAAATAACATCTATTGTATTCCCTATCCTTCTGATGCTAACATTTTTTGATATGTTTGGGTATTCTCTTTAATCTCTTTTTCGGAAGCTTTTTTTCCTGCAGAGATAAAACCTACTACTTTTCCAGCATCGTCTCTTATTGGTAATATTTCTATATCAACCCAATAAAAAAAGCCATCTTTTCGTAAGTTTTTAACTAAACCTTTCCATACCTGACCACCTTTGATTGTTTCAGATATTCTATCCCGAACAGTTTTTGGCATAGTAGGATGTTGAATGATACTATGTTGTTGTCCGAGAAGTTCACTTGCTTCATACCCTGAAACCATGTTAAACATTTTATTTGAATAAGTTATGACACCATCCAAATTAGTTTGGCTAATGATAGCACTTCCTTCGTAAATATATTCTTTGTCTATAGGTAGTATTTTATCCATTTAGAAACCTTATTTTTAATGATATAACTATAACCTCAAAAATATATCATAAAGCTTTAAAATAAAAACTTAGTTCATAACTATTTCTTCAATGTTTTTATCTTTTTTACCGTTTTTTCATATTAATTTTGAAAAATATTTTAACTATAAATCGTTAATAAAATGAATGTTGCAATTAGTGACATAGCCCTATTCTTACCCCTAAAAATACTTATATTTAATACACATTTCGTTATAGTGCAAGTAACTGTTTTTTCTACTTTTTTAAGTTGATTATTTCCTAATTAATGAGCTTAGAACTGTTGAAAACAAATATATTAAAAGGTAGATTATATGGAGCATATTGCTACAGCAAATCCGTATTTTGGGGTATTTGTACTATTTGTAATGACATTTGGTGCTTTTACACTTACAACGATTGTTGCTCGTTGGGCGAGTCGTGCATTAGCGGCTAAAGATAGTGAAAAAATCAAACTCTCTGTTTACGAATGTGGACCAGAAGTAACAAAACAGCCAAATAGACTCTCTCCACAGTTTTATCTGTTTGCACTTCTTTTCCTTCTTTTTGATGTTGAAATCATATTTATGTTCCCTTGGGCAGTTGATTTTAAACTTCTAGGTTGGTTTGGTTTTGCTGAGATGTTAATGTTTATTTTATTATTAACAATCGGTTTTGTATACGCATGGAAAAAAGGAGCGCTAGAATGGCACAACATCAAGTAGATTATACAAAAAGTGGTGGTTTACCAGTTGCACTTACAAGTATTGACAAAATAGCAAACTGGGGTCGTTCAAATTCACTTTGGGCTATGACTTATGGTCTTGCTTGTTGTGGTATTGAGATGATGGCTGCTGGTGCATCAAGATATGACTTCGACCGTTTTGGTACAATTTTTAGAGCTTCTCCACGTCAATCAGATGTTATGATTGTTGCAGGAACTTTAACAAAGAAACACGCTGAGTTTATTAAGCGTCTATATGACCAAATGACAGAGCCTAGATGGGTTATCTCTATGGGTTCTTGTGCAAATACTGGTGGTATGTTTAATACGTATGCAACAGTTCAAGGTGTGGATAGAATTATTCCAGTTGATTTATACTTACCAGGTTGTGCGCCTCGTCCAGAGACACTTCAATATGGTGTAATGTTACTTCAAAAGAAAATTCGTGCTAACTCTGCTTCTAAAGCACAAAAAGCAAAAAGGTTAATGTAATGAGAGCCTATACTCCTAAAGATGATGTACAAAAAAAATCGTACTATACAGATAGATATTATGTAGCGCCACAAGTTCCTAAGCAAAAAGTTGAAAGTGATGCAGTTTTTGCGAAAGATTTAGAGGCTATATCTGCTAAATTTGAAGTAAAAGATGCTTATATCCAAGTTGGACAGATGGTAGTTTTTATTAATCCTAGTGATATTTATGGTGTTTTAGAACTTATGAGAGATGAGTTATCTTATACACAACTTTCAGAATTAAGTGCTGTTGATTGGTTAGCAAAAGATAATACGTTTGAAATCTTTTATCAGATGCTAAGTATGACAAAAGCAAAACGTATTCGTGTGAAATTTTTCATCGAAAATGGTCAAGCTGTTGATAGTGTTGAAAAACTTTTCCGTTCAGCTGATTGGGCAGAGCGTGAGATGTTTGATATG
>CAZXSD010000087.1:0-6481 GCA_964642985.1 uncultured Sulfurimonas sp.
TTTGCTATATAGTCATAAAAGTATTTAACAGAGTTTTTTAAAATAGTGTTTATAAAACCAACTCTTTGTAACTCTTTTCCCATACTATATCCATAGTGAAGATGAGTTGCTTCATCTGGTTCTTCTCCACAATAAGCCACATCAAAACGATTTTTGACATCTTTTACTTTTGTTTTAAGATTTACAAAAACTAAAAGCAGCACTACAAAGATAGTTCCAAATGCTGAGATGATTACAAGACCGTTAAATTCTGCAAAAGATGTTGTAAGTGTTGCATAGTTGCTGAACTCTATTGTTTTTAAATTTAACTCATTTAAAATGGCATTAAAGTATGGAACAACTAGGGCAGGGAACATTCCTAAGGCTATAAGAACTATTGCCAAAATATATTGAGGGATTAGAAATGAGATAGGCACTTCTTTAACTGATTCTAGTTTTTTGTTTGTTGGGTGTCCAAGGTATATACCGTATATAAGTTTGTATATATAGAGAAATGCACTTGCACTTGAAAACATTATAGCTGAAAGAATTAAAAGATATTTCGCATCCATAAGTGAAGTATAAATCATAAACTTAGATGAAAATCCACCAAGAGGAGGCATACCAGCTAAAGTAATAATTCCTATTAGAAGTAGGACAAATGATTGTGGTGTTTTATATAAAAGTCCACCAAGTTCACTAAATTTAGAGCGACCCGTTACAAAGATAATACCTGCTATATTTATGAAAAGCAGAAGTTTAACAACAGTATGTATAAGTGAATGGTACAAAGCCCCACCCATTCCATCATATACACCTAGGACAGTTACTATATATCCTAATTGAGCGATAGAAGAGTAAGCAAGTAAGCGTTTAATAGAATCTTCTTGTATAGCTTTAAATGTAGCGATGATAGAAGTTATAACTCCTATAATTGCAAGAGGATAAGTAATATCTACAACTTGTGTTAGTAAAATTATGAGTGCATAGATACCCATTTTTGAAAGAACTGCCGAGAAAAAAGGAGTAAAAAGGTTTTGAGACTCTTCATAAGCATCTACTAACCAGTAATGAAAACCGATAGTTCCAATTTTAATAAAAATTGTAAAAAGCATCAATACAATAAATATAAACTCCTCAATATCACCAAGTGCTTTAAAACTTTGATGAGCATCTGCATATAAAAAGCTATGGTTTGATGAGTATAGAATTAAAATAGCTATAAACATACTCAAAGCCGAAGCCATAGCAAAGATAATATACTTATGGAGTGTTTTTTTACTAAGTGTAAAGGAGAGTAAAAAGTAAGTAGTTATACTCATAATCTCCCACCCAATGAAAAAGAGGAGATAATCATTTGCATAGACTATAAGAAATAGAGATGCAGTAAGGAGTAAAAATAGAGCATAAAAACTTTTTTTGAGTTTATAGTTCTTTGTGAGAAAAGTAACTATTACAAATGAAAAAGCGACAAGCATAGCAAAAAAGTTTGCTAGATTTGTTGCTTTTAGGGATAGGATAATTTCGGTTAATCCGTAGATAGATAAATCCATTATTGAACTCCTATTAAACTATTTATATATGTTGTTGAATCCAAAAGAACCCCAGCCCCATCAAATAAAAATCCAGAAATAATCATAGGTAAAATACCAACGAAAATAAGTAAAAAAGCCAACAAACTAAAAATAATTTTCTGACTGATCCCAATAGATAGTTTTTCTTTTTTTTCACTTTTACTAAACATAAACCCAGTAAGTTTAAAGTAGTAAACGGCTTCTAAAAGAGATGCTGTAACTATGATGACTAAAGCACCTAAAACACCACTAACTGCTAAACTTTTGAGAACTAAAAACTTTCCAATAAATCCTGCAAATAAAGGAAGTCCTAAAAGTGAAAGCATCGCTATAAGTAAAATAGTTCTTAAAAATGGGGAGTTTAACTCTTTGAGTCTATTTATGTGAAAATTCTTATATTCTTTTTTTATGTTTGTTAATGCTAAAAAGATTATAAATTTTGCTATTGAGTGAGCTAAAACTATATATAAAGCTCCTTGTATAGCATTTTGATTTTGCATTGCGAAGGCTGTAAAGATTAATGCTACTTGACCTAAACTTGAATATGCAAAGAGTCTTTTTAGGTTTGTTTGGCGAAGTCCTGATATTTCGGCTACTAGCATACTTATCGCACCTAGATAGATTAAAAAGAGGGAGAACTCTCCACTTGGTAGGAAGAGATAAAGAATATGAAAAAATACAAAGAGATACGCTTTAACCACTATGCCTGAAAAGAGTGCATTTATAAGTGAGCTTGAACCTTGGTAAACATCTACTACCCAAAAGTTTAAAGGGAAAATCTCTACTTTAAAACCAAAGCCTATAAGTAGGAAAATAGAGATTAGTATTTTTATGTTGTGTGGGAGTGTTTCAAAACTTTGTGCTATGACTGCAAGGTTAAGTGAACCTATATTTATGTAGATGAGAACGATTGCAAATACTAAAAAAACTGATGCGATAGAACCTGTTAAGAGATATTTTAGTCCTGCTTCTAGTGCTGATGGTGTTTTTTTGTAGGCACTTAAAATGTAAGCACTTATTCCTGCTATCTCAAAAAATACATAGATATTAAATATATCTGAACTTAAAACTAAACCTATACTTGAAGCTAAAAGCATATTTATTAGGATAAAAAACTTTGTTTCACTCTTGTAAGCATCTGTTTTTCTATGAGTAAGATAGTAAAAAGAGAACATTGTCATTAAAAATGTAAAGAGCATTACAAAAAAGAGTGATGCTTTGTTTAGAACAAATGATATTCCTAATGGTGGTGCTATTGAGATTATCTCTATGTGTGAACCTGTGTTTAAGAGTAAATCAAACGCTAGATAGAGTAGAAACATCTGCATAATAGTTGAGCCATAGACTACACCATTTTTACCAAATTTATTTAAAATAGGTGTTGCAAATCCAAAAAGTAGGGGAAGGGCTATAAATAATATACTGCTCATAATTAGTGTCTCAACTCATTCATTTTATCTATCTCTGCATTTCCTGTAAGTTTATAGTATTCAATAGAAAAACTTAAACCAAGTGCTAAAACTGCCATACCTATAACGATGGCTGTAAGTATCATCGCATGAGGGATAGGGTCGTTCATATTTGTAAATGTAGTGTAGCCATCTCCTAATATAGGTGCTGTTAAACTTTTTTTAAACATTGTTCCTATAAAAAAGAGAAAAATAGAACTTTCCATAATAGCGATACTTATAAAAATCTTTATAAAATGCTTTTGTGTTAAAAGTCCAAAAAATCCTACAAAAAAGAGTGTCATTGAACCTACTGTAATTATGGTTTGAATAGTTGTATCTTGATTTAAAAACTCAAACATTGTCACTCCTTTTAATGAGGTTTTGAACTATCATACTCATCTCACTACCAACTTTTATACCTACTATAATATAGATTATAGGAATAATCCCGCCACTAAGAAGCATACCCATTTGAGATATATCATTTGGTAAGAAGTTACCTAAAAATATATCTAAAGTAAACAGTCCTATAAGACCGATAAGAACATAACTCACACCTGCGAATGTTTCTAAGATTAGTATGAGTGAATGAGGAACTTCAAAAGATTTATCACTTATAAGAAGTAGTAAAACACCACTTGCTACGATAACCCCACCTTGAAAACCACCACCGGGGCTAAGATGACCATAAATCATTACATAGAGACCAAATAACATAATGATAGGAAAAAGTAATTTTGAAGCAGTTTTGAGCATAAAGTTACTCTGCACTTTCAGATTACATTCACTATTTTTATGGAGCATTAGACCAATACCTAGAGATGCTATGAAAAGAACTGATATCTCTCCTAGTGTATCAAATCCACGAAAGTAAACTACAACAGTTGTAACGGCATTTGCTACACCCTCTGTTTCATTGAGTTTTAGGAGTTGATTTCCTGCACTTTGTGTAACGTTTGGAATATTTTGTAAGATGATGTTTAAAATAGTAAGAACAAAAATAGCACTGAGTGCAAAGCCACTTGCTGTTGATGCGGGTAAATCGTGTTTTATGTTCATCTTTGTACTCCTAGATGTTTAAGAGCCATTAAAAATATAACACTACTTATCCCAGCACCGATAACAGCTTCAGTAAGTGCAACATCAGGTGCTTGAAAAACAAAGAAAAGAACAATACTACCAAGTCCTACACCCATAAAAAGAATAATACTATCGGCTAATTTTTTTTGAGTAACAGCACTAAATGCGATGATGACAATAGCGATAAAAATGCTGAGAATGATAAAACCTATCATCTGTTATCCTTTAACTCGTCAAGTTCTAAAACAGCTCCATTTTTATGAGTAGCTCTTGCTATAACTGATGATGAGAGTGGATTTGTGAGTAAAATAAATATAGCTAAAAGTATAAGTTTAAACGCCCAAGATGGCTCGATAATAATAGTTCCGACAATAACTAATATAGTTCCAATAGTAGTGCTTTTTGTACCAACATGCATACGTGTATATACATCTGGCATTCTAATAAGACCTATAGCACTTACTAAAAAAGCTAAAACTCCTAAAAGAATAAAAAAATATCCTAAATATTCCATAAGTTAGATTCCTTTTTCGATGTAACGTCCAAAAATAGTTGTACCTAAAAAACTGATAAGTCCAAATACTAAGGCTATATCTATATAGATAGCTCTTTGGAAGTGTAGAGCTAAGACAACTAAAAGTGAGATACTCATTATGCTTAAAATATCAAAAGCAACTAAGCGGTCGCTAAGAGTTGGGGCTTTTATAAATCGGAAGAGAGTTATAAAAAGAGAGAAAAATATTATTAAAATAATAAAATTAAAAATCATTTAACTATCAGTATCATTAGGAAAAAAAGGAACAATTTTATATCCGATAGCATAAACACTAGCTAATGAATTTTCAGGTAATTTTTTTCTAAGTTTTGAAACAAGTTTTCTAATGTTTTGTGCATCCATATTTTCATTAGAATCTGTATAAAAATTGGAAATATCTTGATTTGAATATATTTTCCCTACAATATTAGATAAAAGTTGTAAAAATATTATCTCATATTTTGTTAAATAAATATTTTGATTATCGACATATAATGCACTGTTTTCTTTATTAAAAAAGGAGTTATTATTAAATTGAATTTTAATTGAAGGAGTTATTATGTCATGTTTTACAGATATTTTCTTGGCACAATTAAAAATAGCTTCTAGTAATTCTTGATAGTCAATAGGCTTTTTTATAAATTGTTCGATACCTAGATTAATAAGAGGAAGTAAATATTTTGATTCATCATAAGCTGAAATTATAATTATAGATTGAGATGGATTAAGATTATAAATTTCTTTTGTAAGATCAACACCATTAAGGAAAGGCATTTGAATATCAGATAATACAATATCAAATTGAGTTGATTTATCTGAGTAGTTATTTTTATATAATTCAAGTGCTACATTTCCATTTTCTGCTTTTGTAACATTTTGAAAGAAATTTTGAAGCATACTAGATATAGTTTCAAGTAGTTCAGAATGGTCTTCAACCACTAATATATTTAAGTTTTGCGTATATTTAAGTATCTCTTTAGAGTGTATCATATTTTTCTTCTTTAAAGTTTTTTTATTAATATTTTAGTATATCAAGTATTACATTTCTTTTTACTAAAAATAGGTATAATTGCTAACTTAAATATATAAAAGGATTTACAAATGACAATAATTGTAAATGGTGAAAATAGGGAGTTTGTAGAGAATATTACTCTTTTAAATATTCTAAAAAAACTTTCATTAGATGGAAAAGTGATGGCAGCAGCAGTAAATATGGATATCGTTAAACAAGATAATTGGGATAGTTATCAATTAAATGATGGAGATAAACTAGAACTTCTTGATTTTGTAGGTGGTGGTTAATTTTTTTTTGATTCGATAGCTACAACAGCTATCGCATACTCTCCATCGTGAGTTATAGATACACTTGTATCTATAATTTTAAACTTTTGAATAATATGTTCTGATAATTTAATTTTTGGAGCACCTCTCGCTGTTTTAAATATCGTAATATCGTGAAAAGAGCAATCTTTTCCAATCCCTACACCTAAAGCTTTTGAACAAGCTTCTTTAACAGCCCAAAAACCAGAAGCAGTTTTATAGTTTTTTACCAATAATATTTCATTTTGTGATAAAAATCGAAGAAGGGCTTTATCTCCGAACTTTTGAATAAGCTTTTGCATTCGTGAAGTTTTAATGAGGTCGATACCTATCATAGTAAGTTATTTATGATTTTTTCTTAGATTTAAGAGTAAAATAGAATATTCCTGCGATTACTATAAAAATAACCATTCTAAATGTAAGAGTTAGTAGGTCAGTTATATCATTCATAATTATATCTTTATTTTTGATTTTTTAAGTAAAGGATTTTTTAAAATTGGTTGCGGAAACAGGATTTGAACCTGTGACCTTCGGGTTATGAG
>CAZXSD010000088.1:0-6244 GCA_964642985.1 uncultured Sulfurimonas sp.
ATACCCTAGCGACTATAAGCCCCCATTTACCAGATAAACTCTATAATTACACCATCTAAAATTATGGGGTTTACTTATGTATAAACTTTTATTAATTCTATTCCTTTCTGCTATATTTATAGGCTGTGCTGATAATAAGGATAAAACTACTGTTCAAGTTGTTTATTTAGAAATACCAACTGTTGAAGCAAGTGTTGATGCTATCTATGTAAAATTTAGTTCGAGTTTAAACGCTGATACTGTTAATGATAGATCTGTTTACTTATTAGATAAAAATAGAAATATTGTTGATGTTGATCTGAAAGTTTTATATTATACAAATGAGATAGTTTTAACTCCCTATACTTATCTTCCTATTTTAGCTCAATATACTATTGTTGTTACAACAGCTATTACAGATGTTAATAACCACTATCTAAAAGTAAATTATGAATATCCTTTTATCACAAAAGAGACTGTTCCTATTTTATCAGACTTAACAACTAGTGTTGCAGAAGATATAAAATATGGTGCAGCTGTTGGTCAAATAAATATTAGAACTACGGGAGATAATAATATTCTTTCTATCGATTTAAGTGGTTTTGGTAATGAACTTTTTCAAGTTTCTGTTTTAGGATATGTTTCTTTAGCAAAAAATCATATTTTAGATTTTGAAACAGATAGATATTATACTTTATCAGCAATAGCAACAAATACTATTGGTCGAAGTGATCCAATAAAAATTGATATTAATGTAACCAATGTAGCAGAAATAGTCCCAGCACTTATAGACTCAAATGCTACTGTGGCAGAAGATGCTCAACAGGGTGCAGAAGTTGGATTTGTTGAGATAGAACATACTGGAGACCACTATATTTTATCTATGGATTTAGATGGAGATGGTTCAAAAAACTTTAGTGTTGCACCTGATGGAAAAATAACTGTTGCAAAAGATGCTGAACTTGACTATGAAACAACAAAAAAATATGACTTAACGGTATTAGCAACAAATGGTGCTGGAGATAGTGAAAGTGTTACACTTGAGATTAAAATTACAGATATTGATACAGTGGCTACACTTGATAACTTTAGAGGCACTATAAAAGAGAACTCTTTAAGTCAAGTTGTTGTTGGAAATATAGAGATTGTAAGTGATGGAGATAATAAGATTACTGAGATTTCATTAAGTGGTTATGGTCATGAAAATTTTGAGGTAACAACAGAGGGTATTTTAAAAGTTGCAGATGATGCTACCATAGATTTTGAAGAAAAAAATAGTTATAGTTTGAGTGCCGTTGCAAAAAATAGTGCTGGAGATAGTGATAGAGTTGATGTTAAAATTTCTATTGATAATGTAGAAGACCCTTTTTTAATAGCAAAAGTTCAAGCTAATGATGGACAAAGAGACGATAACTATGGAAAATCTATTGCAGTAAGTGGTAGTTATGTCGTTGTAGGAGCTTCAAAAGAGGATGCAACAGCAGAAAATTCTGGTGCAGTATATCTTTACAAAAAAGATTTAAAGGGTGTTCTCACACAGATAGCAAAACTTAAAGCTGATGATGCAGAGGAAGATGATTATTTTGGTTATTCTGTTGCTATTGATGGGGATTATATCGTTGTTGGTGCTTATAAAGAAGATACAGAAGAAACTAATGCAGGTTCAGTTTATATATTTAAACGAAAAAGTGATGATGAAAATGATACTAAACAGATAGCAAAAATTCAAGCTGATTCTCCTCAAAAAAATGCTAAATTTGGAAATGCTGTTTCAATAAGTGGAAAATATATAACAGTTGGTTCATCTTATCATGATTTTGATACAGAAGATGATGCTGGTTCGGTCTATCTTTTTAAACGAAACTCTGACTCTAAAGATGATGTATCTCAAATAGCTCAACTTAATGCTAGTAATGCTGGGAAAGAGGATTGGTTTGGTCATTCTGTATCTATTGATGGAAATTATATTATCGTTGGTGCTTATGGAGAGGATAGTGAGGGGGATAACGCTGGTGCTATATATCTTTTTAAACGAAATTCTGATGCTAAAGATGATACAAAACAGATAGCTATGATAGTTATAAACCATGCAAAAGATTTGGATTATCTTGGTTATTCAGTTGCTATTAGTGGGGATTATATCTTAACAGGAACACATGGTGATGATAGTAGTGAAAATGAGGCAGGAATGGCTTATCTGTTTAAAAGAAAATCAGATGCAGAAGATGATGTAAAACTTATCTCAAAATTTGAAGCTAAAGAACCTCATAGTTATGATTATTTTGGACGTAGTGTTGATATTGATGGTATATATATGATAATTGGTGCTCATAAAGAAGATATAGATAAAGAATTGAACTCTGGAAGTTCTTATATTTTTAGAAGAGATTTTACAGCAGATAATAATGTTGTTCAAGTAGAAAAAATAAACTCCAGAGTAGTTTTAGAAGATGAATATTTTGGATATTCAGTTTCTATAGATAAAAATAATATCGCTATAGCAACAAATAAACAAAATGGCGAAGTTTCTAGTTATATCTTTGATATAGAACCTTTAGATAAAGTTTATTTATATAACTCAGTAAAAACAAAATATGTGGAACAATTTTCCAAAAAATTTGTGAAAACATTTGATGGAGAGAGTCCAAAGAGTGATGAAATAACTTTCACACTTGAAGGAACAGATGCTGACCTTTTAACATTTAAAGATAAAGATCTCTATTTTAATACAATACCTGATTATGAAGACCCTCAAGATGGAGGAAGAGATAATAGTTATAAAATAACAGTTATTGCAACAGATGAATATAATGAAACAACTTCTAAAGATATAGAACTTTTAGTTCAAAATAAATATTTTTTACATGCATCAAAAATTCAATCAAAAAGACCAGAAGCTGATGATGCTTTTGCTAAATCTGTTGCTGTAAGTGGAGATTATATGGCTGTTGGTGTTCCTTTTTATGATGGCACAGCTTTAGCTACAGGAACTGCTTATCTCTTTAAAAAAGATAGTAATGGAAAACTTAATCAGATAGCAAAATTTGCACCTGATGATGCTAAAGAAAATGATAACTTTGGAAGTTCTATCTCTATCGATGGAGATTATATAGTTGTTGGAGCTCCTTATGAAGATTCATCTGCTGAAAATGCTGGTACAGCCTATCTTTTTAAACGTAAATCGGATGATAGAAATGATGTAAGACAGATAGGAAAGATACAAGCAGATGATGCAGAGGCAGAGGATCTATTTGGATACTCTGTTTCTATCAATGGAAACTATATCGCTATTGGTGCTTATCAAGAAGATTCAGAAGCTAATAATGCTGGTAGTGCCTATCTCTTTAGACGAGAATCAGATTCTAATAATGATATAACACAAATAAAAAAACTTCAAGCAGAGGATGCAGAAAAAGATGATAACTTTGGATATTCAGTTGATATAAGTGGAAACTATATTGCTATTGGTGCTTATCAAAATGAAGAAAAAGATGACGATGACGATGATGACAATGACGACAATGACGATGACGACAATGATGATGATGATGATGACGATCAAAGTGGAGGATATGGTGGAGGATATGGTGGTGATGATGACGATAACGGAGGTGGAGGATATGGTGCTGAAGATGACGATGATGACGACGATGACGATGACGATGATGACGACGATGACGATGACGACGATGACGAAGAAGAATCTGAAATAAATACAGGAAGTGCTTATCTTTTTAAACGTACAAGAGATGATGATATTACTCAAATAGCTAAATTTCAAGCTGATGATAAAGAAAATTATGATTATTTTGCAAAATCTATTGCTATTGATGGAGACTATATTGTTGTTGGTGCTTATAACGAAGATGTAGACGATATAAATAATAGTGGAAGTGCTTATCTTTTCAAACGAGACTCTGATGATGATAATGATACTAATCAGATAGCAAAAATATCAGCAGATGATGCAGATGAAAATGATTGGTTTGGATATAGTGTTGATATAAGTGGTAATTTTATTACAATTGGTGCTTATAAAAAAGATACAGATGCCGAAGATACAGGAAAGGTGTATATATTTGAAAGAAAATCAGATCATAAAAATGATGTAGAACAAGTAGATAGTATTCAAGGCTATGATAGTCAAAAAGGTGATTATTTTGGATATGAAGTTTCTATTGATGGCGATAAAATTGGAGTAGGTGCTTTTAGAGAAGATTCTACAAAAGAAAATGCTGGTAGTGCTTACTTTTTTATAAAAGACACTAATGAAGAGGAATAAAAAAAGATGAAAATAATATTAATAGTGTTACTAATAAGTTTATCACTGTTCGCTAAAAAAGAAAAAACTTGTTATACCGTTCAGCTATTAAGTACAAAAAATAGTGGTAAAAACCTAAAAAATCTCTTAAAAAGAGATTTTCCAAAGTCATGTAAAGTGATGGAACTCAAACGTTCCATAGCTGTTCGATGTGGGTGTTTTAGTAATATGGATAGTGCAGAAGATGAACTCTATAAACTAGAAGATAAATATGTAGATGCTTCTATCACAACAACATATTCAAAAAGATTTAAAAAAAAGAGAAAAAGAGTATCTCAAAAAAAATCAGATTCAAAAAAAACTTGTTACTCTGTTCAAGTCTTTAAAAAACTAGATAATAAAACAACTAGAGATATTTTATCTGATAAAATATTTCCAAATAATTGTAAAGCTATGAGTATAGGAAAATCTATTGCTGTTCGTTGTGGGTGTTATAAAACACATAAAGAGGCAAAGGTTGAAAAATATATCTTAGCAGATGATTATAAAGATGTGGCTATTACAACAACATACACTTATAAGTTTGAAGATAAACTCAAAAAGATACAAGCACTAAAATCTGTTCCTAAAGAGAAAAAGAGAAAAAGAGAAAAATCAAAGGCAACTTGTTATTCAGTTGAAATTTTTAGAGCAAAAAATACACAGATGAATATGGGAAAACTTCTCACAAATGATTTTCCAAGTAACTGTACAACAATGGATATAAAAAATATGATAAGTGTTCGTTGTGGATGTTATGATTCTAAAAAAGGAGTTGTAAATAGATACAAGAAACTTAAAAAGAGATATAAAAATGCTCGTGTATCTAAAAGTTATAAACATAGATTTGAAAAATAAATGTATTGTAACTTAACATAAATTAGATACAATCTTCAATACTAAATAATTATAAAATAGGTTTTAAAATGAGTAAAGATTTATACAACGACTATGTACCAGAAGTGTTGGAATATGATGAAGAGATAGATGGAAGTGATGAACATAAGATTAGAGAAAATCATCTTGAAGTAAAAGAAAACTTACTTGATAAAATCAGAGATGCTAAAGCAAAAGCTAAAGGTAATAAAACAACTTTTAGACAAAATATCCGTACAGAAAATGAGAATTAGATGATAGAACAAGCACACGAAATATATAATGGTGGCGATTTTAAAACTGCCTATAAACTTTATACACACTTAGCAGATAATGGTAATGCAGATGCACAAACTTCACTTGCTTATATGCACCAACAAGCACAAGGGTGTGAGGTTAATGATGCAAAATCACTAGAACTTTATACAAAAGCAAGTGAAGCTAAACAATCTTTTGCTCTTTTTAATCTAGCTATTTTATATGCAAATGGTTTAGGTGGTGTAAATCATGACCAGTTTAAAGCCTATGAGCTTTTTATGGAAGCTGCAACACGTGAAGTAGCTCCTGCTATGTATGAGGTAGGACTTATGTTAGAGCAAGGTTTAGGCTGTATTCAAAATTATAGTGAGGCTGCTTTTTGGTATGAAGAGGGAGCTAAACGAGGAAATATTGAGTGTTTTAACAATCTTGGTGTTTTATATAAAGAGGGTCACGGTGTTTCTCAAGATGATGCAAGAGCATTTATCTGTTTTAGCAGAGCTTCTGAGGGTGAATTGGCAGAGGGATATTATAACTTAGGTATGTTATATGATCAAGGAAGAGGTTGTGAAGAGAGTAATGATAGGGCATTAGACCTATGTCGAAAAGCAGCCTATAAAGGGCATCAAAAAGCCAAAGATATTATAAAAAATCTTCAAGAAAATGGGAGCATAGTTTTTTAATGTTTACAGGACTTATAAGAGAGATAGCAACGGTACAAAGTTTAGTAGGAAGTACATTAACGATAAAAGCAAAGCATAAAGCAAAAATAGGCGATAGTATCGCTATAAATGGTGCTTGTTTAACTGTTACAAAAGTTTTAGGAGATGG
>CAZXSD010000089.1:0-6211 GCA_964642985.1 uncultured Sulfurimonas sp.
TTTCTTCATGTTTACGACGAGCTTCACCATAAATATAATCGTATTGTATCTCAAATGCAGATACTAACTCCTCATTTATAACAATCTCTTCACTTTCACTAACTCTTGCTATCTCACATTCAGAATTATTAGGTGCTAAAATAGCTTCTGAAAATAAAAAATCTATATTATTTTCTAATGAACCTTTTATCATTGAAGCTAGAACTAAACCTGCTTTTGACACAGCTATTAAGTCCCATGACTCCTCTTTTAATCTATGCATAGGAATAATATCTTTAAGCTCTTTTACAGCATCTTTACGGTTTTTTAAAACATCTTTATATTTTTTAATAGCTCCCTCCTCTTTACCATTTATCAGGTAAACTAATCCCATACGATGAATCTGAACTAGATGACATTATAGGTTTTAATACAATCGTAAAATATATATATTTATCATATACTGAAGAAGCACCATCTTGTGTTAATTTAGGACGATTGGACTCTACATATTTTAAACCAAAATCCCAACATCTTTTTTGATATAAAAATCCTATCTCTCGACTCTTGTTAATCTTTGTTT
The DNA here is from genome assembly GCA_964642985.1 of uncultured Sulfurimonas sp. Taxonomy (GTDB): domain Bacteria; phylum Campylobacterota; class Campylobacteria; order Campylobacterales; family Sulfurimonadaceae; genus Sulfurimonas. Next base: position 563 of record CAZXSD010000089.1, read on the forward strand.
CTAAATCATAATCATATCTAAAATGATAGGAATAGTGTTCATTATAGATATATTTAGCACTTGAAGTTAAATAACTTATATGATGTAATGAATCATTAAAATAGTTTTTATAGAGGTGTGCCAAACCTAAATTTAAACCATCTCTATTAAATATTAACTGATTAAATAGCGTAGAAAATGCTGTTTCATCAAAATTATAAAACATATTATTATAAAAATTAAAACTATCTGAAATTTTATAATCTAACTCATTTTCAAGTTCTCCATATTGACTTTTATTATCAATATATAAAACTCTTTGCGCAAGACGATGATAAAGAACTCTTTCTCCAGTTAAGTCATAAAAGTATTGAGTAAAATCAAGTTCTAAATCTTCATCTATATCTGTAATATTATAAAATTCACACTCTCTTGCATCTATATTATCAGGATTTAAACAAAATTCTTGTTTATCTTTATAATAACCATCTCTTGTTTCCCCTCCACCAAAAGCATACTTAGCAGAAAAAGAGAGTACGTGAATAAAATCATCAAATCTTTTAGTTAATTCTGTTGATGCAGAAAAAGTATGATAATTTCTTGCAAAATATCCATTATTATATTCATTTATAGTATCAACAGAACTCTCCTCTGTTCCACTAAAACGAGAATGCTGTCCATAAAGATTAGCCTTATACGAAACATTAATAAGCTCATTAAACAGAGAAGTTTTTAATGTAATAGGAATATCAATATCTGTTTGAATTACTGTTTTATTTATAACACGTTGAATATTTGTACTTTTTATATCAATATTATAAGAAAGATATTCATCTAATAATGTATTTAAATAATGATGATAATGAAGAGTTGGTATTTTTTGCAAAGTATCATCATTGCTTTTTTGTGTTAAATCTTGATAGTATTTAAAATATGTTGCTATGTAGTTGGAGTCAGTATTATAAAATAGATTTATTCTTGAAAGAATTTTTGTTGCTGTATTTGTATCGATATTATCATTTTTTTCTAAATTTATATAATCAACATCATTCATACTTTTAATATCTATATAAAGTCCTGATTGACCCTTAATATCTTTACTAATCCACTGCTTTAAAAAATCAGAATTTTTATATTTAAAATTAAAACCATAATGTGAATTATTAACTAAGTTCTCTTTTAGAACATATTTAAGATACTCTTTAAAATAACCAAGCTTTAAAATACCACTAGAAGTTTTACTATCAACAAATCTTAAATTAGAATATATTCCATATCCTCGTTCTGTACGAATTTGTGGTTTAATCTCTAAATCCCACCTATCTTGTGGTGCTATGTATAATGGTTGTTGATAGTAAAAGCCCTCTTTATCCGAAATACCGATACTAGGAAAAAGTAGACCTGTTCTACGTCGTAAATCCAAAGAATATCCAAAATAGGGTGCATATAAAACTGGAATATCATAAATATAGAGTGTAGTGTTATATAAATTTATCCATTTAGAATCAGAGTTATAATCAGATGATGAAAACTCCATCTTCCATAAAGGATTATTTTGCTTACATCCACTTACTATACCAGATTTTATCTGTATATCTTTGTCTTGTGAATTTCCTTCATCTCCACTCATCCAAACATTTGATGATTTTTCTAGCATATAAAAAGGTTTAAAAAGTTTCTCTTTTTTCTTAATATTAAGTTTTGCATAATTACCTAAAATACGATAATTATCTTTATATGTTGCTCTAATATTATCAAAAAGTTCTAAATCCCCTGTTTCTTTATTATAAACAGCTCTATTAGCACTTAAAAGATACTCTTGATATGTAACTGTAATACCACCTGTAACATTAACGATAGCATCTTCAGAGGAGAGAGAGGTAGCATATATCTCTACTTTATTACTTGCATTTAGCAGTGTAATAATTGTAAAAGATATATAAAAAAGAAGTTTAAGCATTTATCACTAAAGTTTTCGCAATTTTATCGTGCCAAGTTTGTTTTGATGGATCTAACATTCCCCATAAAAAACCAAGATATAAAAACATTTCACTTACTATACGAAAGATTGCTCTATTGAGTGAGCTTAAAACATTTGGATTATTTAATGTTTTTATCTCTATAACTCTTATTTTCATAATTAATTTACCGATAGAAGCACCATATTTCATTGTAAAAAAAGCTTGATAAAATATTTTCATACCCATATACTCTAAAGCAAAAGTATTGCTTACAAGAATCAGCTCTTCCATTGTTTGCGCTGTTGCAAAAGAATCCCATAAAGCAAAAACAAGTAAAAAAGAGAGTAACATCTCATCTATAAAAAATGCTGTTGCTCTCTTTTTTGTATCTGCTAAAGTTAAACCCTCACGATGGAGAGTATCTTCTAATTTTTCATCCATCGACTAAAGAGCTTGATATGCTATATCTGTACGTATTTTTTTACCTGCAAAGTGAACTTGTCCACATCTTGCATAGGCTCTATCACGTGCTTCTTTAATAGAATCACCTAAACCAACAGATACAAGTACACGTCCACCATCAGCATAAAGTTTATCATCTTCCATACTTACTCCAGCATAAGAGATATGCGTATTTTTTTCTATATCTTCGTGAACTACTTCATCTAAAATAATTTCAGCAGGAGTTGAACTTTTGTATGGATAGTTTTCACTTGCCATCACTACACCAACTGCGTATTGTTTTGAGAACTCTACTTTGATTTCGCTTAGTCTATTAGTAGAAGCTTTTAAGAACATCTCACTTACGCTTGAAGTCATTAGTGGCATAAGTATCTCACACTCTGGGTCTCCAAAGCGTACATTAAACTCTAAAGTAATAGGTTCACCATTAACGACCATTATTCCAATAAAAAGAACACCCTCAAAAGGAGCACCCTCTTTTTTCATACCATCTAATGTAGGAACAATAACTCTATCTTTTACTTTTTGATACAGTTCTTCATCTACTAAAGGAGTTGGAGCATAAGCACCCATACCACCAGTATTTGGACCCTCATCACCATCTAGTAAACGTTTATGGTCTTGTGCCGCTTGAAGTAAAATATAATCATCACCATCACAAATAGCAAACATTGAGAGTTCAAAACCATCTAAGAACTCTTCAACAATTACTTTAAGACCAGCATCACCAAAAGATTTACCACTTAGCATTTCACTAATAGCTACTTTTGCTTCATCATGGCTTTGTGCAATAATTACACCCTTACCACCACAAAGACCATCAGCTTTTACAACGATAGGAGCAGTAAGTGTATCTGTAAATTTAAAAGCATCTTCGATAGAAGCAGTTTCTATATAACGAGCTGTTGGAATATTATATTTAGCTAAAAAGTTTTTCATATAAACTTTTGAGCCTTCTAATTGAGCTGCCTCTTTACTTGGACCAAATATAACTAAATCTCTTGCTTTGAAAATATCTACAACACCATCAACAAGGGGTGCTTCTGGACCTACAATAGTAAGTTCTATCTCATTTTCAATAGCAAAATCAGCTAACTCACTATAATCTTTAATATTTAGGTTTGTTCCTAGTGCATTTGTAGCACCATTACCAGGTTGAAAAAATAGCTCGTGTTGTTCCTCTTCATTTAACATCGCTCTTGCGATAGAATACTCTCTACCACCAGCCCCTAAAATTAAAATTTTCATTTTTGCTCCATTAATTATAAAATATTTAATTAAAAAATCATCTATTGCTTAATTAAATATTTTTGATATAAATAATCCAAATAGCCGTCACGCTATTGGCTTGGTTCTAAAAGCCTAATTTAGGAGAAGAGAGAACTTTATATCGGCGGCAATTTCTCGGTTGAATTAACAGACCTCAAATGAAAATGTCGGCACACAAAAGTTCTACTTATTCTCTGTTTGAAAATGTAGAACCCTCATATATGCGATGTCGCGAACTACTCAGATTATTTGTGTGATTATACTCTAATTTTTATTTGTGTAACTATTAATATCAACTAATAATCTCTCTAAACTTTCTCTATATTTTTCAACTAATATTTTCCAATTAGAGTGAAAATCTCGTTCAAGTTCATACTCCATAGAAGCAACACTCTCACAAAGTGCATAAGCACCTATATTAACAGCCAAGTCTTTAATATCTATGGCTAAATATCTTGCTTTTTCAAACTCATTATTAGTACAAAGTTCTTCAAAAACAGAAGGAGAGTTCTCATATTTAGAAGTAAATTCTCCTAACACTGTATTAAATAAATTTAGATCACCATCACAGTTAGCGATACCGATAGAGATTGATAACTCTTCAAGCTCAGTATTACTATTAACTATCTTTTCTTTAGGCTCTTCTTGAACTTCAGGAGTTACTATTTCTTGAGAAGTCACTACAGTCAATTCTTCGATTTTTGATTCGTATGTTTTTTTAATTGTTTTAATTTTATTTTCATAAATAACTTTAAAGTTAGAAATTTTTTCTTTATTTTTTATATTTAATTCTTCAATTGTTGTTGTGTTATGAACTAACAAGTCATTAATCTTATTTTCATACTCTAATTTTAAAGTTTCAAGCTCTTCATTATCATCAACTAATAGTTCAAGTTTTTTACTTTTTCTTTTCGATTTTAAAAGAAGAATAATTAAAACTATTATTATAAAAAATAAGAAAGATGCTACCCCTAATAAAATAGATTCATTTAATGTTATTAATTCAGTTTCTTTTTTTACAACTTTCGCTACTGCTACTTCTTTTTCTTCAATTTTTTCCTCTTCCACTTCAACAACAGCTACTTCTTTTTCTTCAATTTTTTCCTCTTCCACTTCAACAACAGCTACTTCTTTTTCTTCAATTTTTTCCTCTTCCACTTCAACAACAGCTACTTCTTTTTCTTCAATTTTTTCCTCTTCCACTTCAACAACTGCTACTTCTTCTTCAACTTTTACCTCTTCTACTTCAACAACTGCCACTTCTTCTTCTTCTTCAATTTTTTCCTCTTCCACTTCAACAACAGCTATTTCTTCTTCAATTTTTTCCTCTTCAATCTCTTCTACAATAGCTTCTTCGTCTTTTTGTAATTCTTCAATCTTTTTAGAACTTTCAACAACTACTGGAATATCAATAATCTCTATAATAGGATCACTAAGAACTTCTATCTTTTCCTCTTTAATCTCTCTCTTTTTTAAAACAGGAACAACTCCCTTTATCCTTTTTACATATACGTGTGGATATTTTGCTCTAAGTGTGTCAAGAATCTCTTGAAGTTCACTTTTCTTGTCTACAAATGGTTCAATAACATTCATATAATAGTTTCCAACTTTGATTACTTTAGCTTTAAAATTTATCTCTTTTTGTAAATTTATAATATTTTGATGTGTCTGCATATATTTATCAAGTTTCACCAATGATTTTTGTGCATCACCTTTATTTAAAAAAGAACCAACCCTAATACTTCGAAAATGCGATGCATTTAAAATTGTTGTGAAAAAAACTAATACCATCATAACCGATAAATATTTCATGAAAATCCTTGAAAATTAATATAGTAATGCTATTATATACTTAAATATATTACATAGAAGTAAGTTTGGTGTCTCTTAAAAGATTTTTTGTGAGTAAGGAAGAGGAGTTATATAGTAAAAATACTATATAACCTTAAAGATATTAACTATAAATATCTTGCATCGA
>CAZXSD010000090.1:0-6129 GCA_964642985.1 uncultured Sulfurimonas sp.
ACTTATCTTTTTATGGTGCATATATTATGATTATTTTTACAGTAATCTCTTATGCTATGCCTATTTTAAGAGGTCGTCTACATGGTAATTCTAAGAAAGCTCAAAAAGTTGAACTTATATCTTTTTGGATGATGAATATCGGTATGTTAGGTCTTACTTTAGCACTAACTGTTGCAGGTGTTATGCAAATCTTACTACAACGTTGGAACGCAGATACAGCTATCCCTTTCATGGATGCACAAGATGAAATAACTTCTGTTTATGTTATTCGTTTATTATTTGGTCTTCTTGTTTTAAGTGGTCTTTTCACTTACTTCTATAGCTTCTTTGTTAAAGATGAAGCTAAATAATCTACCTTAAAACTCTGAGTGCTTTGCACTTGGGGTTTTACTTTTTTTATTAAAATTAACATTTAGATAAAATAGTGCATAATTTTAATCAAAAGAGTAACTACAATGGATAAAAATGTTTAACATACTAGAATTCGAAGAGAACGCAGGTAAAGGGTGGGAGAAGTACATTAGTAAAAAAGCTGATGCCTCTTATGAAGATGCTAGAGTCTATTTTAACTCTCACTCTAAATCGCTTAAAATTTTCTATCATCTTATGGGTGGAGAACAGGGTAAAGAGCTTCATGTTACGGATAAGCGTTTTGTGAAAACTTCTCGCTCTCTTTTGGAGAGAATTTCGACTTCGGGTAGTACATTTTTTTTAAGTTGGCAAGATGAGAAAGCTCTTTATCTTCCAGCATCTGTTGCGTACTTTCCTACAAAAGAGCAAAATGAGATGTTATACTTTTGGCTTACTGCTATGGCTGTTCAAACCTCATTACACTCTGGAAAGCTACTTGCTAAAAACTACTATGCAACACAAACACTACTTCAAAAATATGATGGCTTTAGACTTTTTTATGAAGAAGCACTAAATCAACTTGTAGAACATAACGAAAGATTATCATTTGTAAGTGCTTTAAATATGGAAAACTTAGAAGATGAGATATTTTTAGAAAATCTCAACGAATATCCTTGTCCTCTGTGGGTCTATCCACCTCTAGGTAAAAATGGAACTTATAGTGACTTTGAAGATGAAGTTGAACCAAATCGTGGAGATGAGGAACAGCAAGAAAAATCTGAAACGCTAGAGATGAAAAAACAAGCTAATAAAATGGACGATAAAAAAGAGACAGATGGTTTCTTAGCTTTTTTACCTGAGTCTATTATGAGCATACTTGAACAGGTAAATGTTGATAGAGCAGAAGATGATAGTTTTGATGAAGATGCACTTTATAATGCAGAAGATTTAGATGAGATAACACTGGGTCAAAAGAGTGCTAACCTTTCTGCTCGTATAAAGATGGATTTGGAGTTGTCTCCTAACTTTAAAGAAGAATACCCTCTTGGTGATGGAAAGTTTTTAGATGAGTGGGATTACTCTAAACAGATTTATCTTAAAAACTATGTAAAACTCAAACCCTATCTTGTAACAAATATAGAACCCATAGAGTTAGAACCACGACTTAAAAAGATGATTAAAAAGATAGAGGGCGAAATAGACCTTATGGAACTTGACCGTGTAAAAAACAACCGTTTACCTTATGGTGATGAGATAAATCTTGACACTTGGATAGACTATAAAGGTCATAAAAACAAGTCAGGTCATCATCAGAAGTTTTATGAAAGTTTTGAGAGAAAAACACGAGATATGTCAACTCTTATACTCGCAGATGTTTCACTCTCAACAGAAGCTGGGATAACGCAAGAGGTAAGAATTATAGATGTTATAAAAGATGGTCTTATCGTTTTTGCAGAGTCTCTTAACAGACTAAATGATAAATTTGCTATCTATACATTTTCTTCAAACAAAAATACTAATGTACGTTTTGAGATAGTGAAAAATTTTAATGAAAAATATACAGATAATACACGTGGACGAATTGATGCTATAAAACCTGGATATTATACGCGTTTAGGTGCAGCGATACGTGAATCTACAAAAATTTTAGAGAAACAGAAAACAGAAAACAAACTTCTACTTATCATAAGCGATGGAAAACCAAATGATGTCGATAGATATGATGGACGTTATGGGATAGAAGATACTAAAAAGTCAATTATAGAAGCTAGAAAATTAGGTATTACTCCTTTTGGTATTACTGTTGATTTAGAATCAAAAGATTATCTTCCATATCTTTTTGGAAAAAATGGCTATACGGTTGTACGAGATGGAAAGAAGCTACCAAAGGTACTCCCTGAAGTCTATATGAACCTCACAAAATAAAGAAGAATTAAATGAAGGAAAAAACAATGTCAAAAACATACTACCTATCACAAGCAAATGAAATCGAGCTATTTGAAGCTGCAGAGGAGATGAATCTGCCTATGCTTATTAAAGGTCCTACTGGATGTGGTAAAACACGTTTTATTGAGTATATGGGTGAGAAACTTAAACGCGATGTTTATACTGTTGTATGTCACGATGATTTAAGTGCTGCGGATTTAGTTGGTCGTCATCTTATAAATGAGAATGGAACATATTGGCAAGATGGACCACTTACTAAAGCGGTTCGTAATGGTGGGATCTGTTATCTTGATGAGATTATAGAAGCTAGAAAAGATACTACGGTTGTTCTTCACTCTCTTGCTGATTATCGTCGTGTTTTACCGATAGACAGAACAGGTGAAGTTATAGAAGCACACCCTGATTTTATGCTTGTTGTTTCATATAATCCTGGGTATCAAAATGTACTAAAGGGAATGAAACCTAGTACAAAACAACGTTTTATATCTCTTAGTTTTGACTATCCTAAAGCAGACATTGAAAAAGAGATTATTATTAAAGAGAGTGGTGTAGATGCCGAGGTCGCTCAAAAACTTGTAAACATTGCAGGAGAGATTAGACAACTTACAGATAGCGATATTCAAGAAGCGGTTTCTACAAGACTACTTGTTTACTCTGCAAAACTTATAGTAAAAGGATTTAATCCTTATCAAGCCTGTATGCACTCTATTGTAGAGTCTTTGAGTGATGAAGATGAAGTTTTAGAAGTTTTAGAGAAATTAATTTCTCTTCATTTTGTAAAGAGTGAATAATCACTCTTTACAAAATTTACTCAATCCAAAACTATCGGTATTTTAATAATAAAAACACTCCCCTCTTCTGAACTCTCAACATCAATAGTCCCACGAAACTGCTTTTGAATAATCATCTGACTCATATATAAACCAAGTCCTGTTCCATTTCTCCCTTTTGTACTAAAATAGGGGTCAAATAGTTTTTTTATATTTTCATCGGAAATACCACTTGCATTGTCTTTTATAGAAAGATGTATCATATCATTTTTTATCGTACCATATATATCCACTATCTGTTCATCCCTTTGAACATCATCAAATGCATCTATCGCATTATTTAATATATTTAAAATAACTTGTACAAGTTCATTCACATAGATAGATATAGTCTGTTCTGAAGAACAATGAACCCTTATATCAACTTTACTTGTTTCTATTTTTGCAGTAGCAAGTGTTAAAACCTTATCTAAAAGTTCTTCTGTTGTAATATCAACTGGTTTACCATCGGGACGGAAATAGGTTTGAAAATCATCAATTGTTTCAGATAGATATAAAATACTGTCACTAATATTTCTTAATGTTGTATCTATTCGTTTATCATCTATCTCTTTACCAAACATCTTATCTATCTCTATATTTGATATTTGAAGAGTGATTCCTGCTAATGGTTGTCGCCATTGATGTGCAATCATACTAATCATCTCACCCATTACTGCTTGTTTTGATTGAATAGTTAAAATTTTATCTTTTTTAATTAACTCTTCTACCTTTTCTTCTACTGTATGCTCTAATGCTTCATTTAACTTTCTAAGCTCTACTGTTTTAAGTGCAACCTGCTCCTCTAATGTAGCATTGAAAATTTTCAATTTTCTTTGATAATAAGCCATTACCAAGAGTAAAATTGATGCGATAATAAGAATTTTGAGAACTAAATAATAATCTGTTTTATCGTTATAGCGTGTAATTCTCCAGTTTTTAACAATAGTATCTATCTTCTCTTCTGAAATAATATTTAAAGATTTATTAATAATATTTAATAAACATTCCTCGCTATCTTGAACTCCTATACTAATATTCATTAGGCTATCTTTTGCTAAAAAACCATTTATTTTAAGTGTTCCATAACCATGTTGTTCTATTAAATAATCAGCTGTTTCATTAATAGTTATAGCTCCATAGCTCTCGCCATCCAAAACTTTTTTCATCATTAAAATTCTATCATGTTCTACTATAATATTCAAAAATGGATAGAGCTTTAAAAGTCGGCTTTTATATACTTCTGAACTAACAATTAATACCTCATCTTTTAAAAGTTCAAAATCACTAACAAAAGATTTATCTATTTTACTTATTAAAGCAAAATGTGTTTTATAAAATGGCTTAGATGCAACTAAATTTTGAATATTCATATCCTCTGTTTCCACAGTTGAAACAAGCTGACACTCTCTATTTTTAATTTTTTTTAATAAATCTTTTTGACTTTTTGATTGTATTGCTTTTATTTTCATACCTGTTTTATCACTAATAATTTTAAAAACATCAGCCATAATACCAACATGTTTTTTGTTAATAAATCCATCAATAGGAAGTATATTTGTTCCTAAACATACAGTAATATTAGAGAGAGTATTAAGATACTTCATCTCCTCGATATTTAGATTAAGAGATTCCACTTTTGAACTATCATATAAAAAATCATCTAATGCTATCTCATCTGTAATCTGATAAAAAAACTTAAAAACTTCTAGCTGTTTTTTTAAAAAGTTTTTATCTATACTTCCTAAATCATAAGTTCTTGGTAATATCAGTTTTTCAATCTCTATCGCTTCATTTTTAAGTTCATCTAATGATATATTTTGTGCATACTTTGAATGAATAAGATCTATCATCTCTTGCTTATGAGATAAAGCATACTCCCAACCTTTTTTACTTGCTGTTCTAAAGGCTTGTGTTCTGCGAGGATGATTTAATATCTCATTATTTGAAGTGAAAAGTTCTAGTTGAAGATTAAAAAAACCTAAGTCACTTGGATTTATAGTATTATATTTTATTCCCAATTTAGTAAGCTTATAAGGTTGGTCAGAGATATAAGCAGTCATCGCATCAACATTTTCAAAATCTTTAATATTATAGGTATGTTCTACCAAATTAATATCTGAGATATTAATATCATACTCATCTAAAACAGATTTAAAATTTATTAAAAAATCCTCTTCTCCCATAGCCATAATAGTTTTGCCAACTAAATCTTTTGGTGATTTAATATTCTCTTTTGTCAATAAAACTAAAGCAGAACGTTTGAAATAGGATGATAAAATTTTTATCGATTTATTATTAAGGTATTCAATTAAAATATTGGAGTTATAAATAGCATAATTTGACCTATTATTTAACACATCTTTTACAATATCTATCCCATATTTATACTCTTTTAACTCAACATCTAAGCCGACCTCTTCATAAAATCCCTTCTCTTTAGCTGCAATAAATCCAGCAAATTGAAACTGATATTTCCAATGAAGTTGCAATGAAACTTTTTCAAGCTCTTTATCTTGAGCAAATAATGTAAAAAATAGCAATGCTAATAAAACGATATATTTCAAACTTAAACCTTATATATTATTATTCAGTATAATACTCTAATTTAAAAAACTATTAGCTATAATTTCAAACTTAATTTTAATCAAGGCTATTAGATGAATATCGTTACAGGCTCTTCAACAGCACTTATCACTCCATTTAAAAATGGAAAACTAGATGAACAAACTTACGCAGCACTTATTCAGCGTCAAATTAACAACGGTATGGATGCAGTATGTCCAGTTGGTACAACAGGTGAGAGTGCAACTCTTACTCATGATGAACATAAGCGTTGTATAGAGATAGCTGTAGAGGTTTGTAAAGGTACAAACACTAAAGTTCTTGCAGGTGCAGGAAGTAATGCTACTCATGAAGCTATTGAGATTGCAAAACACGCACAAAGTGCTGGTGTTGATGCTATATTTTCAGTAAGCCCTTACTATAACAAACCTTCTCAAGAGGGTCTTTACCAACATTA
>CAZXSD010000091.1:0-6001 GCA_964642985.1 uncultured Sulfurimonas sp.
TTATGAAAATGCTTGTGGTAGATGTCATGCTGTTCATTATGAAAAATGGACTCAAATTGGTACTAAACCATCATTTAAGCATGAGAAAGATTCTTTAGCATTTGACATTAAAGTAATGGAATATGAAGATTCAATCAAAGCTTATATGGGTAAATTACCACCAGATTTAAGTATGTATATTCGTTCTCGTAATGAACATTTTATCTCTACTTTAGTTGAAAATCCACAGAATCATTTAGCTGGTACTGCTATGCCTCGTGTTGGTGTTTCAGCTGAAACTATGGAAAAAGTTATTGAGCATTTAGAAGATGCTGGTGATGCTAAGCGTCATGAAAGAGCAGCTGTTGGAATGAACGTAATGATTTATATCGTTATCTTCGCTATTTTCGCACTTCTTTGGAAAAAACAAGTTTGGAGAGATTTACACTAATTAATTTTAGTTAAATTTTTTACAACTTAGGCGAGGAGATTTTTTATCTCTTCGCCTTTTTTTTTGTCAAATTTTTTTAAAAAGGTTATTTTTATGAAAAATATAAAGAGTAAGATTTTATTGAGTTTATTAGTAAGTACTCAAGTTTATGGAAGTAGTTTAGTAGATGATGCTAAAAGTGCTTATAGCACTATGGATAGTTTAAAAACTAAACATTGGAATGATGGTAAAATTTATATTGATGCCCAAGCAAAATATGGTCAGTCTTTTTGGAATCCAGGTCTGAGTGATGAAGATCCTAATAATAGTGAGCATATTATTACTTATGAAACAGAGGGTTTAGGCTATTATCAACTAAAACTCGATGTTGGATATAGCGGTAGTTCTATCTTTACATATTCAAAACTGTCTTCTATTACTCAAACAGAAAATCAAGATGAACTTTTAGAAACTAATAAAGAGGCTGAAGGTGGTGTTGCTGGTTATACTATGGGTTTCTCTCCAGAAGCGATAGTTGCTAAATTAGGTATAGATAATGTATTTATTAATACGGCACTAACATATAGATTTGATATAACTGATAATGCTTTTTTTGGTGTAGCAACAGCAGAATCAGACTTTTATTATTATACAGATTCAGCAAATGGAACATTACTCTCTAAAGGTGATACGATTAGTTTTAAAACTACTTTTAAAGAGCAAAGACATACTTTTTCTTCAAAGTTTATAGGTAAGCGTAAAAAAAATGAAAGCTATATGAGATTTGGTGTGTACCAATCAGAGTGGACAAAGCCAACTAGTTTTGGTAACCATAGTGAAAGTGGAGATTATGCTATTGAGTTAGCAGAGTATTCAACAATGGGTTTAACTTTTGTATATACAAATTATCAAGGGACAAAAGTTCAAGGTTGGAATTATGATATGACACTTGATTATGGAATAGATAATACATTCAAATCAGCTAATTCAGATATGAAAGATGGTTTAGGAGAAGAGGAAAGCTTAGACTATGGAGCTATCAAAATGGATGTATCTTATAAATTTATACCATTAGATACAAAATATCAAAGATTATCTTTTGTTGTTGGTGCATATATTGATTGGAAACATTGGAGTATAGGTGATGGAAATGAAGATACAGATAACGTTCAGTTAGATGAAGAGGAGTTATATAAAATATATAGTTCAGCATCCTATCGTTTTGCTTACTGATTTTTTAAATATCATCTGATATAATCGTTCAGTAAAGGAGAAAATATGACATTAGTAGATGAAAGTGAAATTTTAGAGATAGAAAAAATAAAAGCAGATTTGAGAAAAGTAACACAAGATATGATGTTAGATATGAAAAAATTTGATTTGGAGATGCAAAAATTTGATTTAGAGAAAGAGAAGAGAATGATAGATATGCAGAAGTTTGATTTAGAGAAAGAGAAGAGAATGACAGATATACAGAGGTTTGATTTAGATATAAAAAAACTTTCACTAGATGAAAAAAAGAATTTTTACGAAGCATTAAGACTAGCTTTTTATGGTGTTGCTGTTGGTGCAGGTGGTACATTTGCAATAGCTAAAACTTTACAAATATTACAGGCAACATAAATTATGAGATTTAGAAAACTAAAACAGATGAAAAAACAGATAAAACAACATAAATCGGAACTTCAAAGTGAAGTAACTTATGCTCGTTATACAGATAGAATTAAAGCATTTATAACAGATATGTTTATGATATATGCTCCTATTCTTTATATTATCACTTATGTTTTTTTAGGTGGAAAAGAGGATTTTCAAGCTTCACAACTTGCTCCATTAGTTGGTGTTAGTATCTATGGTTTTATCTATGCTATTCTTTTAACAAAACTTGCACAAACTCCTGGGAAAAAAGCATATATTATAAAAGTAGTAGATGTAAAAACTCATAAAAATATATCTTTTTTTCAAGCTTTATGGAGATTTATAGCTTTTTTAATAACAGCAACTACTCTTTTAGGTCTTTTTTTACCATTTTATAGAAAAGATAAAAGAGCATTACATGACTTAATGGCAGGAACAGTAGTTATAAATGAGAAAATTATTTAAATCTATGTAACATAGTAAACAATATGTAAATCTATACCCTAAATTTCAACTAAACTTAAATGGAAGAGATATATAATGTATTCTTAATATAAAATCACAATTCCATTGAGAAGAGTGATAAAAAACAAAACAGGATAAAATATGAAAAAAACTTTAATCTCTTTAGCGACTGCGTCGTTAATCGCTTCTTCTGCAATGGCAGCTGATAAAGGTATCGATTTTACTACAACTGGTCAAGCAGTTATTTATTATGAGACTACTGCTAAGAATGCTGATAATGCTGTTGATATTTTCAACAAAGATGCTTCAGTTGCAAATGTTGCTGTTCAAATCAATTCAGCTGCAGATTTAGGTAACAACCTTACTTTTGGTTCTCAAATCTCTTACTTAGGAACTACTGGTTTAGAAAAAAATCTTGTTAGTGATACTAAGCAAAGATCTTCTGCAACTAATGCTTCAGGTAGTGGTCTTGATGCTGTAAATAATACAACTGATCAATTAATGTTAACAAAAATATTTGTTGCAAAACAAATTGCTAATACAACAGTAAAAGTAGGTCGTCAAGAACTTCCTAAGTCTCTTTCACCTTTAGCATTTACAGAGGGTTGGAATGTACTTAAAAATACTTTTGATGCTGTTTTAGTTGTTAATAGTGATCTTCCTAATACTACTTTAGTTGGTGCTTATGTTGGTCGTTCAACTGGTCATGATTTAAGTACAGTTGGTGATTTAACGGTTAAAAGTTCTGCTGGTGCATTAACTGTTGCTAAAACAGCTTATATGTTAACTGCTCAAAATACAGCATTACCAATGACTACTATTACTGGTTCTTATTATGCTTTATCTGGTGTTGCTATAGCAGAGAGTTCTACTGCTTTATGGTTAGATGCTAAAGTAGCTGATAAAACTTTACCAATGGGTCTTAAAGTAGGTCTTCAAGCTGGTCTAATTACATCAGATAATAGTGCTGTTGAAGATACAACGGCAATGGGTATTAAAGCTTCTATTAAGCCTATGCCAGCATTAACTGTATGTGGTGTATTTACTACTGTAAGTGGTTCAACAGATAAAGCTGCTGCTGCAGTAAAAAATACAGGTACGGGTGTAAAAACTCCATTATTTTCTCAAATGGTTGCCAATCAAGATGCTATCGCACTTGATAATGCTACATTTATGTTAAAAGGTGCTTATAGCCTTGGCGATATGGGTAAAGTTATTGGTCAATATGGTTATACTCAAGGTGGTCAAATTAACTTAATGAATGCAGGTCGTAGTGCATCAGGTAAAGTTGGTGTTGATTACTCAGAATTTGACTTAATGTACAAAGTTAAAGCTAGTGGTGTTCAATATTTTGCTGCTCTAGTAAATCGTTCATGGAGTGAAAAAACAACAACTGATTTCGATAATCAACAAATTGTTCGTGTATGGGCTCGTTACTCATTCTAGTAAACACTTCGTTTATTAAAATATAACACTCAAATATTTTCCTACACTTTTTGTGTAGGGAAATCCTCTTTTTAAAACTTCTTTTTTCTATTTTATATTCTTTTTTTATTTTTTATGTATAATTAGTCACTTTTTATTAAGGAATATTTATGCTTATAGACAGCTACGACAGAGTAGTAGACTACTTACGTATCTCAGTAACAGAACGCTGTAATTTCAGATGCCAATACTGTATGCCAGAAAAACCATTTTCATGGGTTCCAAAAGAGAACCTTTTATCATTTGAAGAGCTTTTTGAATTTATAAAAGTTTGTATAGATGAGGGTGTAAATAAAATCCGTATTACAGGTGGAGAACCACTTTTACGTGAAGGTTTAGATACATTCTTAAAGATGATTTATGATTATGCCCCTACAATAGATTTAGCGATGACAACTAATGCTTATTTACTTAAAGGTACTGCACAGAAACTTAAAGATGCAGGTCTTAAACGTATAAATGTTAGTATAGATACACTTAAACCTCAAGTAGCACAAGATATAACTGGAAAAGATGTTTTACAAAATGTTCTTGATGGTGTTGATGAAGCTATAAAAGTTGGTTTAAAAGTTAAAGTAAATATGGTTCCTATGAAAAATATGAATTTTGAAGAGATTATAGATGTGTTAGAGTATTCTAAAGCACGTAATATGAGTATCAGATTTATAGAATATATGGAAAACTCTTTTGCTAAAGCTGATATAGCTGGAGTTAAATCTCCTGAACTTTTAGCAAAACTACGAGAGTATTATGAGTTTAGTGATGATGGGTTTGATGGTTCATCACCTTCACACTATTTTACTATGAAAGATGGGTATAGATTTGGAATTATTGAACCTTATGAAGATGATTTTTGTAAAAAATGTAACCGTATTCGTTTAACTGCAGAGGGAAATCTTATTCCTTGTCTTTACTTTGATGAGGCTATGAGTATCGCTGAGTCTGTAAAAAAAGGCGATATAAAGGGTGCTACTGATGTGTTAAAAGAGGTTATAAGAACCAAACCTGAAAAAAATCGTTGGGGTGGAGATGATGCAGAAGTTTCAACTCGTGCTTTTTATGAAACTGGTGGTTGATAGTTGCTTTATTTAGTAGAACATTTTTACTCCATTCAAGGAGAAGGAAAATATACGGGTGTACCCTCCGTTTTTTTCCGTTTTGGTGGTTGTAATATGAGATGTGAAGGATTTGGCTGTATAGAAAAAGCCCCTAATGGAACAGAAGTTTTAGGGTGTGATACTGTATATGCAGTAAACAGAGAACATTTTTCAGATAATTGGATACCGATAAATAAAGCTAAAGAACTTTTAAATATATTAGATATTTATGAACTTCCTCATGCTGTTGATATTGTCTTAACGGGTGGCGAACCATTAATATATGCGAATGATGCTATATTTGTAGAGTTTTTAGAAAAATTATCTCAAAATGGGCATCAGATAACTTTTGAAACAAATGGTTCAATTAGTGTTGATTTTGAGAAATATCCTATCTATAAAGAGTGTATTTTTGCACTTTCTGTAAAGCTATCAAACTCTAATGAAAAATTTGAAAAGCGTGTTAAAGGCGATGTTATCTATTCGATAGCATCAAATGCTAAAGAGGCATTTTTTAAGTTTTCAGTAGATGAAGAGTCTATTAATTTAGGTTTAGAAGATGAGATAGATAGTATTATAATTCACTCTCCTGCAACTAAAGTTTATTGTATGCCTTTGGGTGGAAGTAAAGAGGAAGTAGAGGCTAATAGTGAACCTTTAGTAGAGTTTTGTAAGACTAAGGGATATAACTTTAGTGATAGATTACATATTCGTATATGGGATAAAAATAAGGGTGTTTAAATCATGATAATCAGAAAACTTTTTAAATTTGAAAATGCACATATAGTCCGTGGTTGCTCTACTGTTAAATGCAGAAGCTCTCTACACGGTCACTCTTATAGAGTAGAACTTCTCTTTGAGTCAAACTTTTTAGATAATGGTCAGATGGTTTATGATTTTGGTCTTA
>CAZXSD010000092.1:0-5983 GCA_964642985.1 uncultured Sulfurimonas sp.
AATATCTCCCTCTTTTTTTAAAAGCCGAACATCGTAATCTTTTACAATAGAACTCTGTTTTACCATATCATCATTTGTGATATCACTTCCCATCCAATTTTGGAGCATCATTGAGGGTGGTATTTTTATAACTCTCTCTATCTTTGGAACATATTGCCACATCTGATTGTTTAGACTTAAAAAAGTTATACCTCTATCTTTTGGTGGATATAAAATCTTTGTAAAGCTTTTTTTTGTTCCCTCTGAAAAACTCTGCATCTTCATCGTTCTTGTATGATTTTTAGAAACTACCTTCATAGTCATAATCATAGTAATATTTTCACCACGCATATTTTGGTCAAGTTTTTTTATAATCTCTTGTGCCTCATCTGCATTAATATTTGTAAAATAGATTAATAGTAAAAATAAAAATATTTTCACTCTACCAATGAACCTCAGCAGTAATCATAGCAGAGCTATAATCTTTAGCATCATCTTCACTTGCATAATAAGTTTGACCAGAAGCTAACCATTTAATATTTGCATCTTGTTGCCAAGCTACACCATAAATGAAGTTATTTTCTGTATTTGTAATATCGCCTGATGTAGAATCTTCATTTTCCCAATTATCATAACGACCAATTACAGAAAACTCTTTTTTTGCACCAAAACGGTATGTACCATTAATAGAAAAACCTTGTCCACTAAAATGGTCATCACTCTTTTTATCGTTATCAGCTAAAATATATTGAGCAGAAATTAAAGCAGATGGCATATTATAAACTGTATGAAGACCATATATTTTATAAGTTTCACCCTCATTTTTAGAGCTATCCATATTATATTGACCAAAGAAAGAGGCATCAAAATATGTATCTTTTAAATTTTTTCTTTTTATCTCTCCATTACCCATTAATGCACCCGTAAATCTCCATTCAACAGATACACCATCGCCTATTGTAGAATCATCACCAGCATCTTCATCACCATTTGTACCATGATAACCCTCACCATTAAAAACACCTACTTCAGATGTAAAATATGGAGTTTTAGTTTTAAAGTTAAAACCTAAATCAGCAGAATTTGTTAAATGACCAGCCTCACTAGCTTCTACAAAAACTTTAGAGATAGAACGCATCCACCAACCTTGATGCTCTTCATAATCAATCCAAGGACGATGAGCCATACCAAATTCAACACCAGTATTTGGTAAAACATCTGCTAAATAGATGTAAGCATATTTTGCATATATATCTGCATGGTCGTCGTGTTTTGCATCATAAACAGTATCAAGAGTTACACGTAAGTAAGATTTTGGGTTTTCAAGTAGGTAAGCTTTTACTTGTAAGTAGTTACGACGAATCTCAAAATTAGCAGTATCAGTTCCCTCTTTCATATTTTTTTGAGTAAAACCTAAGTAATGAACACCACTAAATTTTAGTTTAGAAGCTTTAGCAAAAACAGGTGTAACTTCACTAGCAGTTGCACTTAAAGTACCAAGAGTAAGAACAGCTAATGCTGATAAAACGATTTTTTTCATTATTTTAATTCCTTGTTTTTTGTTAAATTGATGAAATTATAGTGATGTTTAATTACATATTGATTACATCAAATGTTTCTTAGTCTTTTGAGTAGCTATCGCTTCATAAGGGTTTTCAGGCCAATAATGCCTTTTATATTTCCCTCGTAACTCTTTTCTAACCTCTGAGTATGAATTTCTCCAAAAACTACTTAAATCGTAAGTAATTTGTATAGACCTCATTGCAGGAGAGAGTAGATGAATCTGTAACGCGATACTACTTTTTAAAACTGTTGGTGTCTTTTCAAGTCCAAACATCTCCTGTATTTTTACAAATATCGCAGGTTTATCAATATCTGAATAATCTATAAAAATATTTGAACCACTTGGGACTTTGACACTAAAGGGGGTTAAACTCTCGACTAACTGTTGCTGTTCCCATGAGAGTAATCCAAGTAAAATAGAGTAAATATCTAAAGACTCTAACTCTTTGACTGTTCTAACACCATCTAAATAAGGTTCTAACCATAAATCTACACTATTTAATAATAGCTCATCACTAAAATCTGTAAGTTTCTCTTGAGAGTGTTTATTTATAAAATTTACTCTATCTTTTAAACTTGTAGCTTTTTTACTCCAAGTTAGAAGTTCAAGTCCCTCTTTTTTTAGAAGTTCTAAAAGAAGTTTTTTCATATCTACTTTAGAATTTATAGATAAAGGTTTAGACTCTAACTCTAATTTTAAAAAAGTTCTACTCTCTCGTAACTCAAATTTTTTACTCTCTTTAGAGTAGGAGATACTCTGCTCTATTGTAATCAACTTAGAAAAGAACTCCTCTATCTGAGAAACAGAGATACTCATAGCTAGATTTATAAAAGATTCTCTATCATTAGCATTCAAATTTGCAACAACTAAATACTCTTCATTAAAAAGAGAGTCCTCTTGATGTAAGATAGCCCCTTTTGCATTACTTAATTTATATCTATTGCTATTTTTCACTCTTCTTTTTGCAAGTCTATCGGGATATGCTAAAAGAAGTAATGGAGCTATAATATCTTGCTCTAAAAAAGTTTTCTTTGAAGTTACTTTTTTAATTTTTTTCAACTTTGAGTAAAAAAAGTCAGCCTGTTTTAAAACCTCTTTAGCTCTAAAAATATTTATATAAATAGAGTTAAAATCTTTCTCATAAAGATGAGTAAACCTACTCAGCAGATCACTATCTCGACTAGAGTTTTTAAAAATATCTTTTTCCCCAAGAAGTGCTGATAAAAGTGAAGCTTCATAAGCATAACCCATATCATTTGCTTTTAAAATCATATAAGCAAAACGAGGATGTAATCCAAGAGCAATAGCATCTTTTCCAAACTGTGTGATATGAAAATCTTCATCTAACATCTGTAACTCATTGAGAACTACTTTTGTCTCTTGTATAATCTTCTCATTTGGAACATCTAACCACTTTAGTTCATTAAACTCATCAACTCCCCATAAAGATAAATCTAACAAAAGAGAACTCAAATCTGACCTTAATATTTCAGGTTTTGTGGACTCTATAAGTATTTTTGACTCATGCCATATTCTATAACATTTTCCACTACTCATACGTCCAGCACGCCCTGCTCTTTGGGTAGCCGAATCTTTAGAGATAAAAGAACTCTCCAGATGGTTCATAGATGTAGCATAATTAAACCGAGAAAGCTTTTCAATTCCAGAATCTATAACAACTCTTACACCCTCTATTGTCAATGAAGTTTCAGCGATATTTGTTGAGAGAATAACTTTTCTTTTATTAGATTTTAAAATCGCTATATCTTGCTCTTTTTTAGAGAGTGCTGAGTAAAGAGGTAAAACTAAAATCGTTTTATCTATTAAAAATTCATTCAGAGATTTTTGTAGATAACGAATCTCTTTTGCACCTTGAAGAAAAACTAATATATCTCCCTCATCCTCTTTTAAAGCTCTATTTATAGTTTTTAATATCTCTATGTTTAAAGTTTTAAAATCGGGCTGTTTAGTTTTAATATCTAAATAGGAAATTACAACATCAAAAACTCTCCCTTGTGAACTTATAATAGGAACATTACCAAGAAGTTGAGAAATTTCATTTGTATTAAGGGTTGCAGACATTATTAAAATTTTCAAATCTTCACGTAAAAGTTCTTGTACTTGAAGAGATAGAGCTAAAGAAAGGTCACTATTTATACTCCGTTCATGAAACTCATCAAAGATGATTAAAGCTACTTTTTCTAATGATTGGTCAGCTTGAAGCATACGCACTAAAATAGCTTCTGTTACTACTAAGATTTTTGTATCTTTTGAGTGACAACTATCCATCTTGACTTGATAGCCAACTTTTTTACCAACATCTTCACCTAAAAGTTTAGCCATCTGAGTAGCTACCATTCGAGCAGCAACACGTCGAGGTTCTAGCATTATAATAATTTTTTCTTTAAGCCATTTTTCATTAAGTAAAGAGAGAGGAACTCTTGTACTTTTCCCAGCCCCCGGAGGTGCTTGGAGTATAAGAGTTTGATTTGAGTTGAGAGATATTTTTATATCATCTAAAACTTCGTTTATAGGTAGTTTTATCTTGTCCCCTTAGTATTTAAACTTTTAACTCTTTAGCAACTAACTGTTGTAAAAAAGCACTTCGTGATATATGTAAATTATGTAGCATTACATCTAAATTATTAAGTAGTTTTTCTGGAAATGTTATATTTACTCTTTTATACACAACTTTTTCATTCATAGCAAATTCAACAGAAGCAAGAAGCCAACTCTCTTTAGCCTTTTCTAACTCCTCCAAAGCTTCAAACTTTGTTTCTCCATCTGCCATACACCCTTTAAGGTTTATATATTCAGCTAAAAATCCCCCACCTTCCTCTTGTGTTAATGCTCTTATTTTTATCTCATCCATTTTATCTCTCCAATTCATCAATCATTTTTAATAGGCGTTTTATATATATTGGTTTTATAGGTTTATGAGCAGGAATGGTCAATATGTAATTAATAGTTGGGTGTTTTACATTAAGATGGTCACCTTTACCCCATAAATAAATAAGACCATAATAATCTAGTATTTTTCTTATCATATCAATATTCGTGTTTTTAGGATTATTTCTTAATTTGTCTATTAGTTTATCAATTTTGCTCATAAAACTATTCTATCTTAATGTGTATTATAAATTTATTAATACACACTTGTTATTACAATAAAAATATTATCGAACTTGAATTTATAAAATACTAAAAAAATCTATAAACTCAATTTTAAGATATAATAAATAAAACTTTTAAGAGGTACTTATGCTAGAAATTATTTTTATTCAACCGATATATGCACAAATCATCTATTTTTTTATGATATTTTGGATGCTATTTAGTATATGGTATATATATTTGAAACAGAATGTAAATACATACTTTATAGATGCTATTCCTTCTGTTTTTACTACGGCAGGTGTAGTTGGTACTTTTGTTGGTATATTTTTTGGTCTTCAAGATTTTGATGTAGGAAATATAAAGGGAAGTATTCCTATGTTACTTGAAGGATTAAAAACAGCATTTTTAACATCAATAGTAGGAATAGGGTTATCATTTTTCTTTTCAAGATTAGTGGAAATTAAATTAAATAAAATTGATAGAGAAGAAAAGCCTAAAAGTGAACTATTAGCGTTAAATGATATTTCTAAAACCTTAAATAAACTATTAGAAAATCAAATAAATTCTGAAAATTTAAACAAAGAAAATTTTGAAAAAATTATCAATAAAAATTTTGATAGCTTAGGTTTAAAAATAGATAAGCAGATTCAAGCAATTGAAAATGTAGAAAATATATTAGGTGGCGATAGTGAAACAAGTTTATTAATACAGTTTCAAAAATTAAGAGAGGAGCAAAATAATTACTCTAAACTTTTAAAAGAAAATGTATCTTGGATTGTTGAAAATATGGATAAAAACTCAAAATTAATGAGTACAAAATTTAGTGAATTTGCAAATTTATTAGCTAAAAATAACACAGAAGCTTTAGTTCATGTAATGAAATCTGCTACGGAAGAGTTCAATTTACAGATGAAAGAACTAATAGATAAATTAGTAAAAGAAAATTTTAAAGAGTTAAACAATAGTGTTAATAATCTGAATAGTTGGCAAAAAGAAAATAAAGAGATGATACTCTCTCTTACTGAACAATTTAGAGGTGTTTCTACTGATTTTAAAGTGAGTTCAAAAAGTATAGAAGAAATTACAAATAACACATCAAAACTTACAAATGAAAATAGCGATTTATCAAAGATTGTAATGGAGCTACAAAGAGTAATGGTAGATGATAATCAGTTTGAAAATATTAGTAATACTCTTTTAGTTTCTTCTAAGACTTTAGAAAAAAATATTAATAATTTTGATAATAGTACAAGTAATTTAGTTAAATCTAGTGATTTACTAGAAAATCATAGCAAAGAGTTATCTCAATCTACTGAAATAATA
>CAZXSD010000093.1:0-5951 GCA_964642985.1 uncultured Sulfurimonas sp.
CTTATGATGAAAAACTTGCATCTTTTGTAAATAATATTAGAACACCAAATGGTGGAACACATGAAGCTGGTTTTCGTGCTGGTTTAACGCGTGTTATCTCTAGTTATAACTCTAAAAATGGTGCAGTGAAAGAAAAAGATGTAAAAATTACTGGTGATGATGTTAAAGAGGGTCTTATTGCGATAGTCTCTGTACGCGTTCCTGAACCTCAGTTTGAAGGTCAAACAAAAGGGAAACTTGGAAATACTTATGTAAAACCACTTGTTCAAAAAGCAACAGGTGAAGCGATAAGTAAATATTTTGAAGAAAATCCTATTCAAGCTAAAGCTATTGTAAGTAAAGCATTAATGGCAGCTCGTGGTCGTGATGCTGCTAAAAAAGCGCGTGAACTTACGCGTCGTAAAGATTCTATGAGTGTTGGAACATTACCAGGTAAACTTGCAGATTGTCAAAGTAAAGATGCTACAGAGTGTGAACTTTATTTAGTGGAAGGGGATTCTGCGGGTGGTTCAGCTAAGATGGGACGTGATAGAGTTTTTCAAGCTATTTTACCACTTAAAGGTAAGATTTTAAATGTTGAAAAATCACGTTTAGAGAAGATACTTAAATCTGATGAGATTACAAATATGATTACAGCTATGGGTTGTGGTATTGGTGAAGAGTATAAAGAGGAAAAACTTCGTTATCATAAAATTATTATTATGACCGATGCGGATGTTGATGGTTCTCATATTCAAACGTTACTTCTTACATTTTTCTTTCGTCATTATCGTGATGTTGTTGAAAAAGGATACTTATATCTAGCGCAACCACCACTTTACCGTTATAAAAAAGGTAAAAAAGAGATTTACTTTAAAGATGATAGTGAGATGAATACTTTTTTAATAGATAATGGTATTGAGTCTTTAGATATTGAAGGTGTTGGACATACTGACCTTTTAGCTTATTTTAAAATGGTTGATCATTATGCAGGTTCTTTAAACGCGTTAGATAGAAGATATGCTCTTGTATCGTTAATTCGTCACTTTGTAGAAAATCCTGATTTGATTAGTTTAGATACACAAGCACTTTATGTAAAAGTAGAAGAGTTTTTAACATCAATAGATAATAATATTTTAACAAAAACTATTAATGAAGAGACAAATGAGATTCATATATTTGTACAAACTCAAGGTGGAATGGAAGAGTTGTTGATAAACGATGAACTATTTAACGCGCCACACTTTACAGAAGCAAATTTTGTATATAATAAAATTAAAGAGTGGGATATATCTTTTGAAAAGGATATTATTACAACTCTTGAAGATGTTAAAGATTATGCTAAAAAAGGTTCTTACATTCAGCGTTACAAAGGTCTTGGAGAGATGAATCCTGATCAACTTTGGGAAACAACTATGACTAAAGAAAATCGTGTTTTACTTCAAGTAAATATAGAAGATGCAGAGGTTGCATCAGATGCCTTTACACTCTTTATGGGTGATGAAGTTGAACCACGCCGTAATTATATAGAAACTCATGCTAAAGATGTAAAACACTTAGACGTTTAATGTTTTTACCTCAAAAAAGGGAGAGAGAGTACCGTTTTAAGTTAGCTCTTAGAATGGGTCTCCCTATTTTTGCACTTTTTCTTGCTCTTATCTTCAACACTCTTATAAATGATACCGTTCATTTAACAACTACTTTTTATATAGAGTCTATTTTAATTTTAGCTTTTAGTATCTACTACATTTTTTATATCATCTATAATGGTTTTAATATAAGAGTCACCGACATAGTTTCTAAAACTTTTACGCGTGAATATCTTTATAGCTATCTCAAAAAAGAGATTACGCGTAAACAAGAATATACTCTTGTTCTTATAGGTATAGAAAACTTTAAAGATATAAACAGACAGTATGGTCTTAAAAATGGAGATAAAGTTCTACTTCAAGTGGCAGAATGGATTAATCAATATTTTAAAGATAAAGATATTCACAATCTGCCGATAGGGCATATTAAAGATGGAGATTTTATTATAGGACTTGATGGCTCAAAAAGTCATAATAGCATATTAATAGAGATGATGAATCTTCAAATGAATAATTTTAAAGTTGAAGATATAGAGGTTACAATATCAAAAGCTATGACCGATAACTCTTTTTCTAAAGATTTAGAATATTTGATAGAAAATCTTATTCACAATGAAGATGTGATTAACCCAAGTGAAATAGAACTTTTAGTTATTAACGCGTTAAAGTATCAAAAAATTATTATTATGACTCAAAATATTTTTGAAGATGAAAAAGTTATCGCTCAAGAGTGTTTTGTGAAGTTAAAAAAAGATGATTTAAAACTTATCCATCCAAAGAGTTATATGAAAATTATCTCTCGGCTTGGTTTAACTCTTGAGTTTGATTTGATGACTTTAGAAAAGATAGTGCAAAACTGTGATAATACAAGTGATATATTTTACGCGTTAAACATTTCAGCCAGTTCTATTCGAAATCCTATTTTTGTAGCGAAAGTAAAAGAGTTTCTTGAAAATAACAGATATGCAAAAAATAGAATAATGTTTATTTTAAGTGAAAATGAGTATTATTCATATATAGATAGATTTAATTCAATCATTCATTCCTTACAAAATATAGGTATAAAAATAGCGATAGATAGTTTAGGTAGTAAGCATACCTCTTTTTTATATTTAAGAGATTTGGATATAGATATTGTACGATTTGATAGTTTTTATAGTAGAGAAACTCAATATAATAAATGTCAAAATATTATGGAGGGTTTAAATGTTATTGCACATTTAAAAGGTATCAAAACTTGGATAAAAATGGTTGAAACAGAAGCACTTTTTGAATCTATACAGAAGATAGATATAGACTATAAACAGGGTAAATATCTATCAAATTTAGAAAAATTTTATGAGAGTAAGGATTAAATATGAAATATGGCGAAAAAGAGATAGTAGAGTTTGATATAGAAAAAGATTTAGAGATTTGGCCAAATGAGCATAGTAAGGATTACCTTATTAAAGTAACTCTTCCTGAGTTTATGGCACTTTGTCCTAGAAGTGGTTATCCAGATTTTGCAACGATTTATATAGAGTATACACCAGCTGAGTATGTTGTAGAATTAAAAGCTTTAAAACTTTATATCAACTCTTTTATGACGCGTTCTATCTCTCATGAAAACTCTGCAAATGAGATTTATGATGTTATTGATGCCAAAATTAAACCAAAATATTTGAAATTAGTAGCAGATTTCAATCCTAGAGGGAATGTTCACACTGTTATTGAGATAGATAGCTCTAAAATACAATAGAGTTATTATGTTTGAAAGTTTATTAGGTAGAAAAAAACAGGATATTTCTGATAATGATTCAGAGCATTCTGTTTTATTAAATAAGATAGATAGAATGAACTTAACAGAGATGCGTTCTTATGTTAAGAATAGTTTAACAGGATTTGAATCTTCTTCAGATGGTTTAACTTTAGTGATGCAAAAATTAATTACTAAAAATGAAAGAACATCTAAAAGATATGTAGAACCTGATGATATGGATAGTAAAATTAAAAAAGCATTTGAACTTGTTTTAGCTATTGCGATGCATAAGCGTATTACTGTTCATACGGTAGAACTATTACAAAAGTTTTTAGAGGTTTATACAGATATAATAGCAAAATATGATCAAGACAACAGAGATATTTATGCTTCACGTCTTAAAAAAGCGGTGAAACAGAGTATTGTAAATATTGATAACCTTACAGAATTAGATAGAAAAATGAAGGTTCTAGGAACTTAATTTTTTTTCTAAATAGTTTAGAGCTTCTGTATAATTACAAAAAAGCTCATCCATTTGAGCATCATAAACCTCTTGAAGGATTTTAGAGAATTGTAAAGATGGTTTTAAACCCATTTTTATTAAATCTCTTCCTTGAATTAATGGTGTCATTTTTTTATTTAAAATATTTAACTCAACTGCTCTTTTTTTTATATTTTTATATAACTCTTTATTTTTTGGATAGAGTGCAGAAGAAAGATAGAGTAACTCCTCTATATTAACATTTACTGCTAATCTATACAGTTCACTATTATTCATATTATCTTTAAAACTATTTTTTAAGAGAGATGATATTTTTTTTAATAGATTTATCTCACTACTGAGTTTGAGTATAAAGAATTGTTGATGTGAATAACTTTGTGAATATACTAAAATAGCCAAAAAAATAGCCAGTTTACTTTTGTCATCTTTGATATGAGTTTTACTTAATCTATCTATCGCATCTAAATTTGTAAACTCCATAAAAAATTCTTTACTATCAAGAGCATTAAGAAGTTTTAAACCGATAGATGGTTTTTCTGCTTTAAAAAGTAACTTTTTTAGCTCCTCAAAAACTCTTTCTGATGAAAGTTCATTAAGCATATCTTTTTGTATCATCATTTTACAGAGTTTAAAAAGATTATCACTGAGTTTAAAATTAAATCTAGCACTAAACTGCACAGCTCTTAATACGCGTAAAGGGTCCTCTATAAAAGTGTCATTATCCACACATTCCAATATTTTATTTTGTAAATCTTGCATCCCATTAAAAGGGTCTAAAAGTTTTTTTTCAAAAATATCGTAACCCATAGAGTTGATAGTAAAATCCCTACGCCTAGAGGCTGTTGTAAAATCTATATCGGCTGAGGTAGTGACTTCAAAGCCTTGATGACCAACTGAAATTTTTTTCTCAGTTCTAGGAAGCGAAAAATCTATCTCTAAATTTTCAAATCTTAATTTACAGACACCAAAAGATTTACCAACACTATTTACCTCTCCAAACTCCTCTAAAATCTGTTCAACATCTTCTAGGCTTGAGATACCATAGAGTTCTATGTCTATATCTTTTGAATCAATATTTAGAATAGAATCACGTACAAATCCACCTACTATAATAGGTTTTATATGATGCTTGTGTAGTTTTTGAAATATGAAGTTGAGGTTTTGTGGGTAATTTATCAAAAGGTACTCAGTAGTTAAATTTTTACTAAGTATAGCACTAATTTCACAAAGCTATAATATACTTTTAGCTATAATCGCGAAAATTCCCTATAAATTTAAAAGGAACCCTTATATGCAAAAAATTAGAAATATAGCCGTAATCGCTCACGTTGATCATGGTAAAACTACACTAGTAGATGGTTTATTAGAACAGTCTGGTACTTTTGGTGACCACGAACAACATGATGAAAGAGCTATGGATAGCAATGACATTGAAAAAGAGCGTGGAATCACGATTCTTTCTAAGAATACAGCAATTCGCCATAACGGATACAAGATTAATATTATCGATACTCCGGGTCATGCTGACTTCGGTGGTGAAGTTGAACGTGTTCTTAAAATGGTTGATGGTGTTTTAGTTCTTGTTGATGCTTATGAAGGTGTTATGCCTCAAACTAAGTTTGTTGTTAAGAAAATGTTAGCACTTGGTATTAAACCAATCGTTGTAATTAACAAAATCGACAAACCTTCTGCTGAACCAGACCGTGTTGTTGATGAGATGTTTGACCTATTTGCTGATATGGGTGCAACTGATGAGCAACAAGATTTCCCAATCATCTATGCTGCTGCTCGTGATGGTATCGCTAAGATGGATATGTCTGAGCCTGATGGAGATTTTCAATGTATCTTTGATGCAATTATCAATGATGTTCCTGAACCTCAAGGTGATGCTACTAACTCACTTCAAGCACAGGTTTTTACACTTGATTATGATAACTATGTTGGTAAAATCGGTATTAGCCGTATTTTTAATGGTACTGTTAGTAAAGGTGACAACATTATGTTGGCAAAATCTAATGGCGAAATGGTTAAAGGGAAGATATCTAAACTTATCGGTTTTCTTGGTCTAAATAGAATGGAAATAGATACAGCTGAAGCTGGTGATATTGTTGCATTTGCTGGTATGGAAACTGTTGATGTTGGT
>CAZXSD010000094.1:0-5946 GCA_964642985.1 uncultured Sulfurimonas sp.
GCTGTATAGCTTTTTGGGGTATTCAGTGTGATGCTTGTTATAGAGCTTGTCCTATCTTAGGAACTGCGATAACTATTGAGTATGAAAAGAATACTAGAACTGGTAAACATGCCTTTATGAAACCGATAGTTCATGCTGATGCTTGTACTGGATGTGGAATGTGTGAACATGCATGTGTAACTGAAAAACCAGCAATATTTGTACTTCCTCGTGAAAATGCAACAGGTGAAGCTGGTAGTTACTATATCAAAGGATGGGATAAAGAGGACGAAAAGCGTTTAGAAGATGCTGGAGAAATCAAAACCGTTACTGAGATAAGTAAAGAGAGTGCAATGGACTCTTTAAATGGAAGTCTGGAGGATTTATACTAATGCAAAAGCTATGGGATAACTACAGATATCTTTTTTTTAGAAGATTTACACAAATCAGTTTATTAGTTTTATATTTTGGTGCAAATGCATGGGGTTGGAATGTTCTAATGGGTAACCTTAGTTCATCTCTCATATTGGGAGTTATTCCTATGAGTGATCCGTATGCTGCTTTACAAATGTTAATGGCAGGTGCAGTTTTATCTATTGACCTCCTTATCGGTGTCGGTGTAGCTACTCTATTTTATCTACTTATAGGTGGTAGAGCCTTTTGTAGTTGGGTTTGCCCTATAAATATGATAACTGATGCAGCTAATTATCTGAGACGCAAGTTAGAGATAGATAGAGTGCAAACAGTGAAACAACCTGCATCTCGTAATATTAGATATTGGGTTCTTGGATTAAGTTTGGTAATCTCATTTATAATGGGAGTAACAGCTTTTGAATTTATATCTCCAATATCTATGGTTCATAGAGGTATCATTTTTGGTATAGGTTTTGGTTGGGCAGCGATGCTTATCATTTTTCTTTTTGACCTATTTGTCCTAAAAAATGGATGGTGTGGTCATATATGCCCACTTGGTGGATTTTATTCACTACTTGGTAAATTTAGTTTAATCAAAGTACATCACTCGGAAGAGAACTGTACTTTATGTATGAAGTGTAAAGATGTTTGTCCTGAGAAGCAGGTCTTATATATGATAGGTAAAAAAAGTTTACCGATACTATCTGGTGAGTGTACAAACTGTGCTAGATGTATAGAAGTATGTGATGACGATGCCTTGAGATTTTCAATCAGAGAATTAGCACTAAAAAGAAAAACGGGAGAGTAAAATGA
This sequence comes from uncultured Sulfurimonas sp., assembly GCA_964642985.1. Lineage (GTDB taxonomy): Bacteria > Campylobacterota > Campylobacteria > Campylobacterales > Sulfurimonadaceae > Sulfurimonas. Next base: position 1,207 of record CAZXSD010000094.1, read on the forward strand.
AATTAATGAGTACAATTACAATCGGTTTAGCAACAGCTGCACTATTATTAGTTGGTTGTGGTGAAGCAAAAGAAGAAGCTATGCCAGTTAAAGAAGCTGTTAAAGCAAAAGTAGCTCCAATAAGCTTTGTTACAGAAAAGTCTTTAGGTCTTAGAGAAACTGACCTTTATTCAGAAGAGTTTAACACTCATGGTCATAAAGCTGGATATTCTACAACTTATGCGGGTAGTGGTCATAAAATTAAACGTGCATTCCAAGATGCACCACCAATGATTCCTCATGATACTGAAGGTATGTTACCAATCACTATCAAAGATAATCAATGTATCGGTTGTCATATGCCAGAAGTAGCTTCAAGTATGGGTGCGACACCTATTCCTAGTTCTCACTTCTTAAATATGAGACCTAAACATAATTTTGATGGTAAAATGTTTACTAAAGCTATTGATAATATGAAAAATGAAACTTCAATTAAATCTAATGGTAGTAAACTCTACGGAGGAAGATTTAACTGTTCACAATGTCATGCTCCACAATCTGGTGATGATGTTTCAGTTAAAAATACATTTGAAGCAGATTTTACAAGTCCTGATGGCGAAAGTAAATCAAGCTGGAATGGTTCTACGCTATTAGAAGGTTTAGATACTTCTAACGGTTTATAATCAAAGATGGAAAGAAGAGAGCTTTTTAGCTTTCTCTCTTCCTCTATTGCAGATATAGGAAAAGAGAAACAAGAATCGATAATGCGTCCACCATATTACAATGATATAAATGCGTTTGATACAGAATGTCAAAACTGTGATGGAAAATGTGCCACTTTGTGTCAAGAGCAAATTATAATAATTCAAGAAGATAAAACACCTAAACTCAATCTTTCAAAAAGTGGTTGTAGTTACTGTGATGATTGTGCTATCGCCTGTGAACTAGATGTTTTAAAAGTTGAAGATTTACGAAATATAGATGCTGGTATTCGTATCAATGAAAAAAAGTGTTTAAGTTGGCAAGGTGTTATGTGTTTTTCATGTAAAGACCCTTGTTTAGATGATGCCATAGATTTTAAAGCGATGTTTATGCCAACAATAAATCAAGAAAAATGTACATCTTGTGGTTTTTGTATCAGTAGATGTCCAAGTAATGCAATAGATATAAAGGTTTTAACATGATAAAAAAATTATTAAGTATAGTAACATTAGTAAGTTCTCTTTACTCTGCAGATATTATACAAGCAGATAAAAAATTTATCTCAAGTGGCGCAGTGGTAGATATAGTTTATAAAGAGAATAAACTTTATAGTGCTACAAATGCTAGTTGTATAGATATTTTTGATGTAAAAACACAAAAAATAATCAAAAAAATAACAGTTGATAAGATAACAGACTTTTTAGGAGAGATTATTGATTCAAAAATTTACTCTGTTGATTTAATTGATGATAAAATATTAATCTTATCTCTGGGTAAAAAAGGTGCAAGACGTGTTCATATATATGAGAATAACAAATTAAATCTAGTGCTTTCATCAGACGAGGGTTTATATATTGCTAAAGCTAAATTCCTAGATAAAAATACTATTATTTTAGGACTTCTTAGTAGTGAAATAATCTCTTATGATATAAATAAAAAGAAAGAAAATTATAGATTACAAGTTTCTCAATCAAAATTTTCTAACTTTGTTTTAAATGAGGATAAGACTCAAATTGTTATTGCTGATGAAAGTGGAGACTTAAAGATTCATAAAACAAAAGATGGTTCATTTATTAAAGAGTTAAGTGGGCAAAACTTAGATAATGTTTTTCAAGTAGATATGAAAAATGGCATAATAGCAACAGCTGGACAAGATAGAAGAGTTGTTGTATATAATGGAAAATATACATACTATAAAACAGCAAGTTTTTTAATATATAGTGTTGGTTTATCTCCAAGTGGTAAAATAGTTGGATATGCAAGTGATGAAAACAATAATGTAACTCTCTTTAAAAGATCTACTAAATCTACAATAGGTGTATATGGTGGTAATAAAATGACATTATCAAATATCTTATTTATTAATGAAAAAGAGTTTTTCACTGCCAGCGATGATAAAACTATTAACTATTATAAAATTAAATAAAGGAGATTTATGCAATATAATCAAAGTGAATTTTTAGTCGAAACAGAAGTACCTCAAGAGGAACTGATTATCTCAAGAACTGACTTAAATGGATTAATTACTTATACAAATGATACATTTTGTGATATTAGTGGTTATTCAGAAGGGGAACTACTTGGAAGATCCCATAATATTGTAAGACATCCTGATATGCCTAGTGATGCCTTTAAAGATTTATGGCAAACTATTCAAGATAAAAAACAATGGATAGGTATCGTAAAAAATCTTCGTAAAGACAGTGGTTTTTACTGGGTAAAAGCTATTGTATCTGGTGTTTATAAAAATGGTGAGTTAGTAGAGTTTAAATCTTTAAGAACTCCAATTAGTTATGAAGAGAAATTAGAACATCAAAAACTCTATGATAAAATGCGTCAGGAAAATGGTGAAAAAATACGTAAAGTAATTTACGAATAAAACTAAGGAATAAAAAATGAATATATCAAGTATAGTAGTACAAACATTACCAAAATTTTTAGATGAAGTAGTTGAGTCTTTAAAAAATACTCCAGAGTGTGATTATCATATGCATGATGAAAAAGGTCGTATTATTATCACTATTGAAGGTGAGAGTGTTTCTGAAGAGTTGAAAAAACTTTCTGTTATTGAAGCTATTCCTCATGTTGCTGCTGCTGATATGCAGATGGCTTATAGTGAAGATGAACTTGAGGCTCATATGGAAGTTATTAATAACGCTGAACTTGTTCCTAAGATGTTAAATGATGAAGATATTAATGTAAAAGATATTGTTTACAATGGAGACCTAAAGAAAAAAGATTTAGAGGGTTTTGCAAGAACTTTTGATGATACTGGATTTGATCCAAATGCTGGTTCTTGTTAGATGGCAGTAGTATTTGAATCTTTAATCAAAGTTAAGGAAGATGGTAATTGGTTTATTGAGCTTACTGATACAGTTGATGGAAGAGTAGCTATCTGTGAAGATTTAGATGAATATTCTCAAAAAGTAGAAGATTTCGGTGGGGATTATGGTGGTCAGATTGATGAAGTAAAATGGTCAAAAGATGAAGATGTTTCTCCTTATACTATGAATGAAGTTCGTATGGAGATGTCTAAACATCAAGAAGAGCTTGAAAAATCTAAAGCAGAAAGAGGCGAATAATGGAAGCTAAAGCGATAGTAACAGATACATATTTAGACCCTATCGAGATAGGTATTCATCTAAAGAATGTTGAGTATATTATATTAGCAACTCCTGCACCTGCTAGTTTTAAAGAGACACCTATTCAATTTACAATCTTTTTAAATACAGATGACAAGTTTCCTCAAAATGTTAAAGATGCTATTTTAGATAAATTTTTAGAGGAAAATTCTATCACAAATCCTAAAGAGGTAATGAGTCAAATTATGCCTGTTGGTTTTGGAAAGAGTACACAAGATACTCCTATGCCACTTCTTCTTATAAAACCTGAAGACCAAAAAAGTATCCCTTATACTGTAATGCATGTAATGGATTTTTTAGGTGATTCAGATAACTTTATGGAAGCAAAAACTCATCAACTTACGGGTTGGAGTTATAGCTATAACTAAAGTTTTATTGGCACACCTCTGTGCCAGTTTTTAAAATACATACAAAACCTGTTTCTCTAGTAATTCTCAATACTACTTTATCACCTGAAATATGAGTAAGTATAATTTTACAACCCTCCTCTTTATTAACAAGCCTTTGACTACTTCCATTATTATAAGGTGTATCCATACTACTCTGTTTTCCTTTAAATGGTCGTCCTAAATGGTCAAAGGAAATTCTTGCACCTGAACAACCTCCATCAAGTTCATAAGAATCTATTTCATAAGTTTTTCCTATATTTAAGCTTTTCATTCCTAAAAATCTTTTATCTGTAATATCTAATTTTACAGAGCCTGTATGACCACCAGACATAACTTGATTATTATTTTGCGGATTTATTGCTATCTCATCAAAATTAGCATCACCAGTACTATTACCTGCTGTATCTGAAAAAATGGTATATTGAACTTTATCATCTGAATTATCATTTTTACCAAACTCTAATTGCCAACGCTCTTTATACCAAATAACATTGTCATCATCATCTTTTCTATTTTTATTATACCTATCATCAACTAAGGCTAAATGTTGTGTATATCGTATATGTGAGGCAAGTTGGATAGCTGCTTCTTGAAGTGGATTTGTTCTTGTAGTTTGACCAATTATCGAGGAGAGAATGCCTATAATAACTAATACAAATACTAATTCTATCATTGTAAATGCTTTTTTCATAAGGAGATGCCTATTTAATTATATAGCTAAAGTATATCTAAAAGAGATGAATTTAAGAGGGAATGAAAGTTTAAAAAAGATACACAAGGAAAAGATTCCTTATGTATTTGAAAAAGAGAAAACTAAAGTTTCTCAGCTTCTGGAACGTCATATAAAATATCGTCCATTGGATGTCTGTACATTGGCATTGCAAGACGTTTTTCATCAAGTACATGACCGATGAAACCGATTGAACGACCAACGATAAAGAATGCGTTAAGAGTACCTGATTCAATGAATTCATTGATTTCAGTTTCAGAGTAACCTAATGCTCTCCACATATCTACCATTAAGATAC
>CAZXSD010000095.1:0-5890 GCA_964642985.1 uncultured Sulfurimonas sp.
TAGTAAAGATTATAATCTTTATCTCATCAATTTCTTATATTATCCACAACTAGAGGAGTTAAGAGATTCGGGGGATAAAACTAGCTGTATTTTTATCGATGAGTTTTATAATATTTACAATATCAAAAAAGCATTTTTAGTAGCTGATGATTATATGATAAAGCCTCTCTTTTTAGAGGAGTTAGCTATACGAGTAGATTATCATTATAGGAAACTTTTTAACAATCTAAAAAATATCATAATCTATAAAGATTTCTATTTTCATCTAAACTCTCAACAGCTTTTTCAAAAAACAATCAAAGTAAAATTAACACCAAATGAGATGAAACTTGTTACACTTTTTATGCTCCATAAAAATAAACCAGTTTCTAAAGATATTATCTATGATGAATTAGAAAGTAGTAGTGATGGTTCTTTAAGAGTTTATATCTCTAAGTTAAATAAATTGGGATTAGATATTAATTATGATAGGTCTATTGTGACTTATCTTTTAGTTGAAGATTAGATTTTATATATTCCGTGTTATACACGGAATATAGTTTCTCAAGTGACATATAAGTGACATTTTTTGTTATATGTATTAAATTCTTAATTTTGTAAACTATTGATATCAGAAAAAGGATAGAGTTAAGGTATTGATAAAATTTATATAAACTTAAAAAAATGTATTTTGGCGATTTTATACATTTTGATTATAGCCTAATAATAAATTATATATAAATTAAATCAAGTTATACTGATAAGATTTTTTTGAACTATTCTAACCAAATAATTTAAATATCTTCAATATAGCAATATGAACTAAAGCCTATACACTTTTTTCTTTTTTGATTAATTATGTAAAATATTTATAAAATATCCTTCCCCTTTTAAATTTTGGAGTAACTCTTTTGAAGTTTTATTTCTAAAGCGTCTTATAAAAGTTCTTAGTCTTTCATCACTTACCTCTTCATTCCACAATGTATTTTTGATAAGTTCATTTTTTACAATATTGTTTAAATTATCTTTTTGTTCTAAAAACATTAGTTGTACAAAATAATTTTTCACTCTTAGAGATAGAAAAATATCGGTTATTTTTATATAAAGTATTATTTGTAATATTATAAGAAAAATTGTCACATAATAAAATTGATTTTTCTACCATAGTCTCTTTTAATGATTGTATATATTCTAAAACTTCATCTGGGTCAAATGGTTTTATAAAATATTTTATAATCCCTATATCTATAGCATTTAAAAGTTTATCTGTCTCACTATATGCGCTAAGTATAATGATAGGTATTTTTGAATTTAACTTCTTAATCTCTTTAGCCATCTCTAAACCAGTGACTTTTGGCATCATAATATCTGTAATTACAATATCTGGTGAATATTCAATAAATTTTTCTAAACCCTCTTTCCCATCATAAGCAGTTATAAAACTATGAAAACTATCTCCAATGGCATTTTTTAAAAGAGCTGAAAGTTTTTCTTCATCTTCAACTAATAATACTTTTAAACTTTTTAAAAATCTACTTTTCATAATTATTACTTTTGATTAATGGTATTTTGATAATAAAACTTGTCATTAAGTTTTGTGATTTCACATTTATAAATCCATTAAACCCTTTTTCACAAATCATTTGTGATATAAAAAGCCCCAATCCCGTGCCTTTACTTGCATGTTTTGTTGTGAAATATGGTTCAAATATTTTATATTTATCTTTTATTTTTATACCACCTGCATTATCTTTAATCTTTAAATATGCATAGTTTTTATCACTCTTTACTTCAATATTTATATCTCTTGTTACTATATTATTTTGTATAAAAGAGTCTATTGAATTTTTTATTAAATTTATTATCACTTGAGAAAGTTCATTTGGAATACCAAGTATCTCTACATTTGTACAATCTACTTTAATGCTTACTTTTTCTGATAATATTAATTTATTTAAAATACTTATAGCTTCATCAATACTTTTACCTATCTTAAAATGATGTTTATGTTTAGTAGGTTTAAAAAAGTTTGTAAAGTCTTCTATCGTTTGAGACATATTTTGCATAATATTTTTACTTTCTAAATAAATTCTCTCTATCTCTTGAATATCATTTTTTAATGCAACTTTTTTTAATGTAAAAATTGTTAAATTTAATTCGGTAAGTGGTTGTCTCCATTGATGAGCAATATTAGCTAACATCTCACCTAAACTTGCTAGTCGCGATTGCCAAAACATCACATGTTGTTTCTCTTCATTTTTAGCTATCTCTTGAGCCACTCTAAACTCTAATGTTTCATTTAATTCTTTGAGCTCTTTTGTTTTTTCCTCTACTTTTTTTTCAAGATTTTGATTTAACTCTTCTAGCTCTTTTTCTTTCTTTTCTAATGCATGTTTATAAAATATCTCTTTTGTAACATCATATCTTATAGCTATAAATTCTTCAATATTGCCATATTCATCAAGTATGGGGATAACAGTTGTATTAACATAAAAAGTTGAACCATTTTTAGCTAAATTTTTAACAGTATCTTTATATATTTTTTTAGCTTTTATCGTATCCCATAAAAGTTTAAATTTTGATGATGGTATATCTGGATGACGAACAATACTATGTTTTTGACCTAGAAGTTCCTTTTTTGTATATCCTGAAATTTTGCAAAACTCATCATTAATAAAAGTGATTACACCATTTATATCTGTTTTAGAAATTATATTACTTTTCTCTATCGCTTCTTTATATTGTTTGAACATAGTTTATCTCTTCTTTTATAAATTTTTAAAACTTAAAATCTAAATTAGTATAAATATATCTTCCCACTTCATTAAGAAGCATAATATCACCTTCTCCAGATGTCACAAGAATAAGGTCAGCATAACTGTTTGATGCTGTATAAGTAGTATCTAAAATATTGTTTACACCAACTGTAAGCATAAAGCCTTGTTCAACTTTATGTTTCACTTTCATATTAAGAATACTCCAAGCATCTATCTCTTGTTCGCCATTTACACTATCTATTTTATCCCATCTATCAGATGATTTAAACTCTAATATTGCTGTACTATCATTTGCGTACTCATAGTTAAAACTCATATTAATACGAAGAGGAGCCATATCTGCTAAATCTTTATCTTCTCCTAGCGCTGGATTATTTTTTGTTCCTCGTTTATAAGAGGCACTCATATCTACTATTATTTCATCACTTGCATAGTAAGTTCCCGTTATCTCTGTTCCATATACTGTTGCATCTAAATTTACAAAGTTATTATTTTTAAGGTTCTTTTGATAATAGATATAATCACTTAGCATAGAGTAAAAACCTTTTACTTTAAAAGAGAACATATCGTAACTTGCTTCATATCCAAAATCTAATTCTGTATTTGTAGTCTGTTCTAAATCATCAGTACCAGTAATTTTTATAGTTCCAGCAGGTGTATTTTGTTTAAAATAAAGTTCTCTTCCATCAGGAACACGAGATGCACGTCCTACTCCAAAAAATATTTTATCTTCATCACTTAGATTATAGGTCGTTAAAAGGTTAAGGTTTACTCCTTTATAATCATTATCTTGCATAGTTATATTATCAGAACTAATCTCTGTTATATCATAACGTCCACCAAAAGAGAAACTAAAATCATCATACTCTTTTTCTATTTTTGTAAAAAGTGCTATATTTTTTGTTAGAGAGTTATCTATACTTTTAGTTGTTAAAGTTGGTTTTACAACTAAGTTACCATTACTATAATATGAGCCGTCCCAAGTTCTTTTACTTGTATCTAATCCTACTAAGATTTGATAATCATCTACTTCTAAAAAGTTTTTAAGTTTTGTACCCTGCATAGTTGTATCAAGAGTATGTGTTTTTATCTTCTTGTCACCAGCCGATGCCATTCTATAATCTGTTCCCATAGGGTGTTCAACATCTGAATAATAATATTCAAGAGAAAGTTTTTTATATTCATCTGAAATATCAAGGAGGTCATAAGCTACACTATAAATATTTGAATAATCATAAATAGCATCCATTTTAGAGTTAGGATATAAAACATTATCACTTCTATTGGCTGTATAACTCAAACGAAGCTTTTGATTATCTGTTAAATTTATAAAAGCTTTAGCCATAAGACTTTTTTTCTGATATGACTTTCTCTCTTCCTCTGAGACTTGAAATTGAGAAGCTGTATCTCCATTTTGAACAACTTGCTGTGCTAATGTATCTCCATTTCCATCTTTATATTGATTACTTGATTCTGTTGAACCACTTACTAGAAGTTTTATAATATTATTTCCACCACTTACTGTTGCTCCAACTTTAACATAGTTGAAACTTCCATAAGAAAAGTTTAGTTCACTTTGTGGCTTTTGAGAGGGTGCTTTAGTCTTTATTTTTACACCACCACTTAACACACCAAAAGTTTCAACATCATAAGGACCTTCAATCACTTCAATATCACTAATTTGATTTGCAAGTATATGAGATATAGGAGGATCCATTCTATTTGGACAAGCACCACATACTTTTGTTCCATCTATTTCGATAGAGATATTATCTCTTTTTTGACCACGAATATAGATATCATTTGCTATTCCACTACGACGACTTAGGTCAATACTAGGAACACTATTACTAAGTGCATTCGCTATATCAGCAGATGTTTTAGCTTTTTGGCTTACTTGTGTTAAAACTGTTGATTCTATATTTATAGATTCTAATTGGATTTCTGAGGCATTTAAAACTAGAAAAGATATTAATGATAAAGGGATTATTTTATTCATAATGGCTACCTTGATTTTTTATTGATGTAATAGTAGTTTAAATATGTTAAATTAGTGTTAATATGATAAAATAATTTTTATGAATACAATAGAAAAAGTAAAAAAAGTAATTTTAATAGCTGTAGGTTTTGGTCTTGCGACCTATTTAATGATAAGTGGATTTGCTATATTAGATAAAGAATCTTCTCAAGATATACAGAGTGAACAAAACAAGAGTGTGTAACTCTTGTTTGTAGTGTTTAAAATATTAGATAACAACAGATTTCATTTTTGCAATTAAATCTGTTTTATTAATAGGTTTTGTTAAGAAGTCATTAGCACCAAGTTCTAAAGCTTCCTCTTTTTTAGTTTCATCAGTTGTTAAAACAATGATAGGAACTTGTTTCATATTTTCATCTGCACGAACTACTTGAATAGTTTCTAAACCACCCATAATTGGCATAATAATATCTAGTAAGACAACATCAATATCATCTCTACCTTTGAGCTGACGAATAGCCTCTTGACCATTCATCACCTCAATAACTTCAATAACTATTTCACTTTTCGCTAATAAAGAACGTAATAACATAAGATTTATTTTATCATCATCAACAGCTAAAACTACTAAATCATCTCTTTCCATCTTATCTATTCCTTAGCTTAGTTTTTCAAAAACTGTTGTTAATAGTTCTTTAGTTATTTTTTCATTAATTACTTCATCTACTAAAATAGTGTCATTTTCATCTATATCTGTATTAGGTTTAGTTACCAATACTAATTTAGATTTGAACTCTTTACTATTATTTAACTCTTTTACCATAGAAGAGAAAGTAGCTACATCTAAATCTGTATACTCTTTATCAAAAATAACAAACTTATAATTATTAGTTTTAATTAACTTCTCTAAATCTTCTTTAGATGAAGCTGTTTCATAAGTTTTGTCTAATTCATTAAGAACTTTAATAAACATTTTTTCTTCAAAAGTACTTTTCTTTGCCAATAAAATATCATTTTTATACCCAGCTATAACTTCTATAGATGTTTCTTGAGGAGTTTCAACTAAGTCATCAGCACCAGAAACTTTCATTTTACGTTTAGGCTTAGGAGTTTCAACTAAGTCATCAGCACCAGAAACTTTCATTTTACGTTTAGG
>CAZXSD010000096.1:0-5875 GCA_964642985.1 uncultured Sulfurimonas sp.
GTTTACCAACACCATAAGCACCACCAGTCCAACCAGTGTTTACAAGATAAACATTAACATTATGTTTATCTATTTTTTCGCCAAGTAGTTTTGCATAAACTGTTGGGTGTAATGGTAAAAAAGCCTCTCCAAAACAAGCACTAAATGTTGCAACTGGTTCAGTGATACCACGCTCAGTTCCAGCAACTTTAGCAGTATAACCACTTAAAAAATAGTACATAGCTTGTTCACGAGTTAGTTTGGAAACTGGAGGTAATACACCAAACGCATCAGCAGTTAAGAAAATAATATTTTCAGGATGACCAGCCATTAAATCATGTTTATGATTTTTAATATGCTCTATTGGATAAGAAACACGAGTATTTTCAGTTTTTGAACCATCTTCGTAATCTACTTCACCTTCACCATACATAACGACATTTTCAAGAAGAGCATTAGTTTTAATAGCACCATAAATTTCTGGTTCACTTTTACCATCAAGGTTGATAACTTTTGCATAACATCCACCCTCAAAGTTAAATACACCATAATTATCCCAACCATGCTCATCATCACCGATTAAAGCACGATGTGGATCAGTTGAAAGAGTTGTTTTACCAGTTCCACTTAGTCCAAAGAAAAGTGCAGTATCGCCTTTTTCTCCAACATTAGCAGAACAGTGCATAGAGAGTTTCCCCTCTAATGGTAACCAGTAGTTCATCATTGAAAAAATTCCTTTTTTCATCTCACCACCGTACCAAGTACCACCGATAATAGCTATGTTGTTTTCAACATCAAAAAGAACAAATACTTCAGAGTTTAATCCGTGTTCTTTCCATTTATCATTTACCGCTTTACAAGCATTTAAAACAACAAAATCAGATTTGAATACTTCAAGTTCTGGTTCAGTTGGACGAATAAACATATTTTTTACAAAATGTGATTGCCAAGCTATCTCAGATACAAAACGAATTGAACGTTTTGAAGCTATCGAAGAACCACAAAATACATCTGTTACATAAAGGTCTGCATCTGATAATTGCTCTTGTGCTACAACTAAAAGTTCATCAAATATTTCAGACGAAACTTTTTTATTCACATCACCCCAAGCGATATACTTATTAGAAGGGTCACGATCTACAAAATATTTATCTTTAGGTGAACGACCTGTGAAGATACCAGTATCTACCGCGGTAGCACCTTTATTAGTTTGTTGAACTTCACCATTGTCAAGTTCATGTTTTATTAGTTCATCATAACTTAAATTGTGATAAACATTACCAATATTCTTTAATCCTAACTCTTCTAACTCAGTTAATTTCATAACTTACCTTATAATACTATATTTAGTATCAATATTATACACTTACTACACCTTAATTTGCTATAAAATTTTAATAAATTTAGTTGATAAAATAAAAGTATTTTTATAAAATTTATTTTAAGTATTTTCTGTTAAAATTTCAACTCATTTAATGACCGCGTAACTCAGTGGTAGAGTGTTACCTTGACATGGTAGAAGTCAGCAGTTCAAGTCTGCTCGTGGTCACCATCTATTTTTCCCATTTATTAAGAAAATAAGTTACAAAACTTAAATATTCATTAAAATTATTCCTCTCTTTTACCTAAACCTTATAATCATTTAGCTATAATTCGCGAAATATTTTGAGGGGAAGATACTTTGCTTTTGGCAAACTTGTGTCATCTCCTTTGATATTATAAAGGATTATGATGCAAGAAAATGCACAAAACAAAGTAGAAACAAAAGAAGAACCATCAATAACTTTTGATGATTTAAACCTAAAAAGAGAAGTATTACAAGCTGTTAAATATGCTGGTTTCACAACTCCAAGCCCTATTCAAGCAGATGCTATTCCATTTGTACTAGCTGGTCGTGATATGGTTGCACAAGCTCATACAGGTACTGGTAAAACAGCTGCTTTTGGTCTTCCTGCTATATCAATGATGAAACTTGATGCTGGTGTTCAGATGTTAGTTATTACACCAACACGTGAACTTGCAACTCAAGTTTCTGATGAGCTTTTCAAATATGGTAGAAACTTAGGTGTAAGAACAGTTACTGTTTATGGTGGTAGCTCATACAAACGTCAATTAGATTTAATTGAACGTGGTGCTAATATCGTTGTTGCTACACCAGGACGTTTATTAGATATTCTTAAAAGAGATATGTTAAGTAATTTTTCTCCAGCTATGGTTGTTTTAGATGAAGCTGATGAGATGCTTGATATGGGATTTTTAGATGATATTAATGAAATATTTTCTTACCTTCCAACTAATCGTCAAACATTACTTTTCTCAGCAACTATGCCTCAACCAATAAAAACTCTTGCTTCAAGAATTTTAGATAACCCAGAGTTTATCTCTATTACTAAGGGTGAGACTACAAACTCTGATATTGAGCAACTTTACTATGTAATTGAAGAATCGGAAAGAGATGATGCAATTATTCGTCTTATGGATTCTGAAGATACAAACAAATGTGTTGTTTTTTGTAGAACAAAATCGGAAGTAGATAGACTTTCAAATGTTCTTTCAAATGCTGGTTATTTAGCAAATGGTCTTCATGGAGATATGGAGCAAAGACAACGTGAAACAGTTATTAAAGGTTTTAAACAAAACTCAGTAAAAGTTCTTGTGGCTACTGATGTTGCTGCACGTGGTATTCATGTAAACAATATCTCTCACGTATTTAACTACCATATTCCATTTGACCCAGAGTCTTATGTTCATCGTATTGGTAGAACTGGTCGTGCTGGAACTAAAGGTAAAGCGATTACTTTACTGACTCCTTTAGAGTTCAAAGAGTTACAACGTATCAAACAAAAAGTTGGAACTTCAATGAGCCACGCTTTTGTTCCAAGTAAAAATGACCTAAGAGAATCAGTAGTAGATGCTCTTGTTAAAAAAGTTGAAACACATAAAATTTATGATGAAGCGCATAGAGTTCTTGACCAATTAAAACAAGATATTGACGAAGAGCAAATTATGTATAAACTTGTTTCTATGTTACTAGACCAACAAGAGATCAAAGGACCATCTAATATTGGTATTCCTGCTGATAAACTAGATGCTATTCTTGCTCGTGCTGCACAACGTGGTGGCGGTGGTGGCCGTGGTCGTGGTCGTGGAAACTACCGTGGTGGAAACAGAAACCGTTCAGGTGGTGGTGGTGATAGAAATCGTTCTGGCGGAGGCGGTGGTTACCGTGGCAACCGTGAAGGCGGTGGTAGTGGAGATAGAAACCGTAGCAGTAATGGTGGTGGTTCAAGAGGTGGATATAGAGGAAATAGAGACTAAGTCTCTCCTCTTTATCCCTTCTCTCCAACAAGAGAACTACAAATTTATTTATAGTTCTCTATCTTCTAAAACTCTAAATCTTAGACTGAACAGTCACTTTTTTCGCTTCAAACAACTCTATCGCTTTTATAACCATAGGTTCTTTTGTAATATCATTCGTTTCTTTTACTATTTCACTATTTACACTATTCTGTGAACAGTTAGTCACACAACTTTCACTTCCCCCAACTTCAATATCTTCTATCATAGATGGAGCTTGAAAATCCTCTTGTATAGGCTGTACTAATTTTTTATCTTGTTTTGGTTCTTGAATAACCTTACTACAAGCAACACCTTTTATCTGTGTTGTAAAATCAAAAAGTTCACGAACAAGTTGTTTAATAACTGAATACCCATGGCGAAGAATTTTCTTACTCTCCTCATCTGCACAACTCTCCCATGTTAAGATATTATTTTCAAAAGATACAAAACTAATACTTTTAATAAAACAATCTCCTAGCTGATGATTTCTATCTTTTATTTTCACTATTAGTTTTTCAAACATAGTGTTATTAATATTTTGAGTTTTAACTTGCATTGGAGGAGGAATAATAGGAATTGCTTTATTTAATATTGGTTCTGTCTGTGTTGAAACTGGAGCAGGAGTTGCTATATCTTTTTGCATAGACTCTATCATTTGATCTATCTCTTTTATTTTAAGAGCCTCTATCATCTTGAAAAATATTAAAGAGAGTACAAAAGAGCCATCAGCATTAATAGCAAACATACTTTTTGAGTCACTTAAAATTCTAAAAAATCTATCTAAAACTAAAGTAGAAAACATAGCATCTTGTGTATACATTTTTTCTTTTAAATATGCTATTAACTCATCGACAACCATCTCTGGTTCATAATCTTCAAGAATTTGAGTGTACTCAATAAGTTTTGGATAATCTTTTAAAAAGACTGCACTAAAAAGGTCAGCTATAAATTTAGGGTCAACTAAACCTAACATATCTGTTACAGTTTGAACATCTACATAATTTTTAGAGTAAATAATAGCTTGATCAAGAAGAGTAAGAGTATCACGTAAACTTCCACTTCCACTTCTTGCTAAAATTTCTAAAGCTTCATTTTCATATTTTATATCTTCTAAATGTAAAATATGTGCTAGATGGTCAATTATTTTTTTTGTAGCAATTCTTTTAAATCTAAAATGCTGTGTACGACTTAAAATAGTAGCAGGAAGTTTTAATGGGTCAGTTGTTGCTAAGATAAATTTTACATAAGATGGTGGTTCTTCTAAAGTCTTTAAAAGAGCATTAAATGCCTCTTTAGTCAGCATATGAACTTCATCTATAATAAAAATTTTATATCTTGCTAAAACTGGTTTATATTTTGTTTGTTCTATTAAATCACGAATATCATCTATCTTACGAGAAGATGCACCATCCATCTCTATAATATCTATATGACGATTTTCTAATGCCATAATACAGTTTTCACAAACTCCACAAGGCTGATGACTCAAACCCTCTTCACATATCAATGCTTTAGAAAATATACGTGCCATAGAAGTTTTACCACTTCCACGTAATCCTGAAAAAAGATATGCATGAGAGAGTCTATTTGAATCTAATGCAAGTGAAAGTGTTTGAGTTATAGTCTCTTGACCTATAAGCTCATCAAAGTTTGAGGGACGGTATTTTCTAGCTAATACTTCGGATGATGCTTTCACGTAGTAACTCCATTTTTTATTGTAGAAATTTTAGCATTTATAGTCATAAAAAGCTAGTCTAATTCAAGCCATTTTGAAGCGATAGTTCTTAATGCTTCTGGGTTTTCCGAAGCAAAAAATTTAAGTTCACTCTTTTCATAAAGTTTTTCAAAAATAAAATTTTGTTCTAAATACTCAACTATTGCATCACCAGAGTGAATAAGTAAAGTTTCTTTACCAAAATAGTTTTGAATTTTATCTGCAATAAGAGGAAAATGAGTACAGCCTAAAATAACTGCATTTGGTGTTTGTAGTGTTGAAAAATAATGTTTAAAAGTAGCATCTAAAATCTCACCACTATATATCTCCTCTTCAACTAAAGGAACAAACAGACCTGTTGCTTTGAGTTGTAGATTATTCAAAGAGAGAGCATTTAAACCTATCTCATAAGCTTTAGAGTTTATAGTAGCTTTTGTACCTAATATAAGTATATTTGATGTTTTATCTTTAATAGCATTAGATGTAGCTAAAACTCCAGCTTCAACAACACCAATTACAGGAGAGTTAGAATTTTCTCTCATCTCATCAAGAGCATAAGCACTCACAGTATTACAAGCAACTATGATAAGGTCAAGTTCAAAGTTTTTAAAAAACTCTACCGCTTCTAAACCGTAGCGAATAATAGTATTTTTATCTTTTATCCCATAGGGAACACGAGCTGTGTCTCCATAGTAGATAATCTCTTCAAAAAGTTGGTGTTCTAAAAGTGATTTAACTACTGTTAAACCACCTATTCCGCTATCAAAAACTCCAACTTTCATATAAATTTACTTCGTATTCATACTCTCAAGAAACTCAGCATTTGTCTCTTTTTTACCCATA
>CAZXSD010000097.1:0-5874 GCA_964642985.1 uncultured Sulfurimonas sp.
TATGACACCAAAAGAGTTAGATACTTTTTTAGGTGATTATATTATCGGTCAAGAGCGTGCTAGAAAACTTTTAAGTGTTGCTGTTTATAACCATTATAAAAGAATTTTCAAAACTCATACTGTTGAAGATGATGATACAGAGATAGCAAAATCAAATGTTTTACTTATAGGACCAACAGGTTCAGGAAAAACATTAATGGCTCAAACTATCGCAAGAGTTTTAAATGTTCCTATCGCTATTGCAGATGCTACAAGTTTAACAGAAGCTGGTTATGTTGGAGAGGATGTTGAAAATATTTTAACAAAACTTATCCAAGCAGCAGATGGAGATGTTGAACGCGCTCAAAAAGGTATAGTTTTTATAGATGAAGTAGATAAAGTAGCTCGTATGAGTGAAAATCGTTCTATCACTCGTGATGTATCTGGAGAGGGTGTTCAACAAGCACTTCTTAAAATTATTGAGGGTGCTGATGTAAATATTCCACCAAAAGGTGGACGTAAACATCCAAATCAAGAGTTTACATCTATTGATACTACAAATATTTTATTTATATGTGGTGGTGCTTTTGATGGTCTTCACGATATTATGAAAAGAAAACAGGGTGAAAATGTTTTAGGTTTCGGTCATGAAAAAAGAACTAAAGATGAGCAAAAACCTACTTATGATATGGTTGAACCTGATGATTTAGTGCATTATGGTCTTATTCCTGAGCTTGTTGGTCGTTTACCTATTATCGCTTCATTAAGTGAGATAACTGAAGAGGATATGGTTCGTATTTTAACTGAGCCAAAAAACTGTTTAATTAAACAATATAAAAAACTTTTTGCTATTGATGATGTTGAGTTAGATTTTGATGAAGATGCTCTTAAATCTATCGCTGCAAAATCTATCAAAAGAAAAACGGGAGCTCGTGGTCTTCGTGCTATCTTAGAAGAAAATATGATAGATATTATGTATGAACTTCCTGAATATGCTGGTTATGAGGTTTTAATAACAAAAGAAGTTATCGAAGATGGTGAAAAACCAGTTTATATTAAGAAACCTACTCAAAAAACTGCATAAGGTATAAAGATGATATTTAATAAAATTATAGGTCTTTTTTCTAATGATTTATCAATAGATTTGGGTACGGCTAATACTATTGTTATCGCTAAGGGTCGTGGTATTATTATCAATGAACCATCTGTTGTTGCTGTTAAAACTGAAAAATATGGTCAATCAAGAGTTTTAGCAGTTGGACATGAAGCAAAAGATATGGTTGGTAAAACACCTGGTAATATTAAAGCTATTCGTCCTATGCGTGATGGTGTTATTGCTGATTTTGATATGACTGAAAAGATGATTAGAAAATTTATTGAAAAAGCTCATGGAAGAAGCTCTCTCATAAGTCCTAGAATTATTATTTGTGTTCCTTATGGTTTAACGCAAGTTGAACGTAAAGCTGTTCGTGAGTCTGCATTAAGTGCTGGAGCTAGAGAAGTTTTTCTTATAGAAGAACCTATGGCAGCAGCTATTGGTGCTGGTGTTGAGATTAGAGAGCCTAAGGGTAATCTAGTTGTGGATATTGGTGGTGGTACTACTGAAATTGGTGTTGTTTCTTTAGGTGGTCTTGTTTTATCAAAATCTATTAGAACTGCTGGAGATAAGATAGACCAAGGTATAGTAAACTATGTAAGAAAAAAATACAATCTTCTTATTGGTGAACGTGTTGCTGAAGAGATTAAAATTGCTATAGGAACAGCTGTTCAATTAGATGAAGAGATGACTATGACAATTACAGGACGTGACCAAGTTGAAGGACTTTTAAGTTCAGTTGAACTTACAAGTGAAGATGCAAGAGAAGCGATGAAAGAACCTCTAGTTGAAATCTCTGAAGCATTACTGAGTGTATTAGAAAAAATTCCACCAGATTTAGCAGGAGATATTGTAAACCATGGTATCATCTTAACTGGTGGTGGTGCATTAATTCGTGAGTTTGATAAATATCTTTCAGATATTGTTAGAATTCCAGTTTTTGTGGCGGATGAACCTCTTTTGGCTGTTGCACATGGAACAGGAAGAGCTTTAGAAGAGATAGACCTACTGCAGGAGCTTTTTGAAAATGAATAAAGAGCTCTTTAGCTTTTTATTTATATTTATTGTTCTTTCTATTACTGCTCTAAACTACTCCCCTATTATACAAACACCTATTATTAGCTTTTTAAATAAAATAAAAATAAACTATCACTATTCTGTAGAGTCTATTGAAAATAGTATTAATAAACATATTTCTCAAACAGAAAAAATTGAGAAATTAGAAGAGGAACTTAGACATTTTGAAAATAACCATCTTGTAATGCAACAACTTGCAAATGAGATTAAAGATCTTTTTGAAGAGAATAATTCCCAGTTTCAAAGTGATCCAAGGGTAGAACTTATACGCAGTATATCTTATGAAAAATTTGGTGATTTAAACAGAGTGTGGATAGATATGAAGGATTATAATAGTTCGAAAATTTATGGACTAGTATATAAAGAGTTAGTAGCAGGTATAGTGATACCAAAAAATAGTATGCCATTAGCACTTCTTAATAAAGATTTAAAAAGTTCGTATGCTGTTTATGTTGGTAAAAATAAAGCACCAGGTATTGCCCATGGAAATAATTCCGAAAATATACTCATTAAATTTATTCCAACATGGTTTAAAATAAATGAAGGTGATGAAATTATCACATCAGGATTGGATAAAATATTTTTTAAGGGTTTAAAAGTAGGTAGAGTTATATCTGTTACCGCATCTCAAGGCTATCAAAATGCTATTGTTGAGCCTTATTATAAGGCAAATGAAATTAATTATTTTCATATTATAAGGAGTCTCTATTGAAATATATACTTATCTTTTTTCTAATATTTTCAACTTTAAATGCACAAGAAAAATCAAAAAAAGAAACACTTAGTATTGGTGCTGGTTTGTATCTGCAAACTCAACCATATAAAGATGTTAATACACTTAAACTTCCTTCACCTGTTATTTTTTTTGATAATAGTCTTTTATATATACGATGGACAAGAGTTGGTCTTTATTTTCTTGGAGAAAAGCAAGATAATTATGCTTGGGCTTTTTCATTTACTGCTATGCCAAGAACTTATGGTTATACAAGTGATGATATTGTATCTATGAAAGAAAGAGAATCAAGTTGGGAAGGTGGTCTTTCTTTTAGTGGAAAAATAGATAACTCTTATATGGAAATTATGCTATTAACAGATATTTTAGATAGAGAAAAATCTTTTGTTATTAAAACAGATATTGGTTATGATTTTAAGATAGATAAGTTTTCTTTTTATCCAAGTATAAATTTAACATATCAATCTAAAGAGTTTATAAACTACTATTATGGGGTTACTCAACAAGAGAAAACTACTTTTAGAGATATTTATTTACCAGATGGTGGTTTACAAATAGGTATACAAACATTTATAAACTATCCATTTACAGATACTCTAGCAACACTTATTAATCTAAAAATTGATAGACTATCAGATGAAGCTATCGATAGTCCTATTGTCAATGAAAAGTATATATACTCTGGTCTACTCTCTTTGATGTACAGTTTTAACTATTAAACTCATCAAATATTAAGTACCTATTTAGTATAATCAGCAAATTTCATATACATTTTTAAGAGGTAAAAATATGCCAAAACGCACCGACATTAAAACTATTTTACTTATAGGTTCTGGTCCGATTGTTATCGGTCAAGCTTGTGAATTTGACTACTCAGGAACTCAAGCTGTTAAAACTCTTAAAGAGCAAGGCTACCGAGTAGTTCTTATTAACTCTAATCCTGCAACTATTATGACTGACCCTGAGTTTGCTGATAGAACTTACATCGAACCAATCAAAGAAGATGTTATTGCTAGAATTATCAAAAAAGAAAATGTAGACGCTGTTCTACCAACTATGGGTGGACAAACTGCTCTAAATGTAGCTACAAGTATGTATGAAAAAGGTATGCTTGAGGGTGTAGAATTTTTAGGTGCAACTCCTGAAGCTATTCATAAAGGCGAAGACCGTTCAGCGTTTAATGAAGCGATGATTAAAATTGGTATGGATCTCCCAAAAAGTGCTAATGCTTATACTGTTGATGAAGCGATAGAAAAAGCTAAAGAGATTGGTTTTCCAGTTATTAGTAGAGCTTCTTTTACTCTTGCTGGTGGTGGTTCTGGTGTTGCTTACAATATGGAAGAGTTCAAAATTCTTGCAGAGGAAGGTCTTTCAGCGTCTCCAGTAAACGAAATCGAAATTATGGAATCTATGTTAGGTTGGAAAGAGTACGAGATGGAGGTTATCCGTGATAAAGCGGATAACTGTATCATCGTTTGTGCTATTGAAAACTTTGACCCTATGGGTGTTCATACGGGAGATAGTATCACTGTTGCTCCTGCTCTTACACTTACTGACAAAGAGTACCAAAGAATGCGTAATGCTTCTTTTGACATCTTACGTGAAATTGGTGTTGATACTGGTGGTTCTAATGTTCAATTTTCAATCTGTCCAAACACTGGTCGTATGATTGTTATCGAGATGAATCCTCGTGTTTCACGTTCATCTGCACTAGCATCTAAAGCTACTGGTTATCCTATCGCAAAAGTTGCAACACTGTTAGCTATCGGTTATACTCTTGATGAGATTACAAATGATATTACGGGAACACCTGCATCTTTTGAACCTGTTATAGATTATGTTGTAACTAAAATTCCTCGCTTTACATTTGAAAAATTCCCTGAAGCTGTAAGTACATTAAGTACATCTATGAAATCAGTTGGTGAAGTTATGGCTATTGGTCGTACGTTTAAAGAGTCTATGCAAAAAGCTCTTTGTTCATTAGAAACTGACCTTTGTGGATTTAATGAGATAGATGCAGATATGGAAGAAGTAAAACACGAAATCCGTCGTCCAAATGCAGATAGAATGTTATATGTTGCAGAGGGTTTCCGTCGTGGAATGACTATTGATGAGATGTTTGATACTTGTAAAATTGACCATTGGTTTTTATATCAAGTTCAAGAGTTAATAGAATCAGAGGCAAAAGTAACAGACAAAGTTCTTTTTGATGATTTACTTATGAGAGAATTAAAAGTTGATGGTTTTTCAGATAAACGTATCTCTCAACTTATCGTTAAAAATTCTGAGCATACAGTAACAGAAAATGAAGTATATGATGCTAGAAAAAAACTAGGTGTTAGTTTAGAGTTTAATGAAGTTGATACTTGTTCAGCTGAATTTGAAGCATTAACTCCATACCTTTATTCAACTACAAATATTACAAAACTTCCAAATGTTAAAAAACGTCATAGTGATAAGAAAAAAGTTCTTATTTTAGGTGGTGGACCTAACCGTATCGGTCAAGGTATCGAGTTTGATTACTGTTGTGTTCACGCTGCTTTTGCACTTAAAGAGATGGGTGTTGAGACAATTATGCACAACTGTAATCCTGAAACTGTTTCTACTGATTATGATACTTCTGATGTACTTTACTTTGAACCTATCGACTTTGAGCATGTTCGTGAAGTTGTTGAAAATGAGAAACCAGATGGTATTATCGTTCACTTTGGTGGTCAGACACCTCTAAAACTTGCTGATGCTCTTACTAAAATAGGCGCACCTATTATCGGTACAACGTCTGCTGTTATTGATTTAGCAGAAGATAGAGAACAGTTTTCTAACTTTGTTATCAAAAATGGACTCAAGCAACCTGAAAATGGATTAGCTCGTAAAAAAGAGGAAGCAGGACCAATTGCAGAAAAACTTGGTTTTCCAGTTTTAGTACGTCCATCGTTTGTTCTTGGTGGTCGTGGTATGAAGATAGTTTATTCTCAAGAAGAGTTAGCTG
>CAZXSD010000098.1:0-5823 GCA_964642985.1 uncultured Sulfurimonas sp.
ATAGTAAAAATACTATATAACCTTAAAGATATTAACTATAAATATCTTGCATCGAAATTTTATCTTTATTTTCTTTACGATATGTAATATATAATTTTAATAAAACTAACATAATTACAATAGCAATAGCTAAAATAATTTCTAAAATATAGTTCATGATAGTGTCTAAAGCAACCACTATAAAGCTTTTTTCCTCTTCAATATTTTTATTCTCTTTTTTAACTATCTCTTCAATTATTTTTTCTTTTTCCTCTGATTCATCAGAAGAACTAAAAAAGTCAAAACTAAAATCAAAACTAAAAATATCAAAAATACTAGACTCATCTTCAACAGCTTCCATTTTTCGAAGATGGTTTGTTCGCTTAACACTCTCTTGAGTATCTTCCTCTATCTTTCCATCTTCTAAAATTTGATCAACTTTTTCAAGTAGTTCAGAATCATCTATACTCTCTTCTACTCGTTCCTCTTTTTGTACCTGAACAACTTTTTTCTGTCCATAATTTGCATATTCAGGAAGGTATCTGATTTTTTTAGGATATACATAAGAGTATTCTGTACGTAATATATCTAAAATTTCTTGCACAACATCTTTTTTCATTAATGGTTCAATTACATTAAGATAATATTTCCCTCTTACTAAAAGCTTTATTTTAAATTGATATTTTTCTTGAAGATCTGAAAGTCTATCATTTGATTGAACAAAATTTTCTAGCTTAACAAGCTCTTTTTCTGCACGAGATTCTTTCAAAAATGAACCTACTCTAATACTTCTAGCATACGAAGAAGCATCTAAAATTGATGTAAAAAATATTAATATAGCAACTATTGGCATATACTTCATAAAAATCCTTATAAAAAATAATATATAACTATTATATAGTTAAATATATTAGAAAGAGTATAAAAGCTCTATCTCCTCTTTCCAAATACTATCATCTATCGTCTCTAAAATAAGAGGAATATTATCCATTCTCTCATCATTCATCAAAAATTTAAAACTATCAAGACCTATTTTACCAAGACCTAAAGAGTGATGTCTATCTATATGAGAGCCTAAATCTGCTTTAGAATCATTAATATGCATTCCCATAAGATATTTAAAACCTACTATATGTTCAAACTCTTCCCAAGTTTTATCATAAGTTTCTCTTGTACGTATATCGTAACCAGCTGTAAATATATGGCAAGTATCGATACAAACCCCTATACGTGATTTATCTTCTACTTTATCTATAATATGTGCTAAATGCTCAAATTTCCAACCAAGATTACTTCCTTGTCCTGCTGTATTTTCAAGAACAGCACTTACACCTGTTGTTTTATCTAATGCTATATTTATAGACTCTGCTATCCTATCTAAACACACATCTTCATCTATCTTTCTAAGATGACTACCAGGATGAAAGTTTAATCTATCAAGACCTAAAAGTTCACATCTTTGTAACTCATCTATAAAAGCATTTCGTGATTTTTCTAGTTTCTCCTCTTCGGGATGACCTAAATTTATAAGATATGAATCGTGAGGAAGTACATGCTTAGGAAGTATTCCACTATCATCAAGTGCTTTTTTAAATTTATCTATCGTTTTTGTATCAAGAGGTTTAGCATCCCATCTTCTTTGGTTTTTAGTAAAAAGAGCAAATGCTTTTGCTCCTATTTTCTCTGCGTTAGCTACGGCATTAAAAACACCACCACTAGCTGAACAGTGTGCGCCTACAAATTTATTTGAACTCATTGAGTATCCTTCACTTTAAATATTATTCCATTCTTTCTATCTTTAAAAAAAATGCTTTTTGAATTAATTTTATATATTATATCCACATCTTTAGAAGATATTTTCTGTTCAAATCCACTCTCTGTTTTTACCCTATTTTTACCCTCATAAATCTCACGACCCAAAAGAATATTTTGAAGTAAGTCAGTTGGATATGATGGATTTAGATAATCATCATTAAATCCTCTTTTACTCATACATCCAGCATTTACACATATCAGATGATTAAGAGTTATCTTTTCAACAGCATTTCCTGCTATAAAAAGTTCTAACTCTATTGAATTATCAGAATTACGAATATAACCTAAATCTGCAAATTTTATTTTAGGGGATTTAATTATAATTATTTTTGAGGAGGTATGCTCATAGTTTTTAACACTACAAGCATTAAAGAAAAGTGTTGCTATGACTAAAAAAAGATATCGCATCTATTTTTGTATAAACTTTCCACATTTTTTAACTGCTGTTCCACCAAACTCTTGAACTTCACGAGCCGTTTTATTTTTTGCTATCACTTGACGATTACACTCATCTTTTGCTATACATTCTTCATTTAAACAACCTATATCTGCTGGTACTTGTGCCATATTATTATCCTTTAATATTTTGTATAATTATAGTTGATATTTGTTAATTTAATGTTAAAAGATTAGAGATTATTTATCTTAAAAAGAACTAAAAGTGTTTTTTGAAATAAACTTTCATTATCATCACTAATCATTAAAAACTTATTTTTACTTATTCTTGTTAAACCTTCAAAATTATCGAGATGCCAACCATCACTACTTTTAAAAATAGCTACTATTTTCTCTTTACATATCTTTTTTTTACATTTAGAAAGATTTACAATACTCAAAATAGTCTCTCTTCGACGAGTAAAATAGTTAAAATCCCTTTGAAGCACTAAAATTCTATTTTTATCTATAAATTCTAAAGCAGTAATACTACCATTTACCTTAAATTTCCACTGTTTCTTTTTAGAGTAAAGAGTATGATACTTCTCTCCCTTTAATGGTAATTCAGGAGCTGTCACAAGATGATACTTTTTATTATAAGCTAATGATTCAAGTGCTTTATTTGGGGCTACATAATCACTTATATCTCTTAAACTTTTATTTATAGGAATAGCTCTTATTTTTTTTCCATCAAAAGAGTATATTTCAACACGTGGATTTTTTTCAAAAGAGATGATAAGCTTTTTACCTACTATAAACATCCCCTCACTATCTCGATTTATCTTAATAAGTTTTTTATCTTTTTTATCTTTAAGTTTTATCACATCTTCTAACTCTAAACCCACAATTTTATCTTTTTGAATATCAAGATGAAATTTAAAAAGTTTACTTTTATCGTTCAATCCATATAGAATATTATTTTTAAAAGCTAAAGCTGAAATCTCTCTAAATTTTATATTTTTATATGTATCAAACTCTAACTCTTTAGAATCTAAGATAGTAAGACCCATATAGTTATTTTTCTTTAACCAGTCTGGTTTTATATCATAGTCAATAAGCTTTGCCTGAAGCAGTGTTATCATAAAAATAGATAAAAAAATTAAAAATAGTTTTTGCATTTTACTTCATAGTCCTAAAACTCATAACATCTTCACTACTTTCAACTTTTCCTGTTCTTTTAGGTCTAAGTCCACGCGTAGTTATAAGAGCTTTTTTAATATTATTTGAAACTATATAATACCCTAAATTATCATCATATCTAGTAGATGGTAATTTCGTTAATTTTTTATTTGAAGCGATAACCTGTAAACTTTCTATTCCAAAAGGCTCGGCTACTTCAAATGCCCCTAAACTTATCCATTTTGAAGCATCATCTGCATTTATAAACTTCGTAAACTTAGTATTACCACGACCATCATTTAACTCTAAAAGATAAGAGAGTTTTCCATTATCTGTTTGTGTATAAGCTACTATATAAAGATACCCTTTTTTATTAAGTTTTACAAAAAGCTCTATCTCTTCACCTTTGTTAAAAAGTAACTGTTCTGTTCCTCTATTTGAGCTTAAAGATACTCTTAAATCACTTGATTGAACTATTCCAGAGTTTAAAAGTGTATTAAAATCTACCACTTTTGGTTTTGTAACTAAACCTGAGTAAGCTTGTCTATTTATTGTAATAGTTTTAGATTTTACAATATCTTTTGTAGATGCTTTTAAAAGATTATAACTCAATATCATCGCATCAGCTGTTAAACTATATTGACCCTCTAAAATATAAGTAGCTTTCAAAAATGATGCTGGATATTTTATTTTAGAGTTTAATTTCTTTTGAAAAACTGAACCAAACTGAGTTGGATTTGAGTTATGCTCAATAGTTGGAGGAGATACAAATATACCTTTTTGCTTAAAGTTTTCACTTAAAATAGTTGTAGCCATATTGAGTGAATTAATATTTGAATGAAGTTGTAAAATTTTACTTTTAATTTTAGAGTGTGTTAAAAGAGGACGTCGAAGATTTTTAATACCTAAAATAGTGGCAACACTCTCATATCTATCATACTCATTTAAAAGAGAGTGTAAATTTTGATACATCTCCAATTTTATAGAGTTTGAAGATGAGCCTCTTATCTCAAGTTCACTAGAACGCATCTCATTTTTTAGCTGTTGTAATTTCTCTTTATAAAGTTTATTTACATTTCTTGAGATAAGTTTTGCTTCTATTTTATAATCATTACGAGATGAAATAGTAACAAATTCAGTACCCATTATAGGTAGATTTGAAGTTATTTTTATATGAGAAAGTGTATCTGAAACAAATTTAGAACCTTTCTCTTTATCTATAATTTCAATACGTGTACGAACATCACTTTTTATAACTTGGCTCAGTGCAGACAACGCCTCTTTTTTCGCCTTAGATGATGTTTTCCCTATCCCTACGGCACTTATATCTGCAAAAAGTAGATATGGTAATAAGGCTAAGGATATAGCTACTGTTTTTAGTGTTTTCATTTTTTTTCTTGTACTTTTGTAATTATCTCATTCTTGACAGAAACTAAATTTTTATAAATATTTTTTAAATCTTCCATATTTGTAGCATTAAAAGTACGGCTTACAAAATATTGATATTTATCTTTTCCCAATTTTTCTAAAATAACAAAATTCCAATTTTCTCCTACGATATAAGCACCTTTCATTCTTAGCTCATTATTAAGTTCAATAGCTGAGATAAGTTCTGCTAAGAGCTGTGGTTCGGGGTCTGTATTCATTTTTCCTTTTTTAAACTCTTGAATAAAAAAATAGGGTCTTGTTGATTTGATTTTACCTTGTGCAATAGTAAAATCAACTGTGCCGTTGAAGATAAATCTATCTGTTTCATAGATTAATTTTTCTTCATAAAAATCTTTAATATTTATATTTTCAATATCTATATTAAAATCTATTTTATTGAAAATAGGAGTTAAAAACTTTATTTTTAGATTTTCTTCATAATAATAGTTTAAATATTTTCCCTCTTTTTCTAATAAGTTCTCCAAAAATAGGGATATATCAGCATCTACTAAATAGCTATTATCAAACCAATCATCAAAAATAGTTCTATCAAAATTATGAGTAATATCCACAATAGTTTCTAACTCTTCAGATTTTATTTTACTAAAACTATAAGTAGGTTTTCCCTCATTATTTTTACCCTCCAGTCTATTTATCCGCTGTTCTAATTCTAAAATCAATCTATCTTTTTCTAATTCACTCATATTTTTTATCCTCTTTTTAATATCTTCTTAAATTCATCTTGTGATAAATCCCATAGTCCTGTATCTCTATATTTTTTATTTTTATACATAAAGGAGTTTTGAGGAGTATATCTCTCTTTGTCTAAACTTGATAATAAGAGTGTCTCTAAATCACCTTCATCAAAATTATTTAGAGTTAAAAATATTTCTATTTTTGATACTTTTCGATTTATAGGGTCAAATATAGGTTTTATCTTGTCTAACTTATTTTGACCTTTTAAATTTATAATATAAAAATCATTATATTTATGAGCCACTTGCAGATTCAAAAATCTAAAATAGCTAAATTTTCTTCATAGCCATT
>CAZXSD010000099.1:0-5813 GCA_964642985.1 uncultured Sulfurimonas sp.
CACTAAAACTATTTGAACAATAAGTAAAAAACTAGTTGTCATATATAAAATCCTGATTTTAAAAGTTGTGAATTATAGCTAAAAAAAACTATATTACAAAATAGGGTATAATTCCAAAAATCATTATAGGAATATATAATATGAAAGAGTTCAAAAAAATAATTTTTGTTTTAATAATAGTTACACTTGTTTTCCTAGTATTGGTCTTTAATGAAGATACTAAAGAAAGCTCTGATACAAAACTAGTAGTTGCAACAAGCACTTTTTCACTCTATGACATCACAAAACATATCTCAGAAGATACAATTCAAATCATTAATATCTTACCATTTGGTGTAGATGCACATAGCTTTGAACCAACTCCAAAACTTATGGCATCTTTAGAAAAAAGTCAGTTAGTTATATATAGTGGTGCTGGACTTGAGCCTTGGATAAAGGGATTTAAGTTTAAAAATGACTCAATAGATATGAGTAAAAAAGTAAAACTAAGAGAACTTCAAGTGGATAAACATCACCATCACGACCACCACGAAGAGGGACATCAGTGTTCAAGTAGTAAACTTGACCCTCACTATTGGTTAGATTTGCAAAATATGAAGATCTCTACACATATTATTACAGATGCCCTTATCAAAATCTCTCCCTCAAATAAAGATATTTATATTACAAATAGAAATAGTTATTTAGCGATGTTAGATAACTTAGATGCAGAGTATCAAAAAGTTTTAGGGAGTTGTAAAAAAGAGACTATCATCACAAATCATAATGCTTTTTCTTACCTTGCAAACAGATATAATTTTAAAGTAGAAACACTAAGTGGTCTCTCTCCAGATGCGCAACCAAATGCAAAGCAGATTACAAAACTTATGGAACATATTAAAGAGAATAATATAACAACTATCTTTTTTGAAAGCTTCGTAAGTGATAGAGTGATGAAAAGTATCGCTAAAGATACAAATGTAGCAGTAGATACACTTCAACCTCTTGGAAATATTACAAAAGATGAAGCAGATAAAAATGCGACTTATGAAACTATAATGAAAGAAAATCTACTAAAACTCTCTAAGGCGCTTATGTGTCAATAAACTTTAGAATTCCTATCTTTGATGTAGAAAATCTTAACTTTAATGTAAGAGACCAACAGATACTTTCTCAAATCTCACTACAAATATTTAATGGGGACTATATAGCTATCATAGGTCCAAATGGTGGAGGAAAGACTACTATTATACGAATGCTTTTAGGATTAAATGAGCCATCAAGTGGAACTATTAAACTCTTTGGAAAAAAGCTATCAGAGTTTAAAGAGTGGTCTAAAATAGGCTATGTTCCTCAACGTGCATCTCTTGTTGATGCAAACTTTCCTGCGACTGTATTAGATATAGTAAATATGGGAAGAACTGCTAAACGCTCTCTTTTTTCAAGAATGAATGAGGAAGATAAACAAGCTGTTGATGATGCCATAAAAAAGATGGATATAGAGAACTTAAAAGACAAAATGGTAGGAACACTCTCAGGTGGTCAACGCCAACGTGTAATGATAGCACGAGCTTTAGCTTCAAAACCAGAGATACTTATACTAGATGAACCAAATACTGGTGTAGATGCTGTATCTCAAAAAAGATTTTATGCTCTTTTAGGGAAGTTAAATAAAGATGAAAATATGACTATCCTTTTTATAACTCACGATATTGGCGTTATAGCAGATGATATAGGACGCCTTTTTACAATCAACCAAAAAGCGATTATATGTAACAATCCAAAAGAGGCTTTGAGTTGTGAAGATATGACAGAGCTTTATGGGGTTGAGTCTCATCTTATTCACAATCATAAGCACGAGCATTAGGAACTAATATGTTAGAGATGTTTGAATACGAATTTATGCAAAGAGCGTTTATAGCAGGAATGCTAATAGCAGTTTTAGCCTCAATAAGTGGAACATTTATAGTTCTTAAACGCTACTCTATGATGAGTGAAACATTAGCACATTCGGCATTAGTTGGTGTAGCAGTTGGTTTAGTTGCAGGGTTTAATCCTCTTTGGATGGCAGTTGTTGTTGCGATACTTTCAGCTTGGCTTATTGAGTACCTAAGAACCTCTTTTGCACTCTATTCAGATTCTATCTTAGCAATAATGCTCTCAGGTTCATTAGCTATCGCTGTTATAATAGTTTCCCTTGGAGGAGCGTTTAACAACTCACTCTTTTCCTATCTTTTCGGTTCTGTTTTATCTGTAAGTGATGAAGATGTTCAAACTATTATTATTTTTGGTTCTATCTCTTTGGCTTTACTTTTACTATTTTCAAGAGAGTTGTATTTTATCGCTTATGATGAAGAGGTTGCAAAAGTAAGTGGTATCAGAGTAAAGCTTTTAAACTTTTTACTTGTGACGGTCGTTGCTATTATTATCGCTCTTTCTATACGTGTGGTTGGAAGTTTACTTATCGGTGCATTGATGGTTATCCCTACCGTTTCAGCACTTCAATATAGAGTAGGTTTTTTACCAACAGTTCTTATATCTCTCTTCTTCGCTCTTTTTAGTGTTGCATCTGGTATGACTCTCTCTTTTTACTTTTCATTGCCATCTGGTGCGACTATTGTACTTTGTGTGTTGGTTATATTTATCCTTTCACTTATAGTAAATAAAAAATGAAAGTAAGTTCCGAATTTTCAAAATATGCGTTTAGTTATGAATCAAATAACATCATTCAAAACAAAGTTGTAGAAAAACTCCTTTCACATATAAAAACTCAACCTCAAAATATTTTAGATTTAGGGTGTGGAAGTGGTGCAGTTTGTAAAAGTATCGATTGGAATTATAATCATTTCAGAGGTGTAGATTTTGCAAAAGGAATGTTAGAACTCCATCCAAAAGCTGACAATATAGAAGCTATTTATGGAAACTTTAACGACAAAGAACTCTTTAACTCTCTTTTTTGTAACACAACTTACGACTATATCATCTCAGCATCAGCTCTTCAATGGGCAGATGACTTAGAGAGAGTATTTCAAGATATTCAAAAATTAAATGCCCCTATCGCCTTAGCTATTTTTACATCAAATACATTTAAAACACTTAATAAAACAGCAGGATTAAACTCTATTTTAAAAGATGCTCAAACGATAGATGAACTTCAAAAAAAGTATTTTGATGTTACATTTGAAGTTGTGAATTATAGATTAGAGTTTAAATCTACTCGTGATATGTTTAAGTATATTAAGCAGAGTGGAGTAAGTGGGTCTCGGGGGGTTTTATCGTTTTCTGAGACTAAGAGGTTGATGAGGGAGTATCCTTTGGATTATTTGGAATTTGAGGTTTGTTTTTGTTTTTAGTTAATATATTTATGACTATAAAAGTCTAAAAGAATTATAATAAACTCTATAACCTTTAAGGAGGTCATTATGACATTAGAAGAAGCATACTTAAAATCAAAACAGATAAATAAAGAACAACCAAATATATCTGCTAAAATAGTTAAATCTCAATATGGTGGGTATCAACTATCCTATGAACCGATAGAGTTAAGTGTTATTAAAAGTTCAATTAATACATTAATATCGAGAGATAAAAGTTTTATGGAAAATTATAGGTTAAAATATGCAAGATAATAAAGAAGATGATGTTATTGATACTGAAGTTGAAACAACAAAAAGTGAACTATTAACTGAAAAATCTATACCTCTTGAAAAATTAGGGGAAGTCGTTGAAAAAATAGAACAAGCTAAACAGATAACAGCTATTAAGCAGATAGAAGCAACCGATAAAGACAATCAAAGACAATATGAATATGCTTCTAAAAAAGATGTAATGGAACACTCAAAATGGAATAAATCTTTCAATATTGGAGCTGGAATTAGTACTGCTCTTGGAATACTTGCTATTACTCTTATCTTTACAGGTGACAAAGATTTAGGTATTGGTTTATTAGCTACCGTAATTTCTGGTGTATTTGGTTTTATAGCAGGAAGTGGAAGTTGTAAGAAGTAGAGGATAATATCCTCTCATATAGCTAAAATCCAAAGTTCAATTTAGCTACAACAACCTAAAAACCAAAAAATTTAAAAGCACCACCTCACTAACCTCAACAATAAACCCATAAACATCCCCATTTAAACCACCCAATCGCTTCACAAAAAATCTAGCACTTAAAACTAAAACTATCAGAGAGATAAATAGCAAACTAATCGCTGAAAAGAAATAAGCGATAACTAAAGAGTAAAAAAGAGCGAATATAATATATTTAATATCCAACTCATCTTTTATAAGCTGACCAACTCCACTACTAATATACTTATAAAAATAGATAGCTAATGTTGCATTTAATCGTGAGAACATCAAAATAATAGGCAAAAGATAATATTCCTCAAAATGGATAAGAGAAGAGAGTTTTAAAATAAGAAAAACAAAAGTAAATGTCATTCCCATTCCACCCACATGAGAATCTTTCATAACCTCTAAAGCTTTCTTTTTATCTACAAAAAGACCATCTACTGTATCGCTAAATCCATCAATATGTAAAGCACCTGTAAGTAATATCCATATACTAAAAATAATAACTGCTAAATGAGTTAAAGGAACTATATCTTGAAGGAAAAAATAAACAGTAAAAAGTATCGAGCCTAATATAAACCCAACCAATGGATAAAACATAGCCGAATAACCATTTATACCACTAAAAAAGTTATGTACTTTAAAAAAAGGAAATATACTCAGCATATTAAATGCTAATGCAAAACCTTGAAAAAATCTCATTTAATTTTAATACTTATCCCAGCTGTTATATGATAAACCTCTTCACATTTAGAAGCTAACAGTTGAGAGATACGACCATTTATATCTACAAATTTTCGAACCAATTTATTTTCACTCACAACACTACAACTTACATCATTGATAACAAACACTATATCTTGCCCCAACTCTTCAATCTCCTCTATCTGATGAATCATCGCTTGTTCACTAAATCCATGATAAAGCATATTGTTAATCCACATACTTATACACTCTACTAAAACTGTACTCTCTTGACCTTGAATAGTCTTAACAAGTGAAAGATGCTCCTCAATAGTTATAAACTTATCAGAACGTTGTTCTTTATGCTTTTGCACACGCTCTTTCATCTCATCATCAAAAAACTCATTTGTTGCTAGATAGATTGGTTTTGTTTTCGTATTATTTAAAGTGTATTCTTCTGCATTTTTACTTTTTCCACTTTTTATTCCACCTATGAATAGTGCTAACATTTATACTTTACTTTTTACTAACTGTTCTAAAGTTTCAACCGTTAACTCATTTGTTTTTACTAGATATTTTAAAAGAAAATAGAATTTTAAATTTATATCAAATTTACTTTTTGTAATCTCAAGTTTTTTTATTTCCATCTATTCTTCCAATGCTTTTAAAATATTTTTTGCTAACTCTTGAATAACTGGAACTGCAACACTATTTCCAAATTGTTTATATGCTTGTGTATCGCTTACAACAATTTTAAAATTATCAGGAAACCCTTGTAGACGTCCAGCTTCCCTTGGAGATATTTTTCTAGGATTTTTATCTTTTTGCTCTATTAAAACTTCTGAACCATCTTTATAATATCTTGCGCTTAATGTACTTGTATATTCAGAATCTCTCGTAAAAATTGAATAACCAAAACCATTCCCTTTAGCTTTATGTTCCTTCTTTCTTCTTTGATGACCTGCCCATAATTTATCAGATATAGTATATTTTTCATCAACTTTATTATCTAAAATATCTCCAACCTTAACCTCGATATTTAGTTTTGTTGGAAATGTAAATTTAATATTATTATCTAA
>CAZXSD010000100.1:0-5641 GCA_964642985.1 uncultured Sulfurimonas sp.
TATAAAGTTTCTAAATCAAGATTAGAATGTAAGTTTAACTTTACACTATCGCCCAATGCTTTTTCATAGCATATAAGTTTTGCATCTTTTGGTATATCATGGATAATATCATTTTTTATTTCTGCATCAAAACAGAAGTAAAACTCTCTTTCATCTTCAAAAAGTTTTATAAATGTGTAGTTTTCTGTTTGTAATTCTTCTGTTTGCGCACTCAAAGTAAAACCATTTTTTAAGCCAACTTCATAGACTAAATCTAATTCTTTTGCACCTTGTGTTAAAATATTTTCTTGAAATACACTCATTCTTAACATCTTTTCAATATCTTCTAAAGAGTCATTAGGTCGTTTTTTCAGCTCTTTAAACATCTGAAAGTTTGAGTTATCAAGATAGTAAGATTTAAAACCATCTTTGTACTCTAGTTTTTTTATAACTCGTTTAACTCGTTCTTTTGTGATGTCACTTATCTTTTTATATCCAGCTTTATAAGCTTCACTTTTTTCATCTGTAGCTTCTGGAAGTTGTACTAAAATATACTTTCTATTTCCACCATCTTCTTTGTTTAAATCCATAACTGCATGAGCCGTTGTTCCACTTCCTGCGAAGAAGTCTAGGATTATGTCATTTTCTTTAGAACCTGTTAATAACAATTTTTTTAAAATTTTCAAAGGTTTTGGAAAATCGAAATAATCATTTTCAAATATATCTCTTAATTCTTTTGCAGAATCGCTTGAAAAACCTCCATCAGTTACAATTGTTGCTAACGTACTGCCATCTCTTACCTCGGATAAATATCTTTTTAAATATGGTGTACCACTTTTCTTTCTAAATCCAATTCTCCCATCTTTTAATAATTGACTAACTTTTATTTCATTGTATAACCAACATTTATTTTTTGGTGGATAATATTCTTCATTATTATCTGGATTCTTAATAGGGAAGATACAACTTTCAGCCAATCTATTTCCTTTCCCATTAGCAGACAAGTCTGATGTTCGCCATCGACCATTGATATCATCATCAGGATTTGTGTAATCAGAATCTAATTTTTCAGTTCTAGGTTGTAAATATAACTGTACATTTTCAATATTTTTAGCATAAACTAATATATATTCATGGTTCCTTCCAATAATTCTATCATTTGGAGGGGTTGCTCTTCTCTTCCATATTATTTGTTCTAAAAAATTCTCTTCCCCATAAATTTCATCCATAACTTTACGAAGATTATGCACCTCATCATCATCTATACTTACAAATATAACACCATCATCTTTAAGTAAATTTCGACTTAACCATAAACGAGGATATATCATATTTAACCAATTTGTATGACGACGTCCCGTGCTAGAAGTTTTTGTACTTGTATAACCCTCATCTCTTAATTGGTCTGTTTGTATCAGATAGTTTGTTATAGTATCGCCCCAACTGTCTTTATATACAAAATCTCTATCTTTATTGTAAGGTGGGTCTATGTAAATCATCTTCACTTTTTTATGGTAGGCATTTTGAAGGAGTTTAAGAACTTCTAAGTTGTCACCCTCTATAAAAACATTTGAGTTAGATTCTGTGTCAAGTTCTGAATGTGTTGTATCAACTTTTAAAGTGGCATTAGTTTTTGCTTTTATAATTTTATAACAATCTTTTTTACCACTCCAATTAAATGAGTAATGTTCACTACTTTTATCAATATTTTCACCTAAAATAGTTTTAAGTTTATCATAGTTTATAAGACCATCTTCAAAAATTTCAGGAAAAATCTTTTGAAGTTCATCTAATTTTTGTTGTTCTATATCATTACTTTCTAAATCCATTCATTAAACCTTATATAATAAATATTCTACTTTTTATTTAGTTATTTAAATTCTTATCAGTTTTATCAAAACTACTCACAATCCGAAACACTAATCATCTGACCATAATTAGCACCTGTCTCTTTTCCTATAAATGTATATGTACCGATACTAAGAGTAAATTCTGAGTTATTTACCTCAACACCATTACAAACAACTACTTTATTTTGATGAAACTTCATCACTGTTTGCATCATCATCTCTCTCTCATACGTCGAATAGCTATTAAAAGCTATCGCACCAAGAATAACTACGGATGCTATCATAGTA
Source organism: uncultured Sulfurimonas sp. (assembly GCA_964642985.1). Lineage (GTDB taxonomy): Bacteria > Campylobacterota > Campylobacteria > Campylobacterales > Sulfurimonadaceae > Sulfurimonas. The sequence goes on from CAZXSD010000100.1 coordinate 2,118, forward strand.
ATAAGCATTTTTTGAGGTTTTGTAGTCTCTGTAAAATAGTGTAAAGCTAGAAAGAATAGTGCTAAGACTACCAATCCTAATATATATGCCATCTTAATTTTCTCCTCTAATCTGATATGTTATATCCCCAGCACCAAAACTGATGATAAGGTCTTTCTCAAAACTCGTTAAAACTTGATTGTTTTTTATAATATCTACTCTATTATCCACTCTTTTTATACTATCTGCCATAGTTATATTATATTGTTTAAACTCATTTTCAAAATTTATATCACGAGGTTTTTCACCAGCTTCCCATACAGGTAGGATAATAAGTTCATCAGTTCCTTTAAAACAGTTTACAAAAGCTTCAAGATTATCTATAGTTCTTGAGTATTTATGTGGTTGCCATATCGTTACTATTTTATTGAGATTTTTTAAAGAGGCATACTCTTTCACTGATTGAAATGTTGCTTTTATCTCTGTTGGATGATGACCGTAATCATCTATAATCACAAGATTATCCTCAGCTCCAACAATATCAAAACGTTTTTTAATACCCTTAAAGTTTAAAAGATTTTTACGTATATCTTCTATATCCATACTATCTTTAGCAGAGAGAATAGCAAGTGCAGTATCAAGTGCTATATGCTCACCAAATCCCCAAACTCTAAATATACCGAAATCTTTAAACCTAAACTCTGTATAGGGTTCATTCTCTATCAAAATATATTTTATATCACTAATATCTTTAGTTGGATAGAGCCATTGTGCATCAACAGTTCCTATTAAAGTTTCTAAATAAGGGTCTTGAGCATTTAATATACGAACTTGTGCAGATTCTATAAAAGTTTTATAAGCATCATAAAATCTTTGTTCATCATAATCATAATACTCCATGTGTTCTGGTTCAGCATTGATAACTATCGCACAATAAGGGTTTGAGTTTAAAAAACTAGCATCACTCTCATCTGCTTCAAAAATAATAGTATCAGTTGTATCGTCATATCTTACATTTGAGCCAAACTCTTTTGACTCTGCACCTATGATAGCTGAACCCTTCATAATAGCTGAGAGTATCGCTGTTGTTGTACTTTTACCATGCGCACCAGCAATTGAATAGACTTTTTTATCTTCAAGCATATCAACTAAAGCTTCACGACGTGCTAAAATTTTTATCTCTTTAGCTTTAGCACTTTTTATCTCAGGATTTGTCTCTTTTACAACTGCAGAATGTACGATAAGATTATGATTAGATATAGCATCTTCTGAATGGGGAGTGTTTACATCAATACCTAAATCACGAAGTTTTTGAGTGATGATAGTATCTTTCATATCTGAACCACTTACTTTATGACCGTTGAAGTGCATATATTGAGCAAGTCCAGAGATACCGATACCACCAATTCCAATAAAGTGAATCTTCATATACTATTTACCTTTTTTTTCTTTATTATCCACTAATTTTTGAGCTTCCTCTTTAAAACAGCTAATGTAAAAAGTTCCAGCATTTTGAGTAGCATCAACATCAGCTATATTTTCTAAGAAGTTATCTAATGAGATATTTTCAGCACTTGCAATCCAATGAAATTTTAGAGCAGTTGAAAAGTTTTCATCATTACTAAGTCCACTTAAAACTTCAAATAAAGCACTTGCATCTTTTATCTGCTCTGCACTATAATTTTCTATCGCATATTCGTATAATGCTCTTAGTGTTGCAAAATCTTGCACTTCATTTATATCCATCTTTCTATGGGCTTCAAGAGTATCTGTTAGTTTTTCTAATGCTAAATCTAAAATATTTGCATAAAATCCACCAAGTGTATCTTCATCTAAAAGCTCGTGTGCTTCCTCTTCCATTATATATAAAGAAGCTATATCTGAACTCTCTTGTGCTTTTAATATTTTTGCCTTAAAATCTTCTGTTTTACTCACCTAAACACTCCTTAATTCTCTCTAATGCGTTTCTTGTTTTATCTGCACTCTCAACAAGTGCTATTCTAATATAACCGATACCTGGATTTTCTCCATCACTATTTTCTCTTGCTAAATATTCTCCTGGAAGAACTTTAACATTATATTTTTTATACAGTTTTACTGTAAACTCTAAAGCATTTGGAACTTTCATCCATATATAAAAAGTAGCTTCTGGAATCTCTACACCAAGAATCTCTTTTGCAATTTTAAAGTTTTCTTTATAAACCTCTCTTGAAGTTGCAACGTGTTCTTCATCTAGCCAAGCAACAGCTGCTGCACTTTGAAGAGGTAATGGAGATGCACAACCTACATAGGTTCTATATTTCATATACTCTTTAAGTATCACTTCATCTCCAGCTATAAAACCAGAACGTAAACCCGGAGCAGAAGAACGTTTAGAGATAGAATTAATTACAACTATATTTTTAAACGTTGTATTTCCAACATAAGTAGAAGCTTCTAAAAGTGACGGTATAGGTTTATCTGTATATATTTCACTATAACACTCATCATTTAGAAGTACAAAGTTATATTTAAGCGCTAAATAAACCCATTCGCCAAGTTCCTCTAATGTTAATACTGATGATGTTGGATTGTTTGGAAAGTTCAAGATAACTAAATCACATTGAGCTAACTCTTTTTCATCAATAGTTGGTTTAAAACCATTTTCTACATTAAGATTTAAGTGGATAGTTTTAGAACGTGTTGCAATAGCTGAACCCTCATAAATCTGATAAAAAGGGTTTGTAAATGCCATTGTAGGGTTTTCTTTATCAAAAAGTAAAAATTGAGGGAAGTTAAAAAGAACCTCTCTCGTTCCAAAAGTAGGGATAATCTGAGCATCACTCAAATCTGTATTAAATCTTTTTAAGACAAACTCTCGTTGAGCCTTTCTTAGTATCTGTTCCCCTGAAGTTTTTGGATACTTTTTAAGTAGGTTTGTGTTGTTTGAAAGAGCCTCTTGTATAAAAGAGGGTGTTTCAAACTGAGGTTCACCTATCGTTAAGATAGATGCTTCATAACTCGAAGTTGGAGTAATATCTTGAAGAAGATTATTAAGTTTTTCAAATGGATATGGTTCAAAATTCATACTGTTATCACTTTAGTTAAATTAGTGTGATTATAGCTAAAATCTTTTATTAACACCAACAAACCTTATTCCGACCATTTTCCTTAGCCTCATAAAGTGCATCATCAGCTCTTTTTTGAGATTATTGAATTTACAAGAGGCTTGTTAATATTTTCTTTTCTCATTCCACAAACAATTTCAAATTTACTACCATTATCAATAGCACTATAAACTAAATCTCCACCAAAGCTTTTTCTCATTATATCCATACTCATATATAAACCTATCCCAGTTCCTTTACCTTGTTCTTTTGTTGTGAAGTATGGGTTAAAGATTTTTTCTTGTATGGCATGTGGGATTCCACCTGCATTATCTTCTATGGTTATTGTTGGGATGTTATTTTTCATATCTATTATTATGTTTATATATTTATTCTCAATAATCTGTTCCTCAAAAGCATCTCTTGCATTTGATAGTAAGTTTATTATTACTTGTTCTA
>CAZXSD010000101.1:0-5425 GCA_964642985.1 uncultured Sulfurimonas sp.
TTATACATCTGATGGAACAGGTCACTCTATGCTTTTTGCTATGGATAACAAAGCGCATCAAGATAACATAGAGATACACGAACGATTAGAAGCTATCTCACTTATCCACGAAAATGGTCGCTGTTATGGAGCAATAGCTCGTAACCTTATGAATGGAGAGTTGGTCGCTTATGTGGCTAAAGCTACAACTATCGCAACGGGTGGATATGGACGTATATATAGTGTTTCCACAAATGCTATCATCTGTCAAGGTATCGGTCAAGCTATCGCACTTGAAACAGGTGTTGCAACTTTAGGAAATATGGAAGCGATACAGTTTCATCCAACTGCCATAGTTCCAGTAGGGATTTTAACAACTGAGGGTTGTCGTGGAGATGGTGGTCTTTTACTTGATAAAGATGGATATAGATTTATGCCAGACTATGAACCAGATAAAAAAGAGTTAGCATCTCGTGATGTTGTAAGTCGTAGAATGACAGAACATATAAGAAAAGGAAAAGGTGTAAAATCTCGTTATGGAGACCATCTTTGGTTAGATATAACGATTTTAGGACGTGACCATATAGAGAAAAATCTTCGTGAAGTAAAAGAGATTTGTGAGAACTTCTTAGGAATAGACCCTGCTGAAGAGTGGATTCCCGTTCGTCCTACACAACACTACTCTATGGGTGGAATTCGTACGAAATATACAGGAGAATCTCAAACACTTCAAGGGCTTTATAGTGCTGGAGAAGCAGCGTGTTGGGATATGCACGGTTTTAATCGTCTTGGTGGAAACTCTGTAAGTGAAACGGTTGTTGCTGGAATGTTGGTGGCTGAATATATTAGTGATTATTTAGATTCTGATGAGAGTGATATAAGTATTCATACTGCAAATGTAGAGAAATTTTTAAAGATAGAACAAGATAAAATAGACACTCTTTTAAGTAAAGAAGATGGAGAAGATGCTTATGTTCTTCGCCGTCGTATGGAAGAGATTATGATGGAAAAAGTAGGTATCTTTAGAAATGGAGATGACCTGCAAGATGCTGTAATTGAACTAGAAGAGTTACTCAAACGCTCTAAAAATATAGAAATATTTCGTTCAAAATCTCGTGCAGCAAACCCTGCACTTGTAAATGCTTACAGAACCCAAAAGATGTTAAAAGTGGCATTGACTGTTGCTTATGGAGCATTATTAAGAACTGAGAGTAGAGGCGCTCATTCACGTGAAGATTTTCCTAAGCGTGATGATGCAAACTGGTTAAAAAGAAGTATCACAACTTGGAAAGATGAAAATGACACTATGCCAACTATGCAGTATGAAGAGATACCGATAGAAAATATGGAACTTCCCCCAGGATTTCGTGGATATGGGAAAGATTTAACAGAGCATCATGACGATACTCCAAAAAGACAAAAAATAGTAGATACGATAAAAGAAAAACTTGAAGCTGAAGGTGCTAATAGATTTGAGGTTCAAGATGCTCTTATGCCTTATCTTGATAAGTTACCGAAAAAATATCGTGGGATTAATGATAGATTAGGGGAAAAGGTAGAGTTTAAATGAGTGAAGAGATAGAGCTTAAACTTCTAAAAGAGATAAAAGAGCTACAAAAAAAAATAGATAAACTAGAGGGAAAAAGTAGTGATGGTATACCAATCTACTCTTTTAGTAAAATTAGAGATAAAGAGTTAAACTCTATTTTTGATATTGAACAAAAAATAGATAAAAATATCTTTTTTGATTGGTTCAATAATGATATACAGATAAATAAAGAGATTGAAGATTTACTCAAAGATTTAATTAATGATGAAGCTGATTACATCATATTTTATGATGAAGAGGATTTGAAAATGCGATTTTTAAGTCCAATTTTAAGAAGTGTTAATTTTAAAAGTGATAAATTTAGAGATTTCTATGATGAAAAAATATTGTATCAAACAGAAAAATTTATATTAACTGGAGAGGTTGATTTTACTATATCAACAGGACTTAGATTTGCTAAAAATCCCTATTTTTTTATTCAAGAGTTTAAACGAGCAGAAGAGTTCAGTAATCCTAGACCACAACTATTAGCAGAATTAATTTCTGCTATTGAATTAAATAATGAAATATCAATGAGAGGTGCTTATATAATTGGTGCTATCTGGAATTTTGTTATTTTAGAAAAGTTAGGAAAAGATAAATATCAATATTTTATATCTCAAAACTTTGATAGTACAAAAATAGATGACTTAATAGATATTTATAAAAGCTTACTTTTTGTAAAAAATGAGATAATTGCAAAAATAGAGAAAGAGAAAAACAGTTAATAACATTATGCTTGTATAACAGTTTTTTCAAAAAGTTAAAATAAAGGGATATGATGGAAATAGCAAATATTGAAAAATTATTGAAAAATTTAAGTTTTATAGAAAAGAATAAAATTTATTCAAAAAAATATATGGATAAAATATTAGAAGTAGATATTGTAAAAGAGTCTATTGGTTATAGTGAATTTGGTATTAAAGTTGGAGATAAAACAACATCTAATTTTTCAAGTGATGAAAACTTTGTAGTATTGGAGTGTGTCGATAAACTACTTACTAAAGGGTATAAGAAAGAAGATATTGAACTAGAACCAAAATGGAAATTGGGTCATGGTGCAAGTGGTGGAAAAGCTGATATTTTAGTAAAAGATAAAAAGAATAAACCCCTTTTAATAGTAGAGTGTAAAACTTATGGAAAAGAGTATGAAAAAGAGATAGAGAATATGAAAAGTGATGGTGGACAACTTTTTTCATATTATGCACAAGAGAGAGATACTCAATACCTATGTCTTTATACTTCAAGATTTAATAAAAATAAAATAGAGTATAAAAATAAAATTATAAAAACATCAAAAGAGTATGAAAAAGCAAAAAACAACAAAGAACTTTTTGAAACTTGGAAAATAAAATATCTATTATCTTTTAATGATAATGGTATTTTTGAAGATGATATTCAAGCTTATAATATTGAATTAAAAGCTAAAAAAAGAAAAGACTTAAAAGCACTTCCAGAAGATAATAAAATCTATAATCAATTTATGGAAATATTAAGACATCATAATATTTCAGAAAAAGAGAGAGCATTTAATAAAATTATATCTCTATTTTTATGTAAAATAGTAGATGAGACCAAAACAGAAAATCAAGAGTTAGATTTTCAATATAAAAGTGGTATTGATGATATTTATACTATGCAAGATAAACTTTTAAATCTTTTTCATATAGGTATGAAAGATTATTTAAAAGAGGAAGTTACCTATATTAAAGAAAGTGAAATAGAGGAAACTTTTAAATTTTATAGTAAAAAAACAGCTTTAAATACTATTTTAGAAAAGTTTAGAGAGCAAAAATATCACTCTAATAATGAATTTACTTTTTTAGATGTAAACTCCAAAGAGCTTTTTTTTAAAAATGCAGAAGTTCTTAAAGAGGTGGTTGAACTTTTTCAAGATTATCAATTTAGTTATACTCATAAAGAACAAATTTTAGGAAATTTCTTTGAAAATTTACTTTCAAAAGGTTTTAAACAGAGTGAAGGACAATTTTTTACTCCTATTCCTATTACAAAATTTATTATGATGAGTTTACCGATTGAGCATATAATAGAACAAAAAAAAGAAAATGGTGAAACTTATCCACTTCCATATATTATAGATTATGCTTGTGGTTCTGCTCATTTTTTAACAGAAGCTATTGATGAGGTTTCAAATGAGATAAAAGAGCTTGAATTATCTAATTATAAAAATAATACATCTTGGGTAAAAGAGCATATCTATGGTATTGAAAAAGATTATAGATTAAGTCGTACCGCTAAAGTTGCTTGTTTTTTAAATGGCGCTGGAGAGAGTAATATAATCTATGGAGATGGATTAGCATATAGAGAAGAGTTACCAGAGGGGAGATTTGATATAGTTGTAGCAAATCCACCATATAGTGTAAAAGATTTCAAAAATTTTAGTGAAGCAAATAGTAATAATTATAAACTTTTTGATTCTCTTACAAATAGTTCTAGTGAGATAGAGGTTTTATTTCTTGAAAAAACTTCTCAGCTTCTTAAAGTTGGAGGTTATGGGGCGGTAGTCTTACCATCAAGTATTTTAAGTAATAGTGGAATTTACGCTAAAGCTAGAAAACTATTAATTGAAGATTTTTATATTAAAGCTATTACAGAGTTTGGAAGTAATACTTTTGGTGCAACTGGTACAAATACTGTAACACTATTTTTAGAAAAACGACAATCTCAAGATAATAAATATTTTAGTGAAAGTGTAAGATTACAATTTCAAAATCAAGAAAAGTTACGAAATGATAGTTATAGTGATGACAATTATTTATTTGAATATTCTAAAAATATAGATGTTAATCATAAAGATTATAAAAGTATTTTTGGAGATGTTATAAGTGATGAGTTGAAAGAGAGTGCCTTTTATAAAACTTATACAAAGTGGTTTAATAATTTAACAGAGATTAAAAATTTAAAAAAACAAAAAACATTTAAAAACTTATCAGAAGAGGAACAAAGTAAAAAGCTTGATAAAGAGTTATTACTTAAAATTAAAGAGTATGAGAGTGAAAAGTTTAAGTATTTTTGTTTGTGTTTAGAGAGTGAGCAGATTACAACAGTTATAAAAACTGGAGAAAAACAAGCAGAAAAAGATTTTTTAGGTTATGAGTGGAGTAATAGAAAAGGTAGCGAGGGGATAAAGATATATGAAGATACAAAACTTTATGATGATACTAATAAAATAAATCCACTAAAAGCAAATAGCTATATAAGAAAAGCATTTTTAAATGAAGATTTAGAGATTGATGAGAGTTTAAAAGAAAATATCTTTAAATATAATTTAGTTGATTTAATTGATTTTAAAAAGATTGATTTTGATTGTGGTATTGGGTTGGGTATTAAAAAAGATATTGAGATTAAGAGTAAGTGGGATATTGTATTATTAGGAGATATTTGTCATATAAAGATAGGAGGAACACCAAGTAGAAATAATAAAGAATATTATACAAATGCTAATAACTTATGGGTTTCAATTTCTGAAATGAACTCTAATATTATAGAAGATACAAAAGAAAGAATAAATATGTTAGGTGTAAAACAATCAAATGTAAAATTAATAAAGAAAGATACTACTTTATTAAGCTTTAAATTAAGTTTAGGGAAAACTGCAATTGCTGGTAAAGATTTATATACAAATGAAGCAATCGCTGGACTAGAACTTGAAAATGAAAATAAAATTTTAAATAGTTATCTATTTGTTCTTTTTAATTCTAAATTTATTGATTTAAATATATTAAATGAAAGTAATAAAGCCTTTGGTAAAAGTGTGAATAGTAAGTTTTTAAGGGAAGATGTGAAAATACCACTTCCACCTATTAATATTCAGCAAAAGATAGTAGATGAGATAGA
>CAZXSD010000102.1:0-5281 GCA_964642985.1 uncultured Sulfurimonas sp.
TAAATAAATTGTTTCACTAAAGAGTTCAACTGTTCCTCACTTAATGCACCTGAGGCACGGTGAACCTCTTTACCCTCTTTAAATATCATAAGAGTAGGAATACTTCTTATTCCAAATCTTGCCCCTAGTTGCTGTTCATTTTCTGTATTTACTTTCACAAAAAGTGTTTTAACTGGAAAGTTTTTAGCTGATTTTTCAAAATTAGGTCCCATCATCTTACAAGGTCCACACCAAGGTGCCCAATAATCAACTATCACTGGTATATCACTATTGACTATTACTTCATCAAAATTTGCAGTTGTAAGCTCTATTGGCTTAGTATCTAGTAGGGATTTTTTACACTTTCCACAGTTTGCTTTTTTATAACTCTCTTTTTGTGGAATATTATTTACACTAAGACAGTGTGGGCATATTACTCTCATTTTCATCCTTTGTTTTTTGTATAAAATAGGGTAGTTCTATTACCACTGTTGTTGAAGGTTTCTCACTTGTAATAGTAATCTTACCATTTAAGTGTTCTTCAATAATTGTTTTTGTCATATAGAGTCCTAAGCCTGTTCCATTTTTTGATTTTGTAGAGAAATAGGGTTCAAATACTTTTTGAATAGTATCTTTATCAATTCCACCAGCATTATCTTCAAAAGTTAGTGATATAGAACTACTTTGAGCTTTTACACTAATATCAATCTTTTTATCTTCAAAACTATTTTCTTTGAAGGCATCAAGTGTATTTTTAAAAATATTGATAATACATTGAATAAGTTCATTCTGATAGGTTGTAATAAAAATATCTTCATTTATATCTTCATTATAGGAAATATTTAAAAATTTCATCTCATTTATTATAAAAATTAGTGATTTTTCAATAAGTTTTTTAATAGATATATTACTAATAACTTTATTGGGTTTAAAATAATCTCGAAAGTCATCAATAGTATGAGAAAGGTACATTACAGTATCTTCTATAGTAGAAAAAGATGAATCTAGTGTTGATATATCTAGTATATCTAACTCTTTTTGAACTTTTATAGTTGCCATTATGGTAGTTATAACTGATAATGGTTGTCTCCATTGATGTGCAATCATACTAATCATTTCACCCATCGCAGCACTTCTTGAAGTTGCTAAAAGTTTTTCTTGCTGATAAATAACTTTTTTATTACTTGTTATATCTTGCATAAAAAGTATGAATCCTATATGTTTGGTATAGGAATCATACTCTGGAACTAAAGTATAGGAAAGGTCTAAATCTTCTCCTGTAAGGGATAATATTTTATTTTCAAAATGAAAAACTTTTTGTTCTTCTATATGTTGAAGAATGCTCTCTTTTAAAGATTTATTTATAAAAAGTTTATAATATTCAAAAAAGTTTTCATGCAGTAAATTTTTATCATTACAACCTATTAACTGTAGATAAGCCTTTGAAACATTACTAATCATATATTTTGTATCAAATTTAATAAGTAAGACTTTGTTATCAATAGTCTCTCTCTCTTTGACAAGTTCACCGTTTAACTCTTGAACTTTATTTATACTTGTTTCTAAGAGTAAGTTTGTATTTAACATAGTTGTTTGGTCACTGATAATAAGTGCTAGAAGCTTTTTATCTTTATCAAAAGGGATAATACTTACATCTTGTCTCATATGCTTAAAATCGGTAACATTGAGTTGATTGATTTTAATAGGAATAAGATATTTTGAGGTACTTGCACCATAAAAACTAGGAGTCCCCATTCTAAGGGCAGTTCTTATTTTTCGTTGGAGAGTTTTTATATTTATATTTGGAAAAATATCAGTGATTTTTTTCTCAATAACATTATCTTCTTTGATGGATGTATGAATCTCTAACCATTTATTAAAATAATAGATAGTTAAATGTTCATCAAGAATAATGACACCATTGTCGATATTTGAGAGTAATTTTTTATTTACATCAAAGTTTCTAAGATACTGTTTAATTGATTTTTCAACCACTCTATCGACCCATCCTTTGTTAATATAAAAATTTCACCATTAATCTGTTGATCCTCAAAATTGAGTTGAGTATCTATAACTATCACTTTATTATATTGCTGAAAAGTTTTACTATCTGCAATCTCATTTAAAGGAATCTTACTGATATTTGGAAGTGAAAATCGAACTTCAGTATCCATCTCTTGTGCTAGTCTTGTTGTGAGTGATGATGTTAAAACATTGGTAAGTTCTAAAATAGCATCATCTAAATCTTCATCACTTTCAAGTTCAAGATGTTTTGCTAAATTTCTTGCACTCTTTTCATCTATGAAAAAAGCACTTTCACCATTAAACTCTCCTGCAAATGCTTGAGTTGAGAAAAAATAACTTGTACTTTTAAGGGAGTGAAACTGCTCTATAAGTTCTCCCGTAGTCATAATCTTAATACGAGGAATACTTAATGATGCAAAAGCATCAAGCATCTCTGCCACAACGGCAGTTGCATCACCATAGGCAACATTCATCAGCTCTTGTAAAACATCTTTTTCATCTTCACTTAGTATTAATTCATTCATTATAGAATCTCTAAAATCGCTTTCATCTTCTCTACATTGATAGGTTTTTGTACATGAAGTTGCGCTCCAAGTTCTATCACTTTAGTTTTAGCTCTCTCTTGAATATCGGCAGAGACAACTATAACTTTAAGTTTGGGATGATTTTCTAACATCAAAGGAAGAGCTTCATAACCATCCATAACAGGCATAGTTAAATCTAAAAAAGCTATATCTGGTTTTTCGGCTTTAACAATATCAACAGCTTCTTGACCATTAACAGCTTGAAAAATTTCAGCATCTTCAACATGAGTTTTAAGAGACTTAATTAAACTAAGTCTCGCTAGTTTTGAGTCATCAGTTACCAAGTATTTCATCTTGTTCCTTTTTATTAGTGTAAGTATATCTTTTTATTGGCAACCCACACATTCCATACTTCTATCTTCTACATCATTAGATATTTCAGGAGATTGTGAACGAAGATAATATGTTGATTTTAAACCTAATTTCCAAGCTAACATATATATCTCACTCAAATATCTACCACTTGCTTTATCAAGTGTCACAAAGATATTTAAACTTTGTCCTTGGTCTATCCATCTTTGACGAATTGCCGCCGCTTTTACTAAAACTCTTTGGTCTAAATCATACGAAGGTGTATAAAAAGCATACGTATCAGGAGAGAGTTTAGGAACAACAACAGGGATAAGACCAGAAAGATTTTCCTCATACCATTTACGTTTAAATACAGGCTCAATAGCTTGAGTAGTCCCCGTTAAAATAGAGATAGAACTTGTAGGTGCAACAGCCATCAGATAACCATTTCTAAGACCTTGAGATTTTACTTTAGAACGTAAGCTATTCCAATCATAACTAGAAGCAAAAAGTCCACCACGGTCTACAAGTTTATGTACTTCAGGATTTGTATGGTCATGAGGCATAATACCTTTACTCCATTTAGAACCTTCAAATTCAGGATATTTCCCTTTTTCTAGTGCTAAATCAGAGGAAGCAGAGATAGTGTTAAAACTGATAGCTTCCATAAGTTCATCAATCTTATCAAAATGCTCTTGCGTACCCCAAAGAATACCAAATTCAGCTAACATCTGAGCCTCACCCATAACACCAAGACCGATAGAGCGACTTTTCATATTTGTACGTTTTACTTTCTCAACAGGATAAAAGTTTAAATCAATTACATTATCTAAACATCTTATAGCCGTAGATACGATAGCATCTATCTTCTCTTTAGTATTGATACGAGAAAGATTTACCGAAGCAAGATTACAAACAGCAGTTTCACCATCTATTTTTTCTTTTTCAACAACAAATATAGGCATACCACCAAGAGAATCTAAAGCAGTGACTTTTTTAGCCGGTTTTTCTATCCCACTATCAACAGTTACTAACTCTTCCTCTTCATAGCTAATAGTTTCCCCATTTTCAAAAATAAATTTAATTTTATAGTGGTTTGGCTCAGTATTTTGAAAAATCTCTGTACAAAGGTTTGAGCTTCTAATTACACCATAATGGTCATTTGGATTTGCTCTATTTGCATTATCTTTGAAACATAAAAATGGACTACCTGTTTCAAAATAAGATGTTAAGATTTTTTTCCATAAAGTTTTAGCTTTAATTTTTTCACTTACGATAGATTCATCTGCTTCAAGTTCTTCATATCTTTTTGTAAATGCTTCACCATAAAGAGTAGCTAACTCTTTGGTATCATAGGGGTCAAAAAGTGTCCAGATAGCATCGTCTTGAACTCTTTGCATAAAAACATCATTAAGCCATAAAGCTGGAAAAAGGTCATGCGCACGACGACGGTCCTCTCCAGAGTTTTTCTTGAGGTCTAAAAAATCATTTATATCTGTATGCCAAGGTTCCATATAAACAGCGATAGCACCTTTTCTTGTACCAAGCTGATCAACAGCGATAGCTATATCATTTGTAATTTTTAAGAAAGGCACTGTTCCACCAGCTGCATTCTTATGACCATCTATAAACGAACCCATAGAACGAATACCTGTCCAATCCCAACCGATACCACCACCAAATTTAGAGAGCATAGCCATCTCTTGGTAAGTCTCAAAAATACCCTCTATATTATCTGGAGTAGAACCGATATAACAAGATGAAAGTTGATGTCTTGTTGTACGTGCATTTGAGAGTGTAGGTGTTGCTAACATAACCTCAAAAGTTGAAATCATATTATAAAACTTAATAGCCCACTTTTCTTTGTTCTCTTCACGTTGTGCTAAAAACATAGAGATAGCCATAAACATATGTTGAGGAAGTTCTATTGGATTATTATCTGTATCTTTAATGATATATCTATCATAAAGAGTTTTTACACCAAGATAGTTAAACTGTAAATCACGTTCAGGTTTTATATGTTTATCTAGCTCTTCAAGGTCATACATCTCTTTTAAACCTAAAAGAATACGTCCCTCTTTTTCCCCTCTAAGAAAATATTTTTCAAGTGTTGTATAACCTGAAAAATGATTTACTTGATGGTAAAGATTAAACATAAAGAGACGAGAAGCAACAAATGTCCAGTTAGGTGCATCTATATCTATCTTATCTACTGCTGTTTTAATAAGTGTTTGTTGAATCTCTTTAGATGTTATACCATCACGAAAATGAATTTGAGCATCAACCTCAAGTTCACTTTGAGAAACGTTACTTAAACCTTCTACTGCAGAAGATGTATATTTTTGTATTTTACTAATATCTAATGGCTCAGTACGTCCATTTCTTTTTATAACTGTTATCAT
>CAZXSD010000103.1:0-3909 GCA_964642985.1 uncultured Sulfurimonas sp.
TTTAACCATAATTTTGCTTAGATAACCTTTAAAATTGTATGAAAATGACCTAATAGGAGTATCTGATTTTAAAAGTTTAAGATATAAAAATTCTTGTGAATTTATATATCTTTGTCCAAAATAGTTTACACCATCAGCTATTATAGTTACAAAGTGATTTTCATAAACATAATCTCCACGAAAACGTAATCTATTATAGTTATAAACATACTCTTTTTGAGAGACACTCAAGTTAGAGTTCTCAACGCTATACTCAAACTCTCCAAATAAAAATGAAAAGCAGAACCCAATAAAAAGAGCTATTTTAAACATTAAATAAGTACACCATCTTCAAGTTTAATTACACGGTTTACACTTTGCATAACCAACTCATCATGCGAAGCAAATAAGATTGTCACGCCCTCTTTCTCATTCAAAGTTTGCATCATATCCATAAGAATTTGAGAATTTTTACTATCAAGATTTGCAGTTGGTTCATCTGCTAATATTATTTTCGGTTTTGCAGCTACTGCACGTGCTACTGCAACACGTTGTTGCTGACCTCCACTTAAAGTTGAAGGAAGAGAATGAAGTTTATTCTTTATCTCTAAAAGAGAAGCTACTTCTAAAACCCGTTTTTTTATTTCACTATCACTAAATCCTCTTAATCTCATAATAAAACCGATATTTTCCTCCACAGTTAAAACTGGAACAAGGTTATATGCTTGAAATACAAAACCCATCTTATTTAAACGTAAAGCGGTTCTCTCACTTTCACTCAATTTAGTAATATTTTCACCATCAAGTAATATCTCTCCACTATCTATGCTATCTAAAGCACCAATAGCATTTAAAAGTGTACTCTTTCCACATCCTGAAGCCCCATTAAAAAGAGTAAACTCTCCATTTTTAATAGTCAAATTGATATTGTTAAGAGCATGAATCTCTTTGTCTTCATCTTTATAAAAATATTTATTGACATTACGTAACTCTATCATATCTTTTAACTTGTACTCTTCTGCACTACAACTATATAAAATTTTGAACTCTCTTTTTTACCACTAAGCATACGAATATCAACCTTAATTTTCATAAATTGATGAGAAAAATCTGTACCTATGTTATAACTAATCTCATTAAGAAAACCTATATTCTCTTTCATCGTATTAAAACCAATATTTTTATGTAAAATTTCTATACTATCAAAGGTAGTTTCAGAAGTAAGTTCTGCTATACGAAACATCTTCATAAAGCGAGAGTTCATCTTAATAAATCTTCCCTTAGAGTTCATATAGCCTATTGAAAATGGAAAATAATCAAAACCCACTTTAATACTTGTCAGTTGACGTTTTAAGTCACTATTTTCATCAAGAAATTTACTAACATCACTTCCAACTGCTACAATATAATCTTTATTCTGTTTTACAATTTTTGAAACTTGCCAATTTATTTTATAAATTTTATTATCAGCACTTTTTAAAGGTGTAACAAAATGTTGATGGTAATCATCTTTAGACAAAATATTTTTAAAATATTTATTTAAAATATTGATATCTCCTGGTATAAATGTTTTTAAAAAACTTTTTGAAAGAACATCCTCTTTCTTCATCGCAATAAAATTTAAAAAACATTCATTCATATCAATAATTTTACCATTTAAGTCAAGTATGACAATAATAGCATTACATAAACCGTTTACTTCATTAAATGTTATAGCATTTAAAATTTCCATTTTTGTTTTAATAAAAATAATAAGAATACCTTGATCAGTTTTATTAAAATTAAGTGTATAAATAGAGTGAAATATCTCAATATCATGACAAACATACTCTTGTGTTTCATTATCTTTATACTCTTGAAGTAATTCAAAAAGTAGGTCTCCCTCTTTTATATTTTCTTCATACATATTTGCACTAATTAAAACTTCTTGCATCATTCTATTTGAATAGCTCTGTTTATATGTAAAATTATTTTCCTCTTTTAGCAATAAAAATGGATAGGAAATATCGTTTATAAGATTAAAAATAAGTTCTTCATTGTTCATTGTTTCTTTCTCCACAGATTATTTGTTAAAGTATTATAGCAGTTCTATTTATCACTTTTTATAACCTCAACGGGATTCAGATTTTTAATCTTTTTAAGCGGTAAAAATACACTCAATATCGAAGCACTCATTATCGCTACAAATGTAGTCGTAAAATATGAAAGCTTTATAGTTGCATATAATACTGTTTCCATCCCAAAACTTTGGAGTGCATCGGAGTATAAACTCAAATCTAATCCATATTCTTTTAAATAGAGAAGAAAAATCAAACCTAAAACAGCTCCAAAAAGATACCCTACAAATCCAATAAAAACAGACTCTAAAATTATCTGTAATCGTATATATTTATAGCTCATTCCAACCGCTATCATTATTCCAAATTCACGGATTCTATCTAGTATGGATACATACATTACTCCAAGTATTCCTATGAAGACAACTATCATCACTATAAAAAAAGTAACTGAGTTAAATATGACAACCATATCTTGCATCATCGACATCATAGGTTGGAGTTCTAAAAAAGTTTTTACCTCTAACTCTTTGTATTTGAGTTGTAACTCTTTTACTATCTCCTCATTTTCTACTCGTAATGCTATCTGCGTTACCTCGCTACTTGGTAACGATAAAAACTTATGAACTCTTTTAATATCTGTATATATTGCACCTGCATCTAATGGAATGTTTGTTGTTTGAACGATAGCTCGGATTTTAAGAGCTATTGAGTTTATCTCTCCACTACTATCTTGTGTTGAGAAGATTACTTTTGAGCCAATTTTCACTTTAAGAGTTTTTGCAAGTTCTATCCCTATAACAGCACCTCTTTTTTCAAACGCTACTTTCCCCTCTTTTGTAAACTCACTAAATGTGCCAAACTTCTCTTCATCCTCTAAATCTATCCCTATCAAAGATGCAAAAGATGACTTTCTAGCGGTTGAGATAAGACCATCTGCACTTACTCTTAGTACAACTGCTTTTACTCCCTCTCTTAGTTGCAACTCTTTTTTTATCTCATCTGCATTTTGAATTCTATATTTTATATCTCTTTCAACTCGAAACTCTTTAGCATAGAGACTTATCTCTCCGCTATCACTTCGTTTGTTTTTATCTATCATATTCACAACCATACCATCATAAATACCTTGAATTGATAGCATCATACTCATACTGACACCTATCATTATGATGACAAGCAGAGTACGAGAAACTCTTACAAAAGAGTTTTTCCAAGCCATTTTTAGTATGAGTTTAAACATGACGACTCGCTTGTGTTGGAGTAAATGAACGGATATAAAAATAGGGGTAGATGATACTTAATATATTAAGAAAAAATATCACCATTACATTCCAAAATATTGTAAAAACATCAAAACTAAAAGGAACTTCATCTGAGACAATTCCATAATCACGATACATCTCACTTATACCATCTATTACAATAGGATTGATACTATAATAATAGGCGATATAAGAAGCGATAGGAGTAGCAAGAAGTATAGCGATAAAAGTGATTATAAATATCTCAAAGAAAAGCAATTTTAAGATGTTGAAGTTACTAAGCCCTATAGACTCTAAAACACCAAACTCTCTTATACGAGAGCTAATGTTCACAAAACCATAAATCATAATCACAAAAAAGATGACCACTAAAAAAAGTCCTAAAGAGATATATCCAAAGATACTATCCACCTCCATAGCCTCTACCATAGTTTTCATCAAAGTTTTCCATGTAAGTATCTCTAAGCTATCATCATCTAAAAGAGTTTTTATCTCCTCTTTTACACTATCTACATCATCAATATCTTTTAATTTTAGAGTTATATAAGAGGCACTATTTTGAGTTTTTTAATTAAGATAGAACCCATGTATAAACAGTTTGAAGAGTT
>CAZXSD010000103.1:4009-5229 GCA_964642985.1 uncultured Sulfurimonas sp.
CTATTTTGAGTTTTTTAATTAAGATAGAACCCATGTATAAACAGTTTGAAGAGTTAGTGTTTAAAAACTTTCCTTGTGTTAAAGCTTTATATATAGAACTAATCTCTTTCTCATTTTCAGGTTCTATTCCAACTATCATTGAAGCGGATGATTGCTCTTTAGAGGAAAGAAGACCATAAGTCTCATAACGCACACTAAACTTTTCTATACCATCCACTAAAGAGAGTTTTTCAGTTATAGTTTTTATATCATCAATTAGATACTCATTTCCACCAATATCACGATAACCCTTTTTATATATCTCTATCGCACCTGTATATATTTTAAGAGAATTTTCTAGCATAGATTTGTGTGAACCATCCATTATGGATACATAGACTATGAACATTAGAGTAGATATGAAAGTTAGGATAAATGTCGTTATAGAACGACCTTTGTAGAATAGTATGTTTTTTAGGGCAAGATTTAACATACGGTAATTATGCCCTAATTTTGAATAATTTTAAAAAAATATACTAATATTCCCTATGCCCAAACCTATTTTGAAGTTTTAGATAACTTTTGTCCGAACTTCCAGAATCTACATCATTTGGAATAGTTTTCACCGTATTTTTAACAATATCATCAGATACCGATTTATCAGTATCTTGATTAGAATATTTTTTTATTTTATTTTTATCATATACCTCACTACTTTCATCAACAGCAGATTGAGAAATATCTCTTGTCTTTTGACGCATAGAGTTCATATTACCCTGCATACTATCAAACATACCACCAAAACCAAATTCTGCTGATAAATTTATCGTAAAAATAGATACTATTGCCACTGTTGTTAATAATCTCATTTTTTATCCCTTATAATTATATATAACAATTATAACTATAAAAAACTTAAACAAATCAATTACCTTGAAAATCGCTTTAAAGCGCTCTTTCTAAAATAGCGAGATGAAATCTTAGTATCATATTTTACATCCTCTAAAAGTATCTCTGTATATCTATTTTTTTTCTCTAAAGATTGTATCTTCCAATAGGTAGGAATATAATATTTTCCAAACTTTACAACATCACTATAAAAAAATTCTCGTACAGCTATTCCATCTTCGTCATAAAATATATCTTTTTTAGATGTGTAAGTTTTTGTATCTATTGCAACAACTATCTTTCCCCATACAACAGGAGCTTCCTCTTTTGGAGTCAGTTCTATTGTTGCAATA
>CAZXSD010000104.1:0-5223 GCA_964642985.1 uncultured Sulfurimonas sp.
TAGATGGAGCTTCAAGAGCTAAACTTATTCAACTTCTAGCTTGGACACCTTTAACTATCAATGGTCACGATGGTTTTAAGATGGCGATGATAACTCGTGGTGGAATAAATTTAAAAGAGATAGACCCTAAAACTATGCAAAGTAAGTTAGTAAAAGGTTTATATTTTTGTGGGGAAGTAATGAATTTAGATGGACCTTGTGGAGGGTATAATCTTCAATGGTCATTTGCTAGTGGGGTTTTGGCTGGAAGGCTTTTTTAAAATCATTTAACTCAAAACAAGTTATAATAACCTATGATAAAAATAAAAGCAAATTACGTAGATATTAAAAATAAAACTACATTCCCCGCTAGTGTTGTCATAGAAGATGGATATATAAGCTCTATCACAAAAATAGAAACTCCTTCTTTATCGACCTATATTTTACCTGGATTTATAGATGCGCACATACATATAGAAAGCTCTATGCTCATACCCTCAGAGTTTGCTAGAATAGCAGTTAAACACGGTACAGTAGCTACGGTAAGTGACCCTCACGAAATAGCAAATGTTTTAGGTGTTGAAGGTATTGAATTTATGTTAGAAAATGCTGAAAAAGTAAATTTTAACTTTAACTTTGGTGTTTCTCCTTGTGTTCCTGCTACTCCCTTTGAAACAAGTGGTGCTACATTAGATTCAGATACAGTAAAAGAACTTCTCAAAAATCCAAAACTAAACCACCTCTCTGAAGTGATGGCATTTCCTAGTGTTGTCAATGATGACCCCGAAATAATGGCAAAGATACAGTATGCAAAAGAGTTAAATATTCCAATAGATGGTCACGCTCCATTTTTAAGTGGCAATGACCTCAAAAAATATATAGATGCTGGAATATCAACAGACCACGAAGCGAGTTCTTATGAGGAAGCGAAAGAGAAACTTGACCTTGGAATGAAAATACTTATACGTGAGGGTTCTGCTGCTAAAAACTATGAGGCACTTGCTCCTCTTATAAAAAATTATTCCGATATGTTAATGTTTTGTTCCGATGACAAACACCCTAACGACCTTGTGAATGGACATATAAATAAGCTTGTAGTCCGAAGTTTAGAAAAAGGATATGAGCTTTTTGATATTTTAAAAATGGCTTGTATCAACCCTAAAGAGCATTATAATTTAGATGTTGGTCAGCTTAGAGTGGGAGATAAAGCTGATTTTATAGAGGTTTCAGACTTGAAAACTTTCGAGATTGTTCGCACGTTTATCAATGGTAAAGTTGTGAGTGAAAATAGAGAGTCCAAAATAGACTCAGTAGATGTAAAACCTATCAACAACTTTCACGCGCAACCGACTAAAGTATCTGATTTTATATTTGAAAATAGATGTGAAACTATAGAAGTTATTCAAGTGCTAGACCACGAACTTTTTACTTTAGAAAAAAAATATCATACGCATCAAAATAGCTCTTTTAGTGTAAATTTAAAGGAGGATATTTTAAAAATAGCCGTTATAAATCGCTATAAAAGCTCTCCTCCAGCTATCTCTTTTATAAATGGTTTTAATCTTGAAAAAGGTGCTATTGCCTCTTGTGTAGCTCACGATTCGCATAATATTATAGCTGTTGGTTGTAGTGATGAAGAGATAAATAGAGCTGTTAATCTTCTTATTGACTCCAAAGGTGGAATTAGTGCAGTAGATGGAGATAACACACTTCACTTACCTCTTGAAGTTGCAGGGATTATGAGTCATAACGATGCGTTTGAGGTTGCTTCTCAATATGAGAAAATAGATACCTTTGTAAAAGAAGATTTAGGTTCAACTCTAAGCGCTCCTTTTATGACACTCTCATTTATGGCTCTTTTAGTTATTCCAGAGATTAAGCTAAGTGACAAAGGTCTTTTTGATGGTAGAGAGTTTCATTTTATACCTAGTTGTGTAAAGTAGTCCATTATGATAGGAAAATCTATACAAAGAGTTGATGCTAGTTCTAAAGCAGATGGCACTCTCAAATATACAGATGACTTAGAGTTTAATGGTCTTTATGGTGCAATAGTCCGTTCTCAAATATCTTATGGAAAAATCATCTCTATAACTTATGATGATAGATTTGATTTTTCAGAGTTTACCATAGTTGATTATAAAGATATAGAGGGTCAAAATATAAACTCTAGTTTAATAGATGACCAACCTTTTTTAGCTGAAAATATTGTAAGATTTATAGGCGAACCTATCTTACTGTTAGCGCATAAGTCTAAAAAAATGTTAGATAAAGCACAAAAAAATATCTCTATACAATATGAAGAGTTTGAAGCTGTTTTAACATTAGAAGATGCTCAAAATAAAAAAAATATTATCTTTGAAGATGATAATATCTACAAAAACATTCAAACAAAAAAAGGGAAAGAACCAAAATATACCTCTTTACTCTCTTTGGAAAAAACCTACTCTACACCTCATCAAGAACAGTTATACCTTGAACCTCAAAGTATGATAGCAAGATATAATGATGATGCCATAAAAATAATAGGCTCAATGCAATGCCCATTTTATGTTCAATCGGCACTTCAAAACTTAACAGATACAAAGATAGAGATAGAACAAGCTCCTACAGGTGGTGCATTTGGTGGGAAAGAGGATTATCCCTCTCTTATGGCAGCTTATGTTTATCTACTGAGTAAAAAATCAAAACAAGATGTTAAAATAGTCTATGATAGAGTGCAAGATATAGCATTCACCACAAAACGACATCCTGTTACAATGGATTTTAAAAGCCATTTTGAAAACAGTGGAAAACTACACTCTTTAGAGATAGAAATATCAATAGATGGTGGGGCATACTGTACCCTCACTCCAGTAGTTCAAGCAAGAACAGTTCTTCATATAGCTGGATTTTACGATTGTGAATATATAAAAGTTAATTCAAACTCTTATGCAACAAATACACCTCCAAATGGAGCATTTAGAGGATTTGGAGCGCCACAAGCTATATTTGGAATTGAAAGACATATAGATGATATAGCGAGAAGTTTGAATATCTCTCCTATGAAAGTTAGAGAGATAAACCTTCCAAAAAAAGATTCAAGAACTGTTACAGATGCAAAGATAGAGGAGTATCAAAGAGTCAAAACTATTTTTGATTTAGCAAGAGAAAAAAGTGACTTTGACAAAAAGTATTCAGCTAATATACCTAATAAAGGTATAGGTATGGCTCTCTTTATGCACGGTGGAGGTTTTACAGGAGTTGGAGAAACATTTTTAAATTCGGAAGTTTGGTTAGACCTGCTTAGCGATGGTAAAATAGAGATAAAAGTTAGTAGTGTCGAGATGGGTCAAGGTGCTTTAACCGTTCTTCCTCAAATAGTAGCAGACACACTTAATCTACCTCTTTCTCAAATCATCTATCATACTCCAAATACCTTTAAAGTGGCAAATAGTGGTCCAACAGTAGCTTCTCGAACTGTTATGATTGTTGGAGAACTTTTAACTCAAAGTGCAAAAAAGATTCAAGATGCTATTGGGAAATATAAAGATTTACAAGAGTATAGAGAGATGGTTCACAATTATCTAGGCGATGTAAAAACTCAAAGATTTATCTCAAAATATAAAAAACCATCTAATATAAAATGGAATGAAGATAAGTTTTATGGTAATGGTTATGATGGCTATTCTCTTGCTTGTTATGTAGCAGAAGTAGAAGTAAACCCTATAACTTATCAAGTAAAAGTAACTGATTTTTATGCCTATCAAGATGTTGGAAAAGTTATCAATCCTATTTTAGCAGAGGGTCAAGTAGAGGGTGGTGTTGCTCAAGGGATTGGATTTGCACTTTATGAAAGAGTTGTTTTTGAAAATGGAAAAATTAAAAATGCTCACCTAACAGATTATATTATCCCTATGGCGTCAGATTTACCAAAACTAGAGATTGGTTTTGTGCAGAGTGATGAAAAAGCGAAAGGTTTAGGGGAACTTCCTATGAATGCACCTGCTGTTGCGATTGCGAATGCTTTAGCAAATGCACTCAATATAGAGTTTGATTCTATTCCTATTACACCAGAAATAGTGGAGCAAAGATGCAGATAATTTGTAATATAAATCATAAAGAATATAACTTAGAAGTAGAGCCAAGTGATAGAGTTATTGATATTTTAAGAGAACTTAAAATCAGATCTATAAAAGAGGGGTGTGGAGAGGGAGAGTGTGGTGCTTGTTCTCTATTTTTCAATGGTAAACTTGTAAACTCTTGCTTATTATTAGCTGGACAGATGCAAAGTGCTAAAATTTTGACACTTGAAGGCTTATATGAAGAGACAAAAATAGTTCGTAAAAACTTTGAAGAGAGTGGAGCAATTCAATGTGGTTTTTGTACGAGTGGTTTTATTCTTCGCTCTTACGATTATATAAAAGATAATGGTCTTGAAGATGAAAAAAGTATTAAAGATGCTCTTGATGGTAATTTATGTCGATGTACAGGGTATCAAAAAATAGTAGATGCTGTTGTAAAGAGTATAAAATGAAATATTTAATTGCCAAAAGTTTAAAAGATGCTATCGAGTTAAGAGAGAAATATCCAGATTTTTTTCTTCTATTTGGTGCAAGTGATGTCGCTTTAAAAATTAAAAAAAATCAAGTTGATGGAATTATTGATATAACTCATTTAAAAGAGCTTAGTTACATTACAAAACATAAAAATAGTATTACAATAGGTGCATTAACAACTATTAATACTATTGTATCAAACTCTTATATAAATGAGTTCACTCCTATTTTATCGGAGGCTTCCAAAGAGTTTGCATCACATCAGATACGAAATATCGCTTCATTAGCTGGTAATATTGCCAATACCTCCCCAGTAGCCGATATGATTCCTCCTCTTTTAGTTTTAAATACAAAGATTACTTTACTCTCAGTTAAAGGCGAAAGAACTCTCTTTTTAAAAGATTTTATTATAGGTTTTAAGTCTTTAGATATAGATAATGAGATAATAACTTCATTTGAGATAGAGATACAAAAATTTCAATACTATTATAAAAAAATTGGTTCTCGAGCTAAACTTAATATCGCTAAATTAAGTTTAGCTATGCTTAAAAATGAAGATGGCTATCATATAAGTGGAGCATCACTCAATCCGTATGTTCAAAGGTTTACTAATCTTGAAACTCTTTTAAATAGTGAGAAATATAATGATACAGATATTCAGATAGCGATAGAAAAAGATATATCTCCCTCTGGTTCTTTTCGCTCTACT
>CAZXSD010000105.1:0-5167 GCA_964642985.1 uncultured Sulfurimonas sp.
TGACATATTTTTTATTTTTAAATCTTCAACTACTATTGTTTGGTTTTCACTTAGTATATTTGAGATTTTATGTAAAAAATCGTTTCGCTTATTCTTTATTTTCAGATGATATTTTGCTAATTTAGATTTAGCTTTTAATCTATTTTTAGAACCTTTTTTCTTTCGACTTAAACTCTTTTGAGCCTTTACCATCTTTGAAATATCTTTTGTTAGATTATGCTTTCTATCTGGATTTATAGCTTTATTATCACTTGTATAGGCAAATACTTTAACACCAATATCTATTCCAATAGCTTTACCATTATTCGAACCTACCTCTTCCTCGAATCCATTTTCATAGTTTATACTTGCAAAGTATTGATTTGCTTCACAACTAACTGTAACAGTTTTAATTTTACCAATTATAGACCCTCTATGAAATTTTGTTTTAATTTCTCCTATTTTTGGAAGTTTTAATTTATTGTTTTTAATAGTAGCTGTTGATGTTTGATAACTTTGATAGGAATTATGTTTAGATTTAAACTTTGGAAATCCAACTGCTCCACCTTGCTTTACTCTTCTGAAAAAGTTTTTATAGGCTACATCTATTTTTAATACAGAATTTTGTAATGCTGTTGAATCCACTTCTTTTAAAAACTCTCCACCATCAACATTTTTCATTGGAACGAGTCGTTTCTTTAATTCATAAGCAGATAGTTTATCTCCACATTCATAAGCTTTTATCTTTGCATCAAGAAGTAAATTATATACCAATCTACAAGAGCCAAATGTTTTATTTATGAGTTGTTTTTGTTCTTTATTTGGATATATACGAACTCTTACAACTTTAAACATTTAGTCTCCTTTTTAGATTTGGTATTCTATTAGACTTCTTGCAAAACTCAATCCAGTGATATTGAAAGTATCTCATTGTTAATACTTTTAAACTTCATTTTCGTCAGTTTTGCAAGAAGTCTATTGTTATTATAGTCTATTTTAGTGAAAAGGAAGTTATTTCGTTACTAGTGTTGGGGGTGGTTTGCCTATTGAAATTTTAAAGCAGTATATACAACAGCAAGATACTCCGAACTATACCACTTACATCACCGCCATTAATGGCGATGGTTTACGTTATGTGTTTGCTAAATAAAGTTTAGGGTCTCTAAATTTTCTAACTATCTTTCTTTTTCGCCACCATAAGAAACGATACCATAAGTTAAGTTTCCTATTTTATAACCCATATCTGTCATAATTCTAGCAACGTGTGCAGAACGACTACCAACATGACAGTAAAGAATAATATTATCATCTTTATTTAATTTAGCTTCTTCAAGTGCTTGATAGAAATTACTTGTTGGAATTAATTTGTCAGCACCTTTAATATGACCCATTCTCCATTCCATATCTTCACGAACATCAACAAGTACAAAATTAACCATACCAAGTTCACGAGCTTCAAGAAGAGATACTACTTCATCACCATCTAATTCATCGTTTGTTACAAGAACTTCACATTCCTCTTTTGTAAGACCACGTGAATGAGTATGAACAGCTTCTTCTAGTCCCATTTCTAAGCGTTTCTTTTCTGCAAATTCTGGAGTACAAAAAATACCACAGTGACAATTTCCATTTTCTGGAATCTCTTTTTCGATAGCTGGAGTACATGGACAAGTTCTGTTATCAACAGATTGAGGTTTACCATCTACCTCTTCAACCATAAAACATGGGCAAAAAAGTTTGTTATACATCATCTTGTTACGAGCAAGACCCATCTGAACACCTTCATTTACTTCCTCTTGAGGATTGTAAACCCAACCACGAGTTTCACATACTTTATCTGTAAACTTAACTGTTTTTTCCATTCTTGAAATAAATTCTGGAGAGTTCATATCTATTTTTGTCATTCTTTTAATTCCTTTAATTTTATATTTATTTGTTATTTAGTGATTTCTTTTTTTACCAGCGATAATACGTCGAAGAGCATTAAGTCTAATAAAACCTTCAGCATCTTTTTGATTGTAAACTTCATCTTCTTCAAATGTAGAGTGTTCTTCTGAATAAAGTGACATATCAGATTCACGTCCTACAACTTCAATATTTCCTTTGTAAAGTTTGAGTCTTACATTTCCTTGAACATATTTTTGTGTTGTATCAATAGCTGCTTGCATCATTTCACGCTCTGGAGAGAACCAAAAACCATTATAAATGAGTTCTGAATATTTAGCAATCATTCCATCTTTTAAGTGAGCTTCTTCTCTATCTAAACAGATAGACTCAATAGCACGATGCGCTTTAATCATAATAGTTCCACCTGGAGTTTCATAACAACCACGTGCTTTCATTCCAACAAATCTATTTTCAACGATGTCAAGTCTTCCGATACCATGTTTGTTTCCATACTCATTTAACGTTCTTAAAATTGTAGCAGGAGATAACTCTTTTTCGTTAATAGAGATAGGGTCACCATTTTTGTAACCGATAGTGATATATTCAGCTTCATCTGGTGCATTCTCAGGAGAAGTTGTCCATAACCACATAGATTCTTCAGGCTCATTCATAGGATTTTCTAAGTGAAGACCCTCATAAGAGATATGAAGTAGGTTAGCATCCATTGAGTAAGGACTTACTGTTGGATTACCATCTTTATCAACGTGTTTTTGGTCGATATTGATGCCATGTTCTCTTGCATAAGCTAAAAGTTTTTCACGAGAGTTTAAATCCCACTCTCTCCATGGTGCGATAACTGTAATATCTGGATTAAGTCCTAAATAACCTAATTCAAATCTTACTTGGTCATTTCCTTTTCCAGTTGCGCCATGAGATACTGCATCTGCACCCATTTTTTTAGCTATTTCAATCTGCTTTTTAGCGATAAGTGGACGAGCGATAGATGTACCTAAAAGATATTCACCTTCATAGATAGCATTTGCTCTAAACATAGGAAAAACATAATCTTTCACAAACTCTTCTTGAACATCTAAAATAAAAATATTCTCAGGTTTAATACCATTGTCAAGAGCTTTTTGACGAGCTGGTTCAACCTCTTCACCTTGACCTAAATCAGCAGTGAAAGTGATAACTTCAGCATTATATTCATCTTGTAACCATTTTAAAATGATACTTGTATCAAGTCCACCAGAATAGGCAAGAACTACTTTTTTAACTTCTTTTTTCATAAAAAAACCCTTTGTCTTAGAGAGATAAATCGCACGATTTTACTATATAAAATATTAAAAAACGGTTAGTGATAATTAATTTAGCTAAGCATAAAGATGCTATTATCTTAGATAATAATAAACAGGATAACAATTTTATGAAAAATTATATAAAAACTCAAATAAAAAAATCTTATGAAACAAAACAGGCGATCTATGAAAATGAGGAACTATTACATAAAATAGAAGAGGTAGCAAGACTATGTGTAAAGTTGTATAGAGGTAAAAATAAAACTATTTTAGCTGGAAATGGGGGGAGTGCTGCTGATGCTCAACATATTTCAGCTGAACTTGTTGGACGTTACAATTTTGATAGACCCTCTTTAGCCTCTTTAGCTCTTACAACAGATACATCTGCCTTAACTGCTATCGGTAATGACTATGGATATGACAAAATATTTTCTCGTCAGTTAGAGGGAATGGGGCAAAGTGGTGATATTTTTATCGGTATCTCTACTTCTGGAAACTCTTTAAACATTATAGAAGCATTTTTAGTAGCCAAAGAAAAGGGAATAAAAACTATCGCTTTAACAGGAAGAGATGGTGGAGAGATGGC
Organism: uncultured Sulfurimonas sp.; assembly: GCA_964642985.1. GTDB lineage: Bacteria > Campylobacterota > Campylobacteria > Campylobacterales > Sulfurimonadaceae > Sulfurimonas. The sequence continues at coordinate 3,751 of CAZXSD010000105.1, forward strand.
AAAAATGGCTGATATAGCCTTAGTCGTTCCCTCAAACTCTACACCTCGTATTCAAGAATCTCATATTTTAATAGGGCATATTTTATGTGACATAATCGAACAAGAGATTTTTGATGAGGGTTTTGATGATAAATAAGTTACAAAAAACTCTTTTTTTAGATAGAGATGGTGTTATAAATATTGAAAAAAGTTATCTTTATAAGATAGAAGATTTTGAATTTATAGAGGGGATTTTTGAGCTTTGTAGATATTATCAAGATTTAGGTTATTTAATAATAGTCGTCACAAATCAATCAGGAATAGCTAGAAAATATTATAGTGAAGATGATTTTAATAAACTTACACTTTGGATGATAGAGAAATTTTCTCAAAACAATATTGAAATCTCTAAAGTATATTATTGTCCACATTACCCTGATATTTCAGGGGAGTGTTCTTGTCGAAAACCAAAGAGTGGAATGTTTTTAGAGGCTCAAAAAGAGTTTAAAATAGATATGCAAAACTCTATAATGATAGGGGATAAAGAACGAGATATTGAAGCTGGGTTAAATGCTGGAATTGAGAAAAATTATCTTTTTGATGAGAGTTGTAGTGTTGAGGTTTCTAGGGCTAGTGAGATAGTTAATAAGTTCTCAGAGATATATCTGACAAATCAAAAGGAAAAAAATAGATGCTAATACTAAACAGTGGTGGAACATTCAATAAACGATATAACCAAAGAACAGGAGAACTAGAAGTTCCCTATGATAACTATGCAATAGAAAAAATACTAGATAGTTACACTCCAAACTATGATTTAGCAGGAGTTGTATATAAAGATAGTTTAGAGATGGATGTAAACGATAGAAAAATGCTTACAAATATCATAATGGAATCAACGGACGATAGTTTTATAATAGTTCACGGAACCGATACTATGAATGAAACAGCAGAGTTTTTAGATGCAGTTTTTGAGGATAGAAAGATAGTTTTAGTGGGTGCGATGAACCCTTTTGAGATAGAGAGTGTTGAAGCTACTTTAAATTTAGGTATTGCCATAGGTTTTTTAAATGCTAAACCTCAAAATGGTGTTTATATCTCTATGAGTGGGCATATAGAAGAGTGGGATAAGATAGTTAAAAATAGAGCTAAAGGGGAGTTTGAACTTGTTAGAGAGAGTTTAAAATGAGTGAAGAGTTACAAAAAATTGAGGAACTAGAAAAAGAGATTAGAAGATTAAAAGGTCTTGATAATAATGTAATTCCAACATATAGTTTTAGTAAAATAAGAGATATAGAACTCAATAAGCTTTTTAATATAGAAAAAAAGATAAATAATACGCTCTTTGATAATTGGTTTAACTCTAAGATAGAGATAGAGGAGAAAAAAGAACATGTTTTAAAAGAGATAATTTCTGAAAATAGTGCTTTAATAGCTG
>CAZXSD010000106.1:0-5110 GCA_964642985.1 uncultured Sulfurimonas sp.
CTGCTGATAATGTTCAAAAGTATAAATATGTTATCAAAATGATTGCACACCTTAACGGTAAAACTGCTACATTTATGCCTAAACCAATGTTTGGTGATAATGGTAACGGTATGCACGTGCATCAATCACTTTGGAAAGATGGTAAAAACCTTTTCTATAAAGAGGGGAACTACGGTAACCTTTCTGAGATGGCTCTTCAGTATGCTGGTGGTATCTTTAGACACTCTGCTGCAGTTTCAGCATTTACTAATCCTGTAACAAACTCTTACAAAAGATTATTACCAGGTTTTGAAGCACCAAGTATCTTAACGTACTCTGCTAAAAACCGTTCTGCTGCTTGTCGTATTCCTTACGGAGCAGGTGAAGGTGCAACACGTCTTGAGATGAGATTCCCAGATAGTGCTGCTTGTCCTTACTTAGCATTTGCTGTAATGATGATGGCTGGTCTTGATGGTATCAAAAATGGTGATGTTCCTGTTGGTCCAATGGATGAAGATCTATATGAACTTTCTCTTGATGAGATTCGTGAAAAAAATATTCCTCAAATGCCACACACACTTCGTGAAGCACTTGAAGGTCTTATTGGTGATCACGATTTCCTTAAACCTGTGTTTACACAAGAGTTTATTGACGCTTACCAACATTACCGTTTTGAGCGTTGTGTATGGCCAGATGAAGGTCGTCCAACTGCTTACGAGTATAAAACTACTTACCAATGTTAAGCTTTTTATCTTAATACTTTTTCCCACTTTTTGTGGGAAATACTCTTCTTCTACTTATCCATAATTACTTTTTAATTTTTTCGATATAATTATCTCACTTAATAAATAGGTGACTATAACTATGCAAAATGAAATATCTAAAGAGATGATAGATGATATTGTTAATCTTTCTAAAGACTCAAGTGATGAACTCCAACTTAAAATAAGACTACTTGTTGACCTCTATAATAGCCAAGAAAAGAACAATAAAAAACTTATTAAAGAAAATGAATTTTTCAAATCAAAGATAGATAAAAGAAATATCGCCGATAACGATAAAAATAAGATACTAGAACAGCAATCAAGAATGGTTGCAATGGGTGAGATGATAGATTCGGTTGCTCATCAATGGAAACAACCTCTTAATGCTATAAGTATGATGACTGAACTCCTAAATATAGATTTTAAAGATGGAGATGTTGATGAAAAATATATAGATGAATTCTATACTATGATTACTATGCAGATAGAACATATGACAACTACTCTGAGTGAATTTAGAAATTTTTTACGTCCCTCTACAAAAAATGAAAAATTTTCTATTCAAATAGCTCTTGATAATATACAAATATTAATGAAAGATGAACTTATCACTCAAAATATACATCTTGATTTAGATATAGACCAAGAAGCTGAAATTTTTGGAAATAGAAATGAACTAAAACATCTTTTTATCAATATCATTAACAATGCTATAGATGTCTTTAATGAACGTTCTATTAAAAAAAGAGAGATAAAAATTAGATGTTATAAAGATAGCAAAAAAATTTATATAGAAATAGAAGATAATGCAGGTGGTGTTCCAGAAAATATAATAGACCATATCTTTGAACAAAATGTCAGCTCCAAAGAGGTGGGAAAAGGTACGGGAATAGGTCTTTATATGAGTACACAAATTGTTAAAAAAAATAATGGTTCTATCAGTGTTGAGAACTCAAATATCGGGGCACTTTTTAAGATTATTTTACCCCTATGTTAAATTTATAAACTACTTAACAATTTAAAACCATTCTATAACTTTAAATTTGCTATAATTCCAAAACTGATAGTTATATAAGAGTGTACTATCAAAACTTCAAGTTTTAAGGATTTATAATGAATCAAATAGCACAAGGTAAATACAGACCTTATCCACAAATAGATTTGCCAAACAGACAATGGCCAAACAATACAATAACAACAGCTCCAGCTTGGTGTAGTGTTGATTTAAGAGATGGAAATCAAGCTCTTATCAATCCTATGTCGATGGAGAAAAAACTTGAACTTTTCACACTCTTATTAAAACTAGGTTTCAAAGAAATTGAGGTAGGTTTTCCATCTGCTTCAAAAGTAGAGTTTGACTTTTTACGCCGTTTAGTAGATGATAACCTAATCCCTGATGATGTTACTGTTCAAGTTTTAGTTCAAGCAAGAGAGCATTTAATCGCTAAAACATTTGAATCATTACAAGGTGTTAAAAAAGCTACTGTTCATCTTTACAACTCAACATCTATTGCTCAAAGAAAAATAGTATTTGGTAAAACTCAAGAGGAGATAACTGCACTTGCTATTGAAGGTGTAGAACTTGTTAAAAAGTATGAAAAAAAACATAATGGTAAAATATTTTTAGAGTATTCTCCTGAAAGTTTTACAGGTACTGAGTTAGCATTTGCAGCAGATATTTCAAATGCTGTAACTGCTTGTTGGGGTATTAGTAATGAACGTAAGGTTATCATAAATCTTCCAGCAACTGTTGAGATGGCAACTCCAAATATCTATGCAGACCAGATAGAATGGATGGCTCAACATTTAGATAATCGTGAAAATGTAATAATCTCAACGCATACTCATAACGATAGAGGAACTTCCATAGCAGCAACAGAATTAGCTCTTTTAGCTGGAGCTGATAGAGTTGAGGGAACACTTCTTAGTAATGGCGAAAGAACTGGAAATGTAGATATCATCACATTAGCTTTAAATATGACAACACAAGGTGTCGATTCAAAGTTAAATTTCAGTGATATTAGTGAAGTTTTAGATGTAGTTGAACGTTGTACAGAGATGGAAACACATCCTAGACATCCTTACGTTGGAGAGCTTGTTTATACTGCATTTAGTGGTTCACATCAAGACGCTATAAACAAAGGTCTTGCCTATCAAAAAGCTAAAGAAGATGAATTTTGGGAAGTTCCATATCTTCCTATAGACCCTGCTGATGTTGGTCGTAACTATGAATCTATTATCCGTATTAATTCTCAATCGGGAAAAGGTGGAGTAGCGTATATTTTAGAAAAAAATTACGGTTATCAACTTCCAAAAGCGATGCACCCAGAGATAGGTCGAGCAGTTCAAGCTTTAAGTGATGAAAAGGGCAAAGAGTTAGATGCTAGAGATATTTTAGAGGTCTTTAAAGCAAACTATTTTGAGATGAAAGAGCATATAACTTTTATTGATTTAACGCTTTCATCAAATAAAAAAGCAACAACTTGTGAACTTACTTACAACTATAATGGTAAAAAAATCATAGCACAAGGCGAAGGAAATGGTCCTATTGATGCATGTAAAGATGCACTTATGAAAGATTATAAAAATGAGTTTATTATCAGCTCCTATTCAGAACACTCTTGTGGAGATAAAAGTTCTGCGAAAGCTGTTGCTTATATAGAGATTCAAAACAAAGATATTTTATCTTGTTTTGGAGTTGGTACAGATAACGATATTGCAACTGCTTCAGTTAAAGCTATGTTTTCTGTTTTGAATAGGGCTTTTTAAATAAAAATAATTTTTCTATAAAGCCTATATTTTCATAGGCTTTATCTTTTCTTACACAAATTCTCTAGTAAAAATCCCAAATAATTTCCTATCATAGATAATTTTAAAATATTATGGTTATAATAATCTCAAATTTAAAATAAGGTGATTATATTATGTCTACTGCAAAATATCCCGATATATTTGATGAATTAAAAGCTCAAGTTAGAGATGCTGGTTTGTTAGAGCGTATTCCAATTCGTGGTTCTATAGAGATGGCAGGAGCAATACTTTCGATGATTATTGTTTATGCGATCGTTATAAATTGGGAAACTATGTCACCCCCTAGTTGGATGCCTTTTGCTCTTGGTTTTTTTATGGCTATTATATTTACTCGTGCTGTATTTATCTCACACGATATTTTACATACTCAATATTTTAAAAATAAATCTCTCTCTTTTAAACTAAGCTACCCTTTTGCTGCAATAATGATTAGTAACTCCTCTTCTTGGTGGGATATTAAACACAATATAAACCATCATACTTGGTGTAATGTTCCAGAAAAAGATGAAGATATTTTAGCGATGGACGGTGCTTTTACTCTAAAACAGAAGGGTGATAAAGCTTGGCTTAGAAGTTTAAAATATTTAGTATTTTGGGGTTCTATGTTCTTTATGTATCCAGCATTTATCATTCAATCTTATAACTTTGCTATTAAAAGAAAGAAGTTTGGAGAACTATTTTTAATGCTTCTTCATTGGCCTATCGTTTGGGGTCCAATTTTTTACTTTTTACCATTTGAAGATGCCATAACTGTTTTTTTAGTGCTTAATTTTACTCTTTCTCCTTGGTTAGCATTTGGTTTTATCACAAATCATCTAGGATGTGAAGTATTTGACAAAGATGAAAGTGAAGCTTTAAGTTGGATGGAACTTCAGATGAGAACTTCACGTTCATTAACAGGTGGAAAATTTATCCATTGGTTTTATGGTGGATTAAATACTCAGATAGAGCATCATCTCTTTCCAAAAGCACCCCGTTTTAATCTTCTTAAAATTCAAGATATGACACGTAAGTTTGCTAAGCAACACAATATAAAATATTTTGAAACAACACCTATTGAAGCTTATGTTCAAATTAACGATATTTTAAAGAAATATTGATTTAGTAGTCGATGATGATAATCGCATAGTATTTTCATCAAGAAGTTTTATATCTACTAATCTCTCTAAGAAAATATCTCCAGCTATTCCATTTCCATAGTGTAAACGCTCTCTTTTTTCATTTAAAATGGGAGTTGTTCCCACTCCACAACTTGGACTTTTAGATTTTAAAACTGCTTTTACTGCGTCACTATGTTTTTCTAAAAAGCTATCTATCTCCTCTTTTAAAAGTTGAGTAACGTCTTTATCTGTTTCATCTGTAATAATTCTATTTACACCATCAATCTCTATAACACTTATACGTTCTCTTGGTGTTCCAAATAAAGGAGCTTCAGGACAAAATGGAACTATCTCATACTCTTTAAAGGCATCTTCAAACTCTTTAGTTTTTTTTGTTTTACCATCATACCGACATAGATGACCTAATAAACACGCACTTATTATAACTTTTGGTTT
>CAZXSD010000107.1:0-5083 GCA_964642985.1 uncultured Sulfurimonas sp.
GCTTAACCGACATCAAATTGAGCGACTTCTTGTCGCACGGTAAGAAATCAACAAAGGTACCAAACTTCCCATAGGAATTCTATTTCTTAGTTTTTATTCCTTCTTTTAGCAACCAATTATATAAATTAGCTTCTGTTGTATTATATCTATTAGCTATAAATCTTTGAGTTGAGCCATTTGCAAAAAGTGCTTCAATCTCTGGTTTAAATTTATCTAATTTACTTTTGCCAGTTCCTTTTGGTCTTCCAAGTTTTATTCCTTGTGCTTTTTTTGCACGAAGAGCTTCTTTTGTCCGTGATGATATTAGTTCTCTTTCTATTTCAGATGCCATTGCAAAAACCATAGCAATAATTTTACTTTGCATTGAACCATCTAAATGCCAATCTCCTTTTACTGAATATAAAGAAAGTTTTTTTGTTGAGACAATAGAAAGTATCTCCATTATTTCAAGCATACTTCTACCAAGTCTAGATAATTCGCTTACAATAATAACATCACCTATATTTGCATCATTTATAATATGATAAATTTTTCTTTTTTTCCATGATATCGTTCCTGATATTTTTTCTTCTATAAATTTTACATTACCAAGATTTTTATCATTTGCTAATTTTAATATATCACCTTTATTTTTTTCAATATCCTGGTCGATAGTAGAAATACGAAGATATGCAGTTGTTTTCATAGTATAAATCCTTTGAATTTAATATAAACCTATATAATAGTATTATTATATAGAAATCTATATATTTTATTCAATGATATTTAGTATATACTTTATTATATATAAAACGAACATTTAAAATATAAGGAAAACTATGGCAAGAGTACAAATTTTATCAAAAGAAGAACAAAAAGTATTTTCTTCACCACCAAAATTTAATTCTTCTCGAAAAGAGTATTATTTCAAATTACCTGATGAACTTCATAAATTTACTGAAACACTAAGAGATTCAGATAATAAAATTTATTTTTATTTGCTGTTTGGTTATTATAAATCAAACTGTATATTTTATTCTATAGAAAGTTTTTATAATGATGATATAAAATATATTGTGGATAAACTACAAGCAAATCTCAATATAAATACTTTTAATTTATCAACAAGTAATATTCATAGATATAAACAAATTATTAAACAATATTTTTTAGTCAATAGCTATACTGATGAAACAAAAGAGGCACTTATAAACGAAGCAATAACACTTGCTAGTAATTTCACTCACCGAAAAAAGATATTTTACTCATTAGTTGATTTATCCAAAAAATTAAAAATAGAAGTACCAAGTTACACAGAGTTATCAAAAATCATTACAATAGCCATTAATTCGCAAAAGAAAGATATTCTTGATAAATTAGAACCATTTATAAAAGATGAGAAATTGGATGTATTGGATGAATTTTTAGAAAAAGATAAAATATATAAAAATAGATGGCAACTATCAAATTATAAAAAACTAGAACACTGTACAAACAAAAACAAAATAATTTCAAGTCTTACCAAATTCACTATAATTAAATCAAAGTTTAAAATTACTAAATCAATTATTGATACAATTGGACTAACACCTAAAATAGCCAGCTATCATGCTAGATGGATTGAAAAAAGTCAAGTATTTCAAGTGAAAAGAAAAAAAGATATAGAATCTAATTTTTTACTTTTATCATTTGTATATTATCAATATTTAATTCGTAATGATAATCTTATTGATAGATTTATATCAACTATACAAACAGCTAAAAATTCATCATTAAATGCTCAAAAAGAGTATGTGTTTGAACAAGAACCACAAAAAAATAAAGTTATGAAATCATTTGAAGATGAAAGTTTTTTAGCGCTTAAAAATATCAGTGAGATCACAAAAAATAGCAAACTAAGTAATAAGAAAAAAGTTGCTGCCATTACTGATATTATTGATAGTAAAATGGAAACATTAGAAGATATTTCGAATGAAAGACGGGTATTTGATACAACTTTAGATAAGAAATATGATTTTATTGAAAGTAAATCTGTATCAATGCAAGGTAGATTTTCAGGTGTTTTAAAAGAGATAGAGTTTGATGAAAAATCTTCAAATAAAGATATTATAGAAGCTATTAACTATTTTAGAGATAATTCAAATATAACAAATAAAGCACCAGATTCATTTTTAGATGATGAAGAAAAAATAGCCATATTTGATGGAGATAAATTTAGAATATCTCTTTATAAAATACTCTTATTCTTTCATGTGAGCGATGCTATTAAAAATGGAACATTAAATCTAAAATATTCATATAGATATAAAAACTTTGATGATTATATGATTCCAAAAGAAAAGTGGGAAAAAGATAAAGATATATTATTGAAAAAACATGAGATGGTGTATTTAAAAGAGTTTGACACTTTTATTAAAACAGTTGAAACTAAAGTTGAACAGAGCTATAAAATCACTAATGAAAATATCAGTAAAGGCTTTAATACTTACTTTACTTCCAATGACAGCTCTTTTATTTTAAAAACTCCAAAGCTTGATAAAAGCGAAGATGAAGAGAAAAATACTCTTGCAAAATATTTCCCCCATGATGAGTATTTATCAATTATTGACTTATTAAATTCTATCAATAAAGAGACAGATTTTTTATCATCATTTCATCACTTTAATAAATCTAGTAAAAAACAAAATCATAAGTTATTAATAGCTTCAATACTTGGTTATGGTTGTAATCTATCTTTACCAAAAATGGGTAAAATCTCAAAAGGGATAAGTGAAAACCAATTAGACAATACTAAAATATGGTATTTTACAGAGGAAAATACTCAAGAAGCAAATGATAAGATAGTTGCATATTTGGATAATCTCGAGATTGTTAAACATATGAGACATAATATTAGTGAAAATCATACATCAAGTGATGGTCAGAAGTATACGCTAGATACTAGTATTGACTCCACAAATGCAGGATATTCTAGTAAATATTTTGGAGCAAATAAAGGTGTAGTTGCATATACATTTATAGATGAATCTCATAGATTATTTCATTCCAAAGTTATCAATGTAAATGAAAGAGAATCGGGTTATGTTATTGATGGACTTCTTCATAATGAAACTGTAAAATCTTCAATACACTCAAGCGATACCCATGGATATACAGAGATTATATTTGGGTTAACCGATATATTAGGCTTTAATTTTGGTCCTAGAATCAAGAACTTTAAAAAGCAATATCTATATGGATTTCATACGCCTAAACATTATCATGATTTAGGTTATAAACTTACACCAAATAGAAAAATAAACACTCAAAAGATAAAAGATAATTGGGATGATATTTTAAGATTTGCCATCACTATAAGAGAAAGAAAAACTACTGCAACGCAGTTACTTAAAAGACTTACATCATATTCCAAACAACATAAATTACATGCTGCATTAAAAGAATATGGAAAGATTATAAAAACAGATTTTTTACTCAATTATATTGATGATGTTGGGTTAAGACAAAGAATTGAAAAGCAGCTCAATAAAGTAGAGGCTTCAAATAAATTCTCTAAAGCAGTTTTCTTTGGAAACAATCAGGAATATACAGTCTCTACAGTTGAAGAACAAAATATCGCTAATAACTCCAAAAGATTAATTCAAAATGCTATCATTCTTTGGAACTATCTGTATATCACTAAAAAACTACAACAAGCTAAAAATCAAACTGAAAAAGATGATATTTTAAAAGCTATCAAAAATAGCTCAATAATATATTGGAATTTTATCAATTTCTATGGAACATATGATTTTACTAGTAATTCAAAGAGAGTTTACAATTTAATTGCTCTTAATGATACAAAAGGCTTTATTAAAAGATTAGATTGAAGAAATATTTTTAGGTAGCTTAATGGCGAAGTATGAGACTAGTTTTTTTAGTTATTATATCATTTAAGCTAACTTTAAGGGGCGATACCAGAAAAAGGAGATTTTTTAAACTCTTGAAATTTCTATGGGAAGTTTGGTACCTTTGTTTAAACTCACCCTAGGTTGTGATTTTTTAATCATTTAAGGGGAGTGAGGAACGAACGACTAGAATCTAAACTTATTGTTAAGTTCTAATTTTTTAATAAGTTCTCTAACGAACATTTTCCAAGTAAAATCAATACCAACCCCTTAGTTAAGGCAATTCTTTAAAAAATTATTAGTCTTTCCGTAAGCACATTGTATCTCATATTAAATCTTTGTTGGTAATTTGAATTTCATTTGATTAAATAGTTTTGTTAAATTCTCATTTACACCTGCTATTGTTTCAAATGATATTGCTCTATTAATTATATTTTTGGTTGTTTTTACTAATGACAATTCTCTTATAGTTGATTTAAAATCAAGATCAGCTAATTTTGTATAACTTTTCAATTTCAATGAAATATTATACGCATGCATAGATAATGCTATATGACCTTTTATTCTTTTATCAGTTTTTATATATAAAGGTCTAATTTCAAGGAATTCTGTTTTTAACATCTTGAATGCATTTTCTACTTTGATTAAAGTTTTATATGCTCTATGTATCTCCTCTTTAGTCTCTTTCTTACTGTCTAATAAAGATGTAGTAACTATATAACAACCATCAAGTTGTTCTACTTTGGTTTTGGCTTCTTGATCTATTTTAATCTCAATAGAAGCCATTGGTTTAGTTTTAATCTCATCTTCACTTTTTGAGTTTTTGATAGTGATATCTCCATCTTCATAATCAATAGCATATGATATAAATTTTGATAGTTTTAAACTAGATATTTTTTTATCGATGTTATTTGTTAAAGTTTCTTGTTTAGCTCTATAATGGGTATTGTAATATTCTTTTTTAGTGTTTATAAAATCTTCTAATCTTTTAATCTTACTCTCTCTAGTTTCTCTTATTTCATCCCTTCTGGTAGGATTTTGTCGTACTATATATCGGATATTATTTTCTACAATTTCTTTTAAATCTACATCGAATAATGAAAGTTGAACTTGTGAATCTTTATCGTCTATTAATTTTTGAACAGAAGGTTTGCCAATACTGGTTATATAATCATAACCCATCTCTTTTATTCGTATAATATCTTCACTTTTAATCA
>CAZXSD010000108.1:0-5009 GCA_964642985.1 uncultured Sulfurimonas sp.
TTTGTTCTTGGTGGTCGTGGTATGAAGATAGTTTATTCTCAAGAAGAGTTAGCTGAATATATGACTTTAGCTATCAGTGTTTCAAATGAAGCTCCTGTTTTAATTGATAAGTTTCTTGACCAAGCTATTGAACTTGATGTTGATTGTATTTGTGATGGAAAAGAGGTTTATATCGGTTCTGTTATGCAACATATTGAAGAAGCTGGTATTCACTCTGGAGATAGTGCGTGTTCACTTCCTCCTGTCAATCTTTCAGATGAGATGATTGAAAAAGTGGAACAACAAACAAAGACTATAGCTCTAAATATCGGTGTTGTTGGTTTAATGAATGTTCAATACGCTATCTATCAAGATGAGATTTATCTAATTGAGGTTAATCCTCGTGCATCTCGTACAGTTCCTTTTGTATCAAAAGCGACAGGTATGCCACTTGCAAAAGTTGCAACTCGTGTAATGTATGGCGAAACATTGAGAAGTTCATTAGAATTTTATGATAAATATGAAATTGTTCAAGAAGTGAATGGTATCTTAAAACCTCGTTTAAAAGGTCACGTTTCTGTAAAAGAAGCTGTTTTTCCTTTCCATAAACTTGTAGGTGCTGACCTTTCTCTCTCTCCTGAAATGAAATCTACGGGTGAAGTTATGGGGATTAGCTCAAACTTTGGTATCTCTTTTGCAAAAGCACAACTCTCTGCTGGAAATACAATTCCAACAGGTGGAACTTGTTTCTTATCATTTGTAGATACCGATAAACAACATGCTGCTGAAATAGGAAAAGGTCTTGTAGATAACGGTTTTAAACTTGTTGCTACAAAAGGAACACAAACTATTTTAGAAAAAGCTGGTATAGCTTGTGAGAGAGTTCTTAAAATTTCAGAGGGTCGTCCAAATATTGAAGACAGTATGAAAAATGATGAAATATCTATGGCTATTAATACTTCGGATAACAACACATCTAAAAAAGATGCAACAGTTATCCGTCAAGAGGTTCTTAGACGTAGTATTCCATATTTTACAACTCTAAGTGCAGCAAGAGCGTTAATCTTAGCATTAGAAGAGATGAAAAATGATTCTTGGTCCGATGTTTCAGCTATTCAAGATTTTTTAAACTAAAAACTTGCCAACAATACTACTCCAAACCGACACTACTGTCGGTTTTTTATCTCAAGATAGCCAAAAGCTTTTTGAGATAAAATCTCGTCCTCAAACAAAACCATTTTTAAAGATTTATAACTCCTTACAAACTTTTAAAAACGGTTTTCATAGAGTTCCCTCTTCTCAAAAAAAGCTATTTAGACGTTCAAACAAAACTACCTTTATTATTAAAAATCAAGCCTATCGAATATCAAGACTTACACTCAATTCTCAAGTGATTAGAAACTTCACTTGGCAATACTCTACATCAGCAAACGAAAGTGGTAAAAAATTTAATCGTAAATTTTGTGAAGATAAAAGTGATATAATAATAGAAGATAAAGATAGTCTAAGTGAAAAAACTTCCTCTATTATATTAAAAATAAACAATAAAAAGATAAGGAGATTAAGATGAGTAAACTATTTCAAGCATTTCTTAGTGGAATATTTTTTACCTATTTTATAGATTTTTTTCTTTTTCTTGGTATAAAAATACATTATATAGATTTTTATGAGATAGAGATTTACTATAATATCTTATTTGCTGATAATCAAAATATCTTTATCTATCTTTTTTTTACAATTTTTATAGGGTATTTAGTGATATATCTTAATGCTTTAAAAACTAAGATATTTATAGTCGGAACTTTAATGTTACTCTCTTTTTCAACAATGATACAGCCTATTGGATATTTATTAGGAGAGCTTCTATTTATGAAAAAAAAAATTACATTTCAAACAAAAAAACATAGTTTTAGTGGTGATATATATTATAGTGGACGTGAAAATATCACTTTTTTTGATTATGAACTTAATAAGACTATCACTTTACATAAAAAGGAAATAAAACGATGAAACATATATCTTCTATATCAGGTGGTGTAGTTCTAGGAACTGCTGGTGTTGCTATGATGAGTGTACTCGCTAGTTGTTCCTCTCCAGTTGAAGAGCAAAAACCACAAAACAAATTTGTAGTGATAGAAAAACAAGCTAACGGTAAATATATAGTAGTTGAAGAGATGCCAACAGATGGTGAGCCTCGTGCTATTATCCGTGAGAAAGATGCCAATGGAAAAGTTACAGAACGCTTCTTAAATGAAGAAGAGATGAAAACTTTAGCGCAACAAGAGTATCAAAAAGTTCAAGATGGAACAAGTGAAACTATCTCTGATGGGAATGATGATGGAATGGGTTTAGCTGGAACATTATTAGCTGTGGGTGCAGGTATGTTACTTGGAAGTGCCATTGCAAATTCATTATCAAATAATAAAAACTTTGCAAAAAATTCAGCAAGTGCAAACAGAAGTTCATATAGTCGTTCTAATAGAGCAACGGCATCAAAAACAAAAAGTAAGAAAAGAAGTTTTTTTGGTTCATCATCTTCATCAAGAAAAAGCTCCTCTTCTCGTAGATTTGGAGGTTAGAGTATGGTACAACTTCATACAATAAATCCTTTAGATGATAAATCTCTTGAAGAGTTAGGTTTTTCTTGGCATACAGATAGTGATGGCTCAAAATATGTAAGTGATAAACTTGTTCAAATATCGGTAGATGAAGCTGAAAACTACTATGAAGCCACAAATGAGATATACGATATGTATGTTAAAGGTGCTGAATATGTGATAGAAAATAATCTTTTTTTTGAACTAGGAATCCCTTTTAATTTAGTAGATGCTATTAAAAAAAGTTGGGAAAATGATGTTCATTGGCATATTTACGGACGTTTTGATTTAGCGGGTGGAATAGATGGAAAACCTATAAAACTGATAGAATTTAACGCAGATACTCCAACCTCCCTTTTTGAAACAGCACTTTTACAATGGGCTTTACTCAAACATAACGATATGAATGAGATGCAACAGTTCAATAATATTTATGAAGCGATTGAAGATAATTTTAAAAGACTCATCACTTTATTTGATGAACCTGAAGAGTTTGATAAAAGATATGATGGTTGGAAAATCCTTTTTTCAAGTGTAAGTGGCAATGAAGAGGAGGAAAAAACTACAAAATTTTTACAGCAGATAGCAACAGATGCAGGGTTTAATACATCATTTGAATATATGGATAGTGTTCGTTTTGATAATGACGGTATCTATGATAATGAAGATAATAAGTATGAATATTGGTTTAAACTTTATCCGTGGGAAGATATAGCGATAGATGAACCTGAACTTATGACAACACTTACAAATATTATGCAAAATCAAGAGGCTATTGTACTTAATCCCGCCTATACATTACTATTTCAATCAAAAGGTATGTTAAAGATATTATATGACCTATTTCCAGACTCTCCCTATCTTTTAAAAACATCTTTTGAACCTTTAGAGGGTATAAAATATGTAGAAAAAACTGTTTTTGGTAGAGAGGGTGCAAATACTAAAATAGTAGATAGTAGTGGAAAAGTTGTAGAGCAAACTGATGGTGATTATGATAACTATAAAAAAGTATATCAAGAGTATGTAGATTTTCCAAAAGATAGTGATGGTACAAAATATCAAGCTGGGGTATTTTTTGCCTATGAAGCATGTGGTATGAGTTTTAGAAAAGGCTCAGAGATTATGGATAATATGAGTAAGTTTGTTGGGCATGTTATTGATTAAAAAAAGTATAGGAAAAAAATGAAAACAAAAAACAGAATAAACTCAAAAGAAGCATTAGCACTTTATAATATGGATTTTTTTGAGTTAGGAACATTAGCAGATACACGACGTAAAGAACTTCACGGTAAAAAAACATATTTTAATATCAACCGTCATATAAACCCTACAAATATATGTGCAGATATTTGTAAGTTTTGTGCTTACTCTGCCAATAGAAAAAACCCTAATCCTTATACTATGAAACATGAAGAGATTTTAAAGATAGTTGCAGAGGTAGATGCTCGTGGGGCTAAAGAGGTTCATATCGTTTCGGCTCATAATCCAGATACTGGTTTGGAATGGTATTTAGATATATTTAAAAAGATTAAGACTCAGTTTCCACATCTTCACGTGAAAGCACTTACAGCAGCTGAAGTTGATTTTTTAGCACGTCATTATAATAAAAGCTATGATGAGATACTAGACCTTATGGTAAAAAATGGTGTTGATTCTATGCCTGGTGGTGGTGCTGAGATATTTGATGAAGAGGTACGTGATTATATCTGTAAAGGGAAAGTTACTTCAGACCAATGGTTAGAGATTCATAGAAAATGGCACGAGAGAGGAAAAAAGAGTAATGTTACTATGCTTTTTGGTCATATAGAAACTCGTGAACATCGAATAGACCATATGATGAAAGTACGTGAACTTCAAGATATTACAGGTGGTTTTAACTGTTTTATTCCTCTTGTGTATCAAACTCAAAATAACTATCTTAAAATTGAAGATGCAGTTACAGCTGATGAAGTTTTACGGACAATGGCAGTATCGCGTTTAGTCTTAGATAATGTTCCTCATCTTAAAGCTTATTGGGTAACTTCTACTGTAAATCTTGCTTTAGTAGCACAAGAGTTTGGAGCAAATGATTTAGATGGAACTATTGAAAAAGAGTCTATAAATTCAGCAGCAGGTGCTAAAAGTGCTAATGGTGTAAAGTTGGAAGATTTTACAGCACTTATTAGAAACAGTGGATTTACTCCTGTTGAGAGAGATAGTGTTTATAATGAGATTAGAGAGTGGTAAGCTAGTGCTATTTTGCACTATCACTTCACCAAAACTAATCCATCAATATATCTAAAATCTTTTAAATTCAAAGTATAGAGTTTTAGATTATGATTAATTGCAGTAGAAGCGATTAAACTATCTGGTATTCCGAGATTGTGACTTTTTGCATAGTTAAATATCAATTCTGTTGAAATTCTTGATATATTTTCATTTAATGGGAGTAAT
>CAZXSD010000109.1:0-4955 GCA_964642985.1 uncultured Sulfurimonas sp.
AGAAATCTTTTTGTTGGAGCAAAGTAGGAGAGGCTACCATTTAGATAATACCTCTCCATGAAACTAATGACTATGTGTGCCTTTTGTAATCTTGTATCAATATACCAAAAAGTAAAAGCTTAATGGCAACAAATGTTGTAAGGGTTGCATTGAAAGTAAAACCATTTTGGGACATGGTAAAAATTCCATTTACAAATACACCCAAACCTATATCTCTAATAAGACTCATTTCTTTTTACAAAAGTACAGCCCTTACTCTTTACATTTTAGATTCTACTAACAATTTTCTCCAATACAAAAGATGGTAAAAACTTTAAAAAAGTGATAAGAAAATAAAACTTCAATGGAAAAGCATAGAATCGTTTATTTTTATCAATAGCAAATATTATTTTTTTAACACCATCTTCTGTACTTAATAAAAAGGGCATTTTAAATTCATTTTTATCTGTTAATTCACTTTTTATAAATCCTGGTAAAATATTGATAACGTTAATATTATCTTTCTTATATTTATACCTAATCCCTTCAGCATAAGCATTTAAAGCTCGTTTTGAAGAGCTATATACTTTTGAACTTGGCATAGTGAAAAGTGATGCTAAAGAGGAGATGAAAACTATTTTTCCACTTTTTTGTTGTTTAAATAATGGAAGTAAAATTTCTAAAATAGCATGATTAGCAAGAACATTGATATTGTAAAGGTTTTGAAACTCTTGAATAGTTGGAATAGTATTAGAATGACCTAATGAGATTCCTGCATTTAAAATAACCATATCAACAACACCAATCTCTTTTATTTTAGTTTGTAAAAGTTCAAAATTTGTAAGGTCAATAACAACAATTTTTATATTTTTAGCTTGAGATAGTAGCTCCTCTTTTAAGGCTAATAATTTTTCCTCTCTTCTTGCTAAAAGTATTAGTTCATTATTCTCTTTTGCATACTGTCTTGCTAACTCAGCACCTAAACCACTACTTGCACCTGTTATAAGAATTTTCATAATATATTTACTTCACTTCCTTTTTGTTATTATACATTATTTTTCATCAAATATCTAGTTATAGTTTGATATAAACTCCATAAATATATTTAATAGTTATAAACAGTTATATTACAATTAAATAAGTAACTACCAAACTAATTTAATTGTAATAAGAACTATAAAGTATATATCTGATAAAATACCCTAAATGAAATAGGGAGTGCAGTTTGAAAGAGATAGAATTTATAAAAAATATTAAAAAATTAAAGTTAGAGTCAGAACATAAAGAGGAAGTTTTATATCTTCTCTATATTCTTATGGCATGGAAAAAATCTTCTGATGATATAAAAGGTAAGTTTAGTTTTGAAAATTTTTATAACTCTAAAATAGAGGTAGAAAAATTTTATAATATATTAGAACAGATTAAATCTGAACTGTCTTTTATTAAAATATTTCTTACAAGTGAGTTTTCATTAATAAAAAATAGTAATTCACCACTTACAGATAATGATCTAATTCAACTTTGTAATATTATTTACTCTGTAAACTCTCTGCCTAATGTATCTATTGGATTTAAAATTATTCATGAATATCTTAATAAAAATTCAAAGAAAAATAATGAACTCTATATAGATTCAAGTATCGCTGAGCTTACAGGAAAACTTTTGAATGAAAATGCAAAAACTATCTATGTTCCATTCAATAATAATTTAGAGTTTCTTCACTTTATGAACCCTATAAAAGTTTTTAGTGAATCTAAAAATAGTTCTCTTATTCCTGAACTCCTTAATATCCTTGATAATACAGATATAACTTTTAAACAGAGTGAACCATTACTAGAACCATCTTTTATAAATAAAAATGCTCCACACCTACTTGAACAGTTTGATAGTTCTATTCTCTTTTTACCTTTTGGTAGAAAGGATGAAACAAATAGTATAGATTTGCAAAATGATAAATTTAATAGATTTCATTATCATAAAGGGATTATTCTCGATATTGCAGCAGCTGAACACACTTTAGCACATACAAAAGGACAATCTATACTTTATATGCCTGTTGGTTTTACATATAGAAGTGGTTCAGAAGAAAAATTTAGAGAAAATCTTATAACAAAAAATTATCTTGAAGCAGTTATCCAATTAGCACCAAATCTAAACTCTAATACTTCAATAGAAACAACTATCATTATTATTAACAAACAAAAAGAGAACGATAAAGTACAGTTTATTAATTTAAAAGATAGTATTTTCCTTAAAAAAGATGGACGTAAAGCTGTTCTTACAAATTTTGATAAAATAATAGATATTTATAAAAATCAAAAAACAGTGGAAGATATCTCTACTGTTGTAACAAATGAAGAGATTAAAAATAATAAATACTCTTTTGCAAT
This sequence comes from uncultured Sulfurimonas sp., assembly GCA_964642985.1. GTDB lineage: Bacteria > Campylobacterota > Campylobacteria > Campylobacterales > Sulfurimonadaceae > Sulfurimonas. The sequence goes on from CAZXSD010000109.1 coordinate 2,371, forward strand.
AGACCGATATATTAAATCTAAAGAATTAAATTTAATTAAAAAACATCTTCTGTCTCATAAAGTAAGAGAGTTACAGTCTATAGCAACTGTTCGTAAATCTCAACTTTTTAGTGATGAAAAAAGTGGAAATATTGTTTATGAGTTAGCACCTTCAGATTTTACAGATTCTGGATTTACATTTTTTAAAGATGGAAAAGCAAAGAAGATAAAAACACAAGAGAGAAAACTTCAAATATATAAATTAGAAAGATTTGATTTATTAGTTAGTACAAAAGGTACAATAGGAAAAGTAGCTATTTTTGATAAAAAATCAGATGAAGAGAGTGAATATATCGTTTCTCAAGCCAATGTTATTATTCGACTGTATGATATAAAAAAAGAGAGTTTAGAACATAAACACAAAGCTATTGAACTCTATATGTTTCTAAAATCTAAAATTGGTCAAAGTATGATTAAAGAGTTAGTATCTGGAACAGCTATGCCTCAAGTTTCTACTGAAAATATTAAAAAATTAAAAATTCCTATTTTAACAGAAGAGGAACAAGATAAAATTATTAAGAATTTTACTAAAGAGATAAAAGTAACTGAAAAAATAGAGAAATTAAAAAAAGAGATAGAAGAGATACACAACAGTTATTTAGGTGATATATAAATCACCTAAATGAAAATTAATCTTGAGGTTTACGAGCTTTAATATTTATTTTACGTCCAACTTTCTTAGGAGCATCCCATTTTTCTTTAGGTGATCCATCAAAACGGTGGTTTCTTTCTCCACTTTTACCTGAAAATTTTGCTTTACCATTGTCGTCATGTCCTAAAAATTTATTTGGCTCTTTTTTCTTTTTAGCCCATTTATCTGAAGAATCTGATTTTTTGAAATCTTTTTTCTTTCCAGATTTATCATAAGATTTTTTATCTTCATCACCATAATCACGCTTTGGTTTATAAACTTTTTCTTCAGGGTCTTGAGTTTTTTCATCGTAACGTTTTTTAGCAACTTCTTTAATCTTTTCTTTACTCATTTTTCTAACAACTTCAACTACCTCTTTAACAGGATATTCAAAGCCACTTATAATCTCTTGTTTAATAGCACGACCAAGCAACATCTCAATAGGATAAAGAGCTTTTTGTTCACTTTCATTTAAAAACAGAACTGCACTTTCAGTCGCTTTACTAACTCTCGCCATATATACAATAGATTTAATAGGAATATCAAAACTAATTAATATTTCACAACGAAGGTCATTTAATTTTATAAGTTCTTTATCTTCAAGAATTTTAATATCTTTATTTTCAATTCCCTCTTTTATAGATGCAATATCAGTAGAACAAACTACCAAAATATCACTTTTTTCATTTTCAGAAATAATCTTATTTAAAAGTTGAATTTTTTTATCGTTTGAACAAGGATAAACACGGTGATTATTTGGTTTTATAGTTATAGTATTAACTGACATTAAGAAGTCCTATTGAATTATTTATGAAATTATATCCATATTCTATCTTATAAGTCTAATATAGATTAAAGTTGTTAAATAATATAATTAAAGTTATAAAAAAATATAGGTAAAAAATTATGACTGTTTTAACTGCTAACGAACGTAATGAATTAGAAGGTGTGTTTTTATCTATTGATACAGGTAACGACTTTTTTCAAAAAATTTCTTTTTTCTTTTCTAATATAATAAATTTTATAAAAAGTAAATTTCTCGTTTAATAAATCTCTTTTCTTCTCCTCTTATATAAAAATTAATAATTATTTTTCATACTTTTCTTTCTAAACTTTTTAAGAGATAAAACAGTAAACTCACACCATTTAAAAATCTAGGAATTTTTGCTATGGAAAATATAGAAACTATCGATAGTGTGTGTACATATTGTGGTGTTGGTTGTGATATTGCAGCTAATGTAGATACTAAAACTAATAAGATTGTAAAAATCTTTGCTCATCCTGATGGTGTTGTTTCCCAAGGTAAACTTTGTATCAAAGGTAAGTATGGTTTTGATTTTGTAGATGCTGATGATAGACTTCGTATCCCTCGCATTAAAAAAACTTTTTTAGAGAAAAATCCTACTATTAAAGATGCTATTTTTTCATCATTAGTTGATTTTGATGATATCTGGTATGAAACTGATTTAGATAATGCAACAACTGCTACAGCTATGAAACTTACAGAGATTCAAAAAAATTATGGTGAAAAAAGTATCTGTTCTATCGGTGGAGCAAGAACTTCTTGTGAAAGTAGCTATCTTTTTCAAAAATTCACTCGCCACACTTTAAACTCTCCTCACGTTGATAACTGTGCTAGAGTTTGTCACTCTCCCTCTTTAAGTGGTATGAAAAAGACTATTGGTGAGGGTGCTGCTACAAATCCTTATAGTGATATTTATAATGCTGAGTTTATGATAGTTATCGGTTCAAATACAACAGAAGCGCATCCAATTATTGCAAATCGTATAATAGATGTAGCACGGGAAAACGATAATCTTGCTGTTTTTGATGTACGTGAGATTAAACTTCATCGTGTTGCAAAATATAAAGCGATAATGCCTCACGAAGCAAATCTTCTTATCTTAAATATGTT
>CAZXSD010000110.1:0-4888 GCA_964642985.1 uncultured Sulfurimonas sp.
TTAGACAAAGATATTATCTAGCTCTTTTCACAAGGATATTTAACACACCCTCTTTTTTTATCTTTCTTTCAAATTTTTGAGTTTTAATCTTAGCCGATTCTAAACCATCTTTTGAAATATTAGTAAGATTAATTCTATTTTGAGCTACTATTTTACCACTAGAGTTTTTACTTGTTAAGATAACTGTTACTCCAGCAAAACTAGCACCTCTTAATCTTGGGTCAGAAGTTTTTACATTTTTCTTTTTCGCCTTAACAGACACATCAATTATTACTAATTTTGATTTATCTGCTACTTCATTAATACTATCAACCATTATCAAACCACTATTAGAGATATACTTTGCTAATATATCTTTATAATATGAAGATAATTTATTTCTACTTCTTAAAGATATCATCGCTTGTGATTTTTCACTCTCTAAGTTTTTACTAATATCAAGAACTTTTTCTCTATATGCACTAGAATCAAAATTAGCATTAATAGATTTTAAAATCTCTATCGTTGATTTAGATAAAATATTATCTACAAGATTTTGAGTATTTTTAGCATTTACTAAAAGAGAAAAAACACCCTGTGATTTTATTGTATTCAACGAACTTAATGCTTTTTTATAGCTATTATCTAAATCTCGTTTTAATGATTGAAATAGTGTTTGTCTATCTACTTTTAAATATGTATAAAACTTTTCACCGATATATTTTGTTTCGATAATGCTTACACCTGTAAACTTTATACTATCGGTACTCGCTTTAATATTACTCTTCGTTGATTGTGAGTAACCATCTTTTGTACTCTCTTGCTCTGTCATCTCTATATCTGAGGCAACTGTAATAGAAATCTGACCCGAAATTTGACTTAAAGCTTGTGTTTTTGCTGAGTCTTTAGTAGAACCCTCTCCCACACCATAAAAATAAACACTATCTTTTGGTAACTCTGATAAATACCATGATGGCATTGAAGATGCTGTTGCAGGTTTTGGTGATAAACCTCCACATCCTACAAGAAAAAAGGCTATAAATCCACTTAAAAAAATTATGTTAAATCTGTTCATTCTGCTTTCGCTCCCTCTAATATTTTATTTACAATATCTTGATATTTCCCAATCTCACTTGATTGAGAAGTTGCCATATATGTTCCAATAGCTATATTTGGAAAAGCCATCAATGCACCCACTGCCATTCTTTCATATCTTTCTATCAAAAACTGTTTTTGATTTCCAACTAAACTACTGTAACCTTGAGCCAAAGAGATAGCTTTCATCTCATCAGTTACCTTTCCCATACCTCTTGCTAAACCAGCTGATGCAGATGTAAACATACTTACTGCACCAAAAGCATTATTATCAACTGCATCAAGAAGCTTTTCTAATTTTCTTGCTAATGGAACTTTTGAGGCATCATAATTTGAAGCAATAGCTTCTGCTCCACTCTCTAAAAGTTGAAAATATATCTCCTCTTTAGCTTCAAAAACCTCTTCAAGTTTTTCTTTATCAAGTTCTGCAGTTTTTAATTCCATACTCTTATCTGCTGTTTGAGGATTATTTGAATTTTTATCATCATCTAACCAAGCCTCTAATATTCCAACTTCTGATATTGCACTATTAAATTCATCTTTAGCATTTTGCATCTCTTTTTTTGAATCTTGTATAGCTTCTATTAAATCTTCAGGAAGGAGTGAAATTGTTGCTTCAACTACACTAGGAAACAGACCTGATTTAGCTTCAACTTCAATTATCTCTACTTTAGGGTCATCTTTAAAAGTAACATAAGTTTTCATATCACTTATATCTGGAAAAACATTCATATTTGGAATATGAAAATCTTTATAACCATTTAATTCATTTTTATAAATAACACCTGCTTCATAAAAGAGTCTAGCACTTAGTGGTGATACTGCAAGTGCTGGTCTTCCTAAAATAGCATTTGTAATACCTACCGTTGAGTAATATGAATCCCCTTGAACAGCTTTACTTCTTAATGTTTTTTTATACATTTCTGATGAAATATTTAGAACAATTTTATCAACCCACTCTGCATCAGCAGAGATAGGCATTCGTTCAAGAATATCAGTATTTAATCTTATAAGATTAATTCCAATATTAATTCTAGCTACCTGCCCCTCAAAAGTTGGATTTTCAGCTATTGCACTTAGTGATTCTGAAGAACCCTCTATAAATCCTGAACCACTTGCACCCATCGTTACTGATGGCGAAATAATCATTACAGTAATTAAACTGATTTTAATACCTATTTTTTTAAAAAAAATCATTTTTCTCCCTATTTTTAATCTAATAATTCGTACTGACCACTACTTGTCTGTTTTAAATTAGCCACTTGTTGTTCTGCTACTTTTTTAATAATCTCATAAAAATTATCAAATTTCATCTTTCCTTTAACAATAGTTTCATCTTTACTACCACCCATAGCCATCGCTTTTTCATAGTTCTCTTGTGCCTTAGCAAACATCGCCATATTATCAATTTGAGAACCATACCCTTCATAATAAACACCAAGATTAAAATAATATTCTAACCCTTTATCACCTTTATAGTTCTCCATCGCTTTAATAGCACCTTTAAAGTTTTTACCTTTAGCATATTCAACTGTATATTGTATAGCATCTGGTAAATCTTTAAGTTCTACTATCTTTCTTGTTTTTATAGGAGATATATCTTTTATCAATTTTTTAGCTAAATACTCTGAAGCATCACTAAAAATTTCACTTTTTGATGGTAATCCTTGTAGCCCTGCACGTGATTGACGTTTTGTATCATATTTATATGGTTCAGAATAAAACTCTGCACCATCTTTTCTAATCACAAAATTCACTTTTACATGTAACTCTCTACTATTTTTTGTTTGAACAAATTTTAATCTAAGAATCTGCATATCTAAAGATACGGAAGCATCATCTTCTACCGTATTTAAAGAGATAAAATTTGTTTGATTAATATACTTTTTAAGATTTGAAATCAATCCTTGAGCCATATCTTTACTTGCTTTATTTTTTCCAACACTTTCACAGATATAATCAATATCTTCGACAAGTTGAAGATTTATAAAACCAGTTGATGCTTCACTGTTTTCAATCATCTTTTTAACCTGCTCTTGCTTTTTTGGTGGTGAATAAGTTTTTAAGATAAGCTGTTCTTTCGCACAAGCACTCAAAAAAAGAACTCCTATTACTCCTGAGACTATTAAACTCTTTTTTACTTTAAACATAACAATTTCCTATTTTTTTAAATTAAATCTATTTTTAAAGTATATCAGAAAAAATAATTTTAGTATAATGTTATGAAAGGAACTCAATGCAATATGATAAAATGAAATTTTCAGTAGGAGTTTTTGTATTAACTCTTATTATTGTAATTAGCACTTTTTTATACTTTTTACTTGAAGAGAAAGGAACATTTGATAAACGTTACAGTTATCATTTTAATACAGGAAGTGCTGAATCTTTTAGTGTTGGTATGCCTCTTAAATTTTCAGGTTTTAATATCGGTACATTAGACGATATTAAACTACTTAATAATGGTGGGGTTTATATGACATTTTCAGTCAGTGAAAAAAATAGAAAATGGATAGCGATAGACAGTGTATTAATACTTAAAAAACCACTTATAGGTTCTCCTCATATTGAAGTTTATTCTGCGATTGATAATGTTTCATTAAAAGAGGGTTCATCACTTGAAATTTTAATGAGTGATGATATTAATGATTTAATCGCTAAACTAGACCCTGTTGTGGAAAAAGCGATGAGTATTATTACAAATATAGACCATATTACAAAAGCCTTTGCAGATAAAGATTCAGACTTTATGCAAACACTTACAAACATAAATATCTTTACAGCCAAACTTGCAAACAACTCTCTTTTAACAACGATAACTGATGACCAAGAATCGACACAGAGTATAATAGACTCTTTAAACCAAATGGTTAAAATTATGAAAGATATAAAAAAGATGTCTAATGATATTAGTAAATTAACAGCATCTTTAGATACAAAAATAATAGACCCAGCATCAAAATCTATGATAGAGGTTGAAAAAATTATGAAAGATATAAAACTAAAACTAGAAACGATAGATGGAACTGTAAAAGCAGTAGGAACTTATGATAATGATTTAGTCACTCTCAAAGAGCAGATTTCAGTAGGATTACAAAAATCAAATCAGATAATGGATAAGGTTGATTCCCTTATGCAAGATAATGAAAATAGCGAGTTATTATTACCATGATAAAATTATCTTTTATATTTATAATCCTCATATTTACCTCATGTTCATTCAAAGCACCTCAAAATGAGTGGCAACATAAAAGTTCAAATGCGTTTAGCTCCTACACAAAAAACTTTTTAAGTAACAATGATGCCTTAGCAAAAAATGATTTAAATCGAGCGATAAAACATGCCAAACAAAGTGCTGATTTAACTCAATTAGCAAGAGTTTATTTAGGAAAATGTGCTTTAAATATATCTGTTGGGATAGAGGATAGTTGTCAAAACTATTTAGATATATCCGAGCTTATAGATGATAAAAAACTTCAAGCCTATTACAGTTTTATCACTCACTCTATAGAAAATAAACAGATAAGATTTTTACCAAAAAACTATCAAGAGTATGCATTAAATATAAACAAATTAAATTTTAAAGAAGCAAATAAAAATATTTTAGAGATGCAAAGAGTTACCTCAACTCTCCTTTGTGGTGTTTTAATAAAAGATAACTTAGCAATAAAATCAAGAGATAAAATTACAAAATTAGCCTCTTTTTATGGGTATAAAAAAGCTGTTCTGTTTTGGTTGAATGAGCAGAAAAAGTTTACGGATGATGAGGAAGAGATTAAGTATATTGATAGGAAAATTTTTGTTTTGGAGAGGTAGG
>CAZXSD010000111.1:0-4734 GCA_964642985.1 uncultured Sulfurimonas sp.
GAATTATAGCAACTTTTATTCTTTATCTATCTTTGGCTTTTTTTTAGGATTTGGGGTGCTTTTTCTCGAACTCAGCTTTAAGTAGCTATTTTTCTAAATATAACTCATTACAAATCTCTTTAATATCCCAACCAACTTTCAAAACCTCAAATCCACTATCCAAAAAATATGGCTCGGAAACAGTTTGAAAGCTACTATCACTCTTTCTACAATTAAAAGCAACACTATGTTTAATACCGTAACTATCCAATGCCTTTAAACTTAAAAGAGTATCATTAATACAACCAAGAGAGCAGTGTGTTACTAAAAGAGTGGTAGCTTTTAAATATTGAATCAAATCTATCATCATAGTTTTATCATCAATAGGAACATATAACCCGCCAGCTCCCTCAATAATTAAAACGTCACATAATTTTTCTAATTTTTCAATAGTTTCATCTATAAGTTTAAAATCAAATGCTTTATTTTTTGATGATACATAGGGTGCAGCAGGAAGTTCGTACGTGATAGGAACTATATCTTCTCTTGTTAAATTTTTAAACTCACTGTTTAACTCTTTTATAAGTTCTAAAAGCATATCTCCATCGGGAGCATTATCTACTACTCCTGTCTCTATCGGCTTCATAACTCCTACTCTTACACCTCGTGAAGCTAACTCTTTTAAAAGTAACCTTGTTGTGTAAGTCTTCCCTATATCTGTATTTGTAGCTGTAACAAAAATTCGTTTAATCATATTTATCTCTACTTTGCTATAATCTTTATATATTGTATCAAATACGAGATAAATAACTATTAATGGGAATATTATGGCAACAGATAATGATTACGAATTAACAGAAGAAGTGATGATAAAACATCCAAAGAAATATAAAGTTTTTATATTAAATGATGATTATACCTCTATGGATTTTGTTGTGGATATTTTAATGAGTGTATTTCATAAAAGTTATGAAGAGGCTGAAAATATTATGATGGAAGTGCATAAAAAAGAGAAGGGTCTTTGTGGTATTTATTCTCACGAAATAGCAGAAACTAAAGTAATGCAAGTTTTAAAACGAGCAAAAGATAATGGTTTTCCACTCAAAGCTACAATGGAACAAGAGTAATGATAAGTAATAATCTGAATGAGGTTTTTCAAAAATCTATACTTTTCGCTAAAAAATTACGTCACGAATATTTAACTATTGAACATATCTTTTTCTATATTTTATCCTCTGATGAGGGTTCAATTATTATCTCTGCTTGTGGTGGAGATACTCAAAAGATGAAAGAGGATATGCAAAAGTATATTAAAGAGGAGATAGAGACTCTTCCTAAAGATGTTACAACCGACCCTTATGAAAGTGTTGCCCTTTCACGTTTAATAGATAGAATGGTTAAACATATTCAAAGTGCAGGACAAGAAACTGCCAATATTGGGGACTTGATAGTTTCAATATTTAGTGAAGAGGATACATTTAGTTATATGCTTTTAGCAACATATCAGATAGAGAGATTAGATGTTTTAGATGTTATCTCTCATAATGATATGGATGAAGATATAAACTTTACAGTTGATAATGCAGAAGAGGAGCAACAAAGCTATTTAGAAAAATACTCTATAAGCCTTTTACAAAAAGCTCAAGAGGGAAAAATAGACCCTGTTATAGGAAGAGATAAAGAGATACAAAGAACTATCCAAATCTTATGCCGTAGAAAAAAGAACAATCCTATATTAGTTGGTGAAGCTGGTGTTGGTAAAACTGCTATTGCCGAGGGACTGGCTCTTCATATTGTTGCAGGGACTGTACCCGATATTATAAAAAATTCCCATATTTTTGCGCTTGATATGAGTGCTTTAGTCGCTGGTACAAAATATAGAGGCGATTTTGAGAAGCGTTTAAAGGGTGTGATAGATGAGATAAAACTTATAGATGGTGCTATTTTATTTATTGATGAGATACACACACTTATAGGTGCAGGTGCTACAAGTGGAAGTATGGATGCAGCGAACCAGCTTAAACCTGCTCTTGCAAGTGGAGAGATAACGTGTTTGGGTGCTACAACTTTTGCAGAGTATAGAAGTGGTTTTGAGAAAGATAAAGCATTGAGTAGAAGATTTTCAAAAGTAAATATAGAAGAGCCATCAGAGAAAACAACTTATCTTATTTTGAAGGGTTTAAAAGATAAATATGAAAATCATCATAATATTATCTATACAGATAAAGCACTGAAAACGGCTATTGAACTCTCTAAACGTTATATAACAGATAGATTTTTACCTGATAAAGCGATAGACCTCATAGATGAAACTGCTGCATCTTTTCATCTTATTAAAAAATCAAGAAAAAAAGTAACTGCTAAAGATATTGAAAATACAATATCAAAAATTGTAGGTATCTCAAGTAGTAGTATCTCTAAAGATGAAACTCTCTCTCTTATCGACTTAGAAACTAACTTGAAAAAAAGAGTTATTGGTCAAGATAGAGCTGTTATGGAAGTTAGTAAGGCTATAAAAATATCAAAAGCTGGTCTCACTCCAAAAGATAAACCTATTGCGTCTTTTCTTTTTTCAGGAGCTACTGGTGTTGGTAAAACAGAATTGGCTATTGCATTAAGTGATACATTAGGGATTAACTTTGAGCGCTTAGATATGAGTGAATATATGGAAAAGCATACACTTAGTAGATTAGTCGGTGCGCCTCCTGGGTATGTTGGATATGAGCAGGGTGGAATTCTTACAGAAGCTATTAAAAAACACCCTTATACAGTTCTACTATTAGATGAGATAGAAAAAGCACATCCCGATTTGATAAATATTTTACTCCAAATTATGGATAGTGCAACACTTACAGATAACAACGGCTACAAGGCAAATTTTCAAAATGTAATCTTAATTATGACATCAAATATCGGTGCGAAAGCTGATAAAGTGATGGGCTTTAATAAAAACTCTCTTCTTTCTCAAAATGATGAATTAAAATCATTTTTCTCTCCAGAGTTTAGAAATAGACTTGATGCCATTGTAGAATTTGAACAACTTAATATCACTACTGTAAAAGGTATTGTTTCTAAGTTTATAGATGAGTTAAATAGTGAGCTTAAAAAGAAAAAAATTAAAGTTATAATTAATGATAAAGCGATAGAATTTATAACCAAAGAAGCATACTCAATAGAGATGGGTGCAAGACCACTTAAAAGATATATACAAGATAATATTACAAGTAAATTAAGTGATGAGATTTTGTTTGGTAAACTTAAAAATGGTGGTTTAGTGGAAGTGAGTTATAAAAAAGAGTTACTCTTAAAGTTTAAAAATGATTCCACAGATAAATAAATATAACCTGGACTTCCCTAGTCCAAACTCTGCAAATGAAGATGGCATAGTAGCTTGGGGAGGAGATTTAACTCCTTCTCGACTAATAAGAGCCTATCAAAATGGAATATTTCCTTGGTATGCAAAAGATGAACCTATTATATGGTGGTCAACAAACCCTCGACTCATAATGGAACTAAATGATTTTAAACTCACTAAATCTTTAAAAAAGAGTATGAAAAAATTTACCTATAAATTTGATACTAATTTTAAAGAAGTTATCACAAAATGTAGTACAGTCCCTAGAAATAACCAAAATGGAACATGGATACAAGAAGAGATTATCGAAGCTTATAGTGCCTTACACGATATGGGAGTTGCTCATTCTATTGAAAGCTATTTAGATGGTAAACTTGTTGGTGGCTTGTATGGTGTTGTAGTTGGAGGTGTGTTTTGTGGAGAGTCTATGTTTGCAGAGGTAAGCGATGCTTCAAAATCTGCTTATGCTATGCTTATACAACATCTTAAAATATGGGGTTATGATTTTATAGATTGTCAAGTTCCTACGGAGCATTTGAAGAGTTTGGGGGCTAAAGAGGTAACGAGAGAATATTATCTAAAAAGATTAGAAAAAGTACGATTTGAGGAGTTGGAACATTTTTGGGGTAGTATATGAATGATGATGCTATTTTTATCATTTTTAAACCTATTATAATTGATGGTTTTGAGATTTTAGAACAAAGTGAAAGTTTCTCTATTTTAAGAAAGCTTTAGCGTTATAAAATTGTTATTTTTGTGATAGAATTCTAAATAGATAAAACAAAGGAAAACACAATGGAAAATCAAGAACAAACAGTAGCTCAATCAATCGTAGAAAAACTTTCAGATAAAGTATCTCAAGTTGCGGTAAAGTATAGTAATTTACAAGAGGTAAATGAAACTTTAAATGAAACAGTTGAATCTAAAAATGATGAAATTCAAGCATTACAAGATGAAGTAGCACTTAAAAATAAAGAGATTGAAGAGCTTCAAGAGCAAAATGAGATGAAAGAGTTAGAGATGGAAGATATTGTTTCTAGAGTTGAAAGTATTTTAGGTTAATTAAATATGAGCAAAAGATTAGGTTTACATATAGGTGGTCGTCGTTTTGATGTTGATGTAGCAGAAGATTTTGCTCCATATTTAGAAAATGAAATGAAAAAAGATTTTAATGTGGGTGGAAACAACGATTTAAAGTTAATTCTTCAATCTTATGTTAGAAAAACACATGAAATTTATGCAATGGAACAAGAGATGCAAGAACTTTTAAAAAAGTTAAACAAAACATCTATAAATTAATAATATTTTAAGAAATACCTGCTATAATTTCAGCATCTTCAAAGAGAAGAAATGGTGTGCGCTCGTAGCTCAGCTGGATAGAGCACTGGTTTGCGGTACCA
>CAZXSD010000112.1:0-4730 GCA_964642985.1 uncultured Sulfurimonas sp.
ATTAAATATTATAACATTCATTTTAGGTATACTTCTTTAAATTAAACACCAATATTTATCTTGATATAAAATAGAGATGATAATGTTATTTAAGATATTAGGAAAATGAAAAAAAATGAAAAAAATATTACTAATAGTTATTCTTTTAACTATCTCGTACAATGCTACTATTTATTATATAGACAACTATATAGCAAATAAAGATAAAACTTTTACAGATAGTTGTTCTAAAGTTTGGTCTTCAAGAGGTTTATATAACTCTCATTCAGAACAAAATAGTATTACTAGCATTGACAGAGCTTTTCATAATGGTTATACAGGGGTTGAAGTTGATTTTTATTTTGATATTGAGATGAAAAAGTTTATAGTTTCTCATAATAAACCTCAATTCACTAGTAAGGGAAAACTTCAATATACTCTTAAAAATGGAAAACTTTTAACATTAAAAGAACTATTTATACAAACGGCCGATAAACATTACTTTTGGCTCGACTATAAAAATCTTGATAAGCTATCCTCAGAAGATACATTAAATGCAATAAATCGTTTAGATCAAATTTCTCAAATATTTAATATTAAAGAAAGAATATATATTGAAGGTTCTAATCCTTTTAAACTTTCGCAATATACTCAAAATGGATTTAAAACTATTTTTGCTTTTTCTCCTTTAAAAGAGAGTTCTATTTTTAGCTCTATCTCTTCTAATATCTATAAAATTGCCTATTACCTATTTGATATAACAGCAATTGCAATGCCTTATGGAGATATTCAGAATCCAAAATATAGTGATATTACACAAAAAAATCTTAAAAATATACCTACATTTTTATTCCATATTCCAAGTAATAAAAATTTAATTCAACATCTAATTAAAAATAATGATATAAAAGTTTTACTTATTGGTCGAGATAAAAGTTTAAATTATAGTCAATTTAATGAATGTCAATAATAAAGTTTTATTCAGATAAAATTCAAAAAAATTAGGAGTTTTGATGTTAATATTCAAACAGTTATTTAAATACTATCTTTATATGATAATACTTTTTTTCATAGGAAGATTAATTCTTGTATTCCTCTATTTTGATAAACTTCAAGATACTGATGCTTCAATATGGCTTACTTTTATCTACGGTCTTAGAATGGACACGATTACTGCTAGTTCACTATTAGTTATACCTCTCATTGTTTTAACTCTCTTTCCAAAGAAGTTATTTACTTTTGCATCTCAATTTTTAAAATATTATTTTTTAATTGTTTTAGCAACGCTTATTTATATAGAAAATGCAACTTTCCCTTTTATCGCTCAATACGATGTCCGTCCAAATTATCTTTTTGTAGAATATTTAGAATACCCTAAAGAGGTTTTTTCTATGATATTTGCAGAATATAAATTAGAACTTTTTATAGCATTACTTATGATTTCTAGTTTTATCTATATTTATCTTAAAAAAACAAAAGATAATTTTATTGAAATATATGAAATAAATTATTTTAAAAGAGTATTATTATTTATTCCTATTTTACTTATTTTATTTATTGGTATTCGTTCATCATTTGGTCATAGGGGTGCAAATGTATCAGATGCTATATATTCCTCAAATAGAATGTTAAATGAAATAACTAAAAACTCTATTCACTCTATTGTTTATGCAATATATGTTAATAAAAAGCATGGTAGTGGTGAACTTATTAAACAATATGGAAAGATGGAACTACCTGAAGCCTATATACGTGTTAAAAATTCATTAGGAATAAATTCTTTATCGAAGAGTTCTCCACTTAATAGAGCAGTAACAACTCACTTTAAAACTAAAGAACCAAAAAATTTAGTTATTTTTATTCAAGAAAGCTTCGGCTACCAATTTGTTGAAGTTGTTGGTGGAGAGAAGGGAATTACACCTCATTTTAATCAATTAAGTAAAGAGGGTATTTTATTTAAAGATTTATACTCAAATGGAACAAGAAGTATTAGAGGATTAGCAGGAAGTGTTGCAGGAAATTTTTCAGTTCCAGGAAAAGGTGTTTTAAAACGTAATAAATCTCAAAGTGATTTTTTTACAATATCATCACTTTTAGAACCTTTTGGCTATCAAAGTATCTTTTTTTATGGTGGAGAGAGTCGATTTGATAATATGAAAAGTTGGTTTTCTGGAAATGGTTTTGATAAAATTATAGATGAAGATAAGTTTACAAATCCTAATTTTGTAGGAACATGGGGTGTAAGTGATGAAGATTTAGTTTTAAAAGCAAATGATGAATTTAAAAAACTTTATGCTCAAAAGAAAAAATTTGCAGCAGTTATGTTTTCAACATCAAACCATTCTCCCTTTGATTTTCCAAAAGGTAGAATAGAACTTATTCCTAATGTAAAAGAAAAAAGTGTTAAAAATGCTATAAAATATGCAGATTATGCTATTGGATTATTTATAGAAAAAGCTAAACAAGAATCATATTATAAAGATACTATTTTTGTAATAGTAGCAGACCATAATATTCGTGTATATGGTTCCGATTTAGTACCTGTTGATATGTTTCATATTCCAGCTATGATTTTAGGGGAAAATATTCAACCTCTTGTCTATGATAAATTAGCAACACAACCCGATGTTTTAGCAACAGCATTAGATTTAATAGGTTTAGATTTAAATTATCCAATAATGGGAAACTCTATTTTTAGTGATGAAAAAAAGAATATATCTTTAATGCAATTTCATAACTCTTATGCTCTAAGAAAAGACGATACCATCGCTATTATTAGACCTAATAAAAAAATATTAACTTTTAAATATGAGAATAAACATATTAAACAGATAGAATCAGATAAAGAACTAGAAAAAGATTTATTAGCATTTATTGTAGTTCTTGATGATATGTACCATAAAAAATTATATAAATAATAGTAAGGATTTTCTTTGAAAGAAACTTTAAAACGCTATTTACCATATATAAAAGAGTATAAACTAGAATACTTATTAGTTTTTATAGGAATACTCTTAACAGTAAGTGCCACAACTGCAACAGCACATATTATGAAACCATTAATGGATGAGCTCTTTATTGAACGTAAAGAGGAGATGCTTTATCTTATTCCTTTAGGATTGATAGGTATATATGTTATTAAGGCTATTGGACGCTATATACAGTCTGTTTATATGAAATATATTGGTAATCATATTATAACTCGTTTTCGGGAGATGCTTTTAGATAAGATAATTAACCTTGATATGAGTTTCTTATATAGTAATCGTAGTGGAGAGCTTATATCTCGTGTTACAAATGATATAAATAGAATTCAATATTTTGTTTCAAATATGTTACCTGAACTGTTTCGTGAGAGTTTGACTGTTGTTGCTCTTGTAAGTTATATTATATATCTAAATCCAATGTTGGCTTTTTACTCTCTTGTTTTAGTGCCACTTATTATTTATCCACTTATTGTAATTGCTCGAAAACTTAAAAAGTATTCTCGTCGTTCACAAGAAAAAAATGCAGATGTTGTAACAAGACTTACAGAGGTATTTAATAACAGTGAAATTATAAAAGCCAATGCCACCGAAAAATTTGAAGTTGATCGTTTTAGTATTGAGAATTGGAAGTTTTTTAAAATAAATATGAAGTCTGTTTATGTTGGAGAGATAGTATCTCCTATGATGGAAATTATAGGTGCTTCTGGATTAGCTATGGTTATTTTTATAGGTGGTAGAGAGGTTTATGAAAATAATATGACAGTAGGGGAGTTTACAGCTTTTTTAACAGCAGTTGGACTTGTATTTCAACCTATCCGTCGTATTGGCTCTATATACTCTAAAATCCAAGATGCCTTAGCTGCAAGTGAAAGGGTTTTTGAAATTCTTGATACACAGAGCAAAATTATAGATGGTAATAAACTTTTAAAGGAAGATATAAAAAAAATAGAGTTTAAAAATATAAGTTTAAAGTATGAAAATTCTTATGCACTTAAAAATATAAATATTACGATGAAAGAGGGTGAAAATATAGCCTTAGTCGGGGATAGTGGAGGTGGTAAATCTACTTTTATAAATATGCTTTTACGTTTTTATGACCCAGCTGATGGTTTTATTTTTATTAATGGAGTAGATATAAAAGAGTTTACACAAGAATCTTTAAAATATCATATTTCATTAGTTTCTCAACGTATATATATATTTCAAGATACTTTAGTAGCAAATATCGCCTATGGACAGGAGATAGATGAAACTAGAGTATATAAAGCTTTAGAATTGGCAGATGCAAGAGAGTTTGTATCTTCATTAAGTGATGGAATATATACAAAAATGGAAGAGTTCGGAGTTAATCTTTCGGGAGGGCAACGCCAACGTATAGCTATTGCACGAGCAATTTATAAACATTCATCACTTTTACTTTTTGATGAAGCAACATCTGCACTTGATAATGAAAGTGAAAAAAGAATTAAAGAGGCACTAGATAAATATAGTAAAGATAAAATTACCATTACTATCGCTCATAGATTAAGCACTATTGAGCATGCAGATAAAATTTTAGTTATGCAAAAAGGTAAAATTGTAGAGTTTGGAACACATAATCAACTATTGAAAAATTCAGATATTTATAAAAAATTGGCAGGCAAATTTAATTAAGTATATTTTAAGGTACTCTTGACTATAATTCCAACACGACAAACAAGAGATTGAATAAGTCAGGGTAGCTCAGCTGGTTAGAGCACTGGTCTCATAAGCCGGGGGTCGGGG
>CAZXSD010000113.1:0-4715 GCA_964642985.1 uncultured Sulfurimonas sp.
TTTGTGGTAAAAGATAATATAAAATCTAATATATTTACACCAACAGCAAATAATCTCCCTAAAGAAATTTTTGAAGATATTATCTCCACTCCAAATATTAAAATAGAACGTATAGTTTCCTACGGTCATACCTCTCCAAAATCTGGTTGGTATGAGCAGAAAGAAAATGAGTGGGTGATTGTTTTAGAGGGAGAAGCTATTTTAGCGTTTGAAAATAGTGATGATATTTATCTTCAAAAAGGAGATTATTATAATATTCCCTCTTTTGTAAAGCATAGGGTTAAATGGAGTAAGAGTGATTGTCGGACTGTTTGGTTGGCTGTTTTTTATTGAAATGGAGAAGTAAACTAAAAGGCAAGTTAAATAAAATTTTAAACTCTATCAAAAAACTAACGATACCCAAATAAAAAACGGAGAAACCCCATCAATAAAAAACATCAAATCCTAAAAGACACATTCGGACACAACAATTTCAGAGAACTCCAAGAAGAGGGAGTTGATGCTATCTTAGAAAATCGTGACTTGATGATGATACTTCCAACAGGTGGTGGTAAATCACTTGTGTATCAACTACCAACACTTTTAAAAGATGGAATAAGTATCGTTATATCTCCTCTTATCGCTCTTATGCAAGACCAAGTGGCATCACTTAAAGCACAAGATATAAGAGCTGAAATGATAAGTTCTGCACAATCACGTGAGGAGATAGATGATATAGTCTCTTCTCTTTATCAAGGCGAGTTAAAATTTTTATATCTTTCTCCTGAAAGGCTCAATACTGAGTGGACTTTAAATCTTCTTCGTGGACTCAATATAAACTTTTTTGTAATAGATGAAGCGCACTGTATCTCTCAATGGGGTCACGAGTTTCGTGATGATTACCGTTCACTAGGAAATCTAAAAGCTCAATTTCCTCACACCTCTATCTGTGCATTTACAGCCACTTCAACAAGCAATGTAACGCAAGATATTATAAAAGAGTTAAAACTAGAAAATCCTCTTCTTCTTAAAGGTAAAATCTTTCGTAAAAATATCTATATCTCAGCCGAAAGACGTTTAACAAATGGTCAAGCACAACTTAAAAACTTTCTAGTGCGTCATAAAAATGAGAGTGGTATCATCTATGTAAGTTCAAGAAAAAAAGCAGAAGAGTTAAGCGCTCACTTAAATATGAATGGTTACAAATCATTAGCCTATCATGCAGGACTTCCTCCACATATTCGTGAAAATAACTTTAAAATCTTTGTCAATGATAATGTAGATATTATGGTCGCAACTATCGCATTTGGTATGGGAATAGATAAATCAGATATACGGTTTGTGGTACATATGTCACTTCCTAAAACACAAGAAAACTATTATCAAGAGATAGGACGTGCTGGACGTGATGGAGAGGATTGTGAGGTATTACTTCTTTTTAACTCTCAAGATATGATTATGCAAAAGGGATTTTTAAAAGATATTCCCGACCAAAATTATGCGCAACATCTTCACGCAAAGATAGATGGCATCTACAAATACGCTACAAGTGAGATATGTTTTCATAAGCAGTTAGCCGAATATTTTGAAGATACGTTAGATGAGTGTAAAGATAGATGTGATAATTGCCGTTCTAGTGATGATATACGCCAAGATATAACTAAAGAAGCTCAAATGATTTTAAGTGCTGTTTATAAAACAGGTCAAAATTTTGGAAAAACATATATCATAGATATTTTACGCGGTTCAATTGAGCAAAAACTTTTAAATAACGGTGCAGATAAACTCTCTGTCTATAACATAGGAACACACTTCACGAAAAAAGAGTGGTTTGTAGTGGTAGAGCGTTTAATGGAGATGAAGATTTTAAATACGGGAGATTTTAGCTCTTTAAAACTGACTGATGATGCTATTAATGTTCTTAAAAGTCAAAAAACAGTCGATATAAAATCATCAAGACTACAAATAAAACCTACTCAAGAGAAAAAAGTGAAACAAAATGATGAGTTTAATTATGATGAGGCACTCTTTGAAGCTCTTCGTAAAAAACGTTATGAAATTGCACAAGATATGGGTGTTCCTCCCTATATTATTTTTGGGGATAAAACTTTGAAACATCTTGCACAAGAGAAACCTTTTGATAAGGCTGGTATGTTGGAAATCAATGGGATTGGTTTGAAGAAGTATGATAGTTTTGGGGAGGTATTTTTGGGGGTTATTAGTCAAGCTGTTTAATTATTTGGGGTATTTGGAGGGTCATATTTTAGAAGAAAAGAGTTTCAAACCCTCCCCTCATACAAATCAAAAATAGGAAAAACCAGTTCATAATCATTCCATTCAATCTCTCCATATTCAAGATTAAAGTTTTTGAAAAGTTCTTTATTTTGATATTTTTGTATATCTTTATGAAGTGATTGAAATAGAAACTTTTTAAAATTAATAATTTTTTCTGTACCATCGTTGAACTTGAAATAAATTTTGTAGTTTGAAAGATATTTTGCTTTCTCTATATTGAGAAGCTTATTCATTTTACTTTACCTTCAATCTTTATACATTCAATTGATTTATGATATACAAAATAATCTATCCATTTTTGAACAATATCATCTTTAAATTTTTTGACAAAGTTTTTAAACTCTTTTAATTCTTTCTTTGGTAGCTGTTTTCGTCCTTTGACATCTTTAATATTTATCTTAATAATCTTGCCATCTTCAATAATAAATTCTGCTTTGGATTCGTGACCTTGATACTTACCGTGAACATGAATAGGTTCGTGTTCATTAGAATAAAACATAATGATTATTCCAAGATATTCAAATATTTTTGGCATTTATATATTCCTTATATTTTTTATTAGATAAAATTATCTTCTATTTGTAACTGTATAGTTTGCATAACTTACCCTTTTATATTTATGTATGATTATATCAAAAAGAGTATATAAAAAAATCACAACTTAGTAACTATCCCCACATTAACAATCCCAACAGCCTTAGCACTATCTAAAACATCCACAAAACAGCTATGTTTAGAATCTTTATCTGCCCCTATCTGAACTAAATATTTTTTATCTTTTAGCACCGTTTCAAATCTTTTTCCTAACTCATCTATACTTACTAACTCTTTATCAAAATAGATTTTACACTCTTTGTCTATATTGACAATATAGGTATGATTTTTCTCATAAACTACATTAGTGTTTGAAGCAGTTGGTAGGGAAATATCTATCACTTTTAGTTGTAAAAAAGAGGTTGTTGTTATAAAAAATATTAACAATACCAAAAGTAAATCTATAAGATTTATAGGTGCTATATCTAAATGTAGAGAGTGTTTTTTCCTTCTTCTACGCATATTAAGTCTTTAGTAGTTTATAAAGTTGATTTTCAAACATCATAATATTTCTCTGAGCTAAAAATTCAAATATCTTAAAAAACACCATAGCAACCACAGCAACCACTAATCCTGCCATCGTGTCGATAAGTACCTCTTTAATACCTTTTGCCATCATAGCAGGGTCATTTAATCCAACCGAACCAACATCTGCAAATACATGCCATACACCGATAAATGTACCAATAAGACCAATCATAGGACTTAAAATAGCGATAGTAGAGATGATACCTACAAACCTCATCTGCTTATCTTCAAATATATCAAGTTTGACACCTATGTTAGCATTAAACAAAGATATATCAGAATTTTTAAAACTTACTATATCTTCTAAAATATCACTCAGAACATTTTTATCCATCTCTTTACACTCATCAAGAGTTTTCATCTTTTTTAAAGCTCTCATAGCACTACTAACTTTATAAAACTGATATATCTTCTCTAAAACTATGATAAACACAACTATCAAAGCGATAACTAGTATCTTAATAACCCAATCGTTCTCTAACCAAAAATCTACTATATTCATCTTTTCTACCTTAATTTATAATTTATTGCTATCTCATACTCTAATGGAAAATCAATATTATTCGGTGGTGCTGGAAATTTTTCTAATCTCTTAAAAAGTTTAAGCACCGCTCTATTTAAAATCTTATGTTTGGACTCTCCAACTAAAATAACATCTATTATAGTTCCATCTCTAAGAACTTTAAAACTTACATTTACTGTTCCCTCTTTTTTATACCTTCGAGCTTGTCTTGGGTACTTTTTATTTTCTGCTATTATTTTATATATTTTATTACTATATGACTCTTTAGCTTGAACTGTTCTAGCTAACTCTCGTCTTTTTTCTATCTCTTCTTGTTCATCTATTACTATCTCTTTTTCTACAATTATCTCTTGCTTAATAGGCTCTTTTTTCACCTCAATAACTTTCTCTTTCACTACTATCTTTTTCTCAATAACTGGTACTACTTTTTTTATAGGAATAGGTTTAGGCTTTTTCTTTACTACTAGCTTTGGCTTTGGCTTTCGTATAATCTTTTTTTTCACTTTTACTTTCACTTTAGGCTTAGGCTTTAATTTTTTCTTTAGTTTTACTTTCGGCTGTTGAACAGGTTTTTTTACCTTTTTCACTTTCTTTTTCAAAGATGGTTTTATGAGTGTGACATTTATAGTTCTTTTATCTACAAAGATTTTTTTAGGTGTTTCTTTAGGCATTGAAAATGGTATAAATAATACACCTATAACAATACTAAAATATAAAAAAAATCTGAAATATCTGTTATTCATTTTGCCTCTTCAAAAATATCATTTGCAATAATTAGATTGTTAATTTATTTTTT
>CAZXSD010000114.1:0-4613 GCA_964642985.1 uncultured Sulfurimonas sp.
AAAACTGCTTATGCACTTGGTGAAAAATATGCTAAAGAAGCTATGGCTAAATAGTGTTACTTTAAAATCAACCTTTTTATTAAGGTTGATTTTTCTTTTTAAAATAGTTTTTAAAATACCTACTAGATGGTGACCATAACATCCAACCATTCGTCTCATTATTTATAGAGGCTCTTATCTGAGCATTAACTTCAAATTTTTTATACTCTTTTTTTTCATGTGCATAATCTCTAAAGTGTTGTAGCCATGGTCGAACTCTATTTTTAGCTACTTGTTTTCCCATATTTTTTATACTTTCATATATAACATGGTATGGATGATTTGATGGATGTTTAAATTGAAATGAACCTCTTGCAAAACCAGAAGGGTAGAGCATAGGCGAAAGATAATCTGCATATTTGGCTAAAGAAGAGATTGTTTGTCCTATATTACTATCCCCATCAACCCAACAAATATTTCCATAAGTATCAACAGATATAAAAACACCATATTTTCTTAAACGATTTTTAGCAGAACTTAAAAAATCTTCGATAGCTTGAACTCTATTTTCAGTTGTATTTTCTTGAGAAAAAAGTAAAGATAATTTTGCAGGAAAGCGGATATAATCAAAATTTATCTCATCAAATCCAACTTTTGCTGCTTCTTCTGCTAGTCTAATTGTATAGTCATGAGAACGTTTGTCAAAAGGATCTACCCATGCCATTTTATCTTTACTTCTCCAAATCTTTCCATCTGCTGTTTTTACAGAATAATCTGGGTTGTTCTTAGCTTGGAGTTCATCTTTAAAGGTAACAATACGTGCTATCATATAAATGTTTTTACTTTTCATAAGTTTCATAAATCTTTGAATATTTCTATTTGTTCTCTGTTTATGAGCACCATAAGAGTTAGCTTGTTTAAATGATGTTAAGTATGATGTTAGACCATATTCACTTTTAATATCTACTACAATAGCATTTACTTCTGTTTCATCTATTATTTTTAATATTTCTTTTAAATTTACAGATGAATTACTTGCTCTCCAAAATGAAAGATAAAGTGCTTTTATTATTATTGGTTCTACATACAAAGTAGTTGTATTTATATCTGATTGAAAACTAAGTGGTTTATAACCATAAGCTTTAATAAAATATTTTGTTTCATTACTATCAATAGAGAAAGTACCATTGATATCACTGTTTATTGTTTGATTTGAATCACTAATCATAGCATTATTAATCGGTTTTAACGTTTTTTTATCAATCACGATACCATCAAATGAAGCTAACAAAACCATTTGAGAAAGAAATAGAGATAAAGAGATTTTTTTCAATTATAACCTTTCATTCAGAAAATATTTTAAGCTTGTATCACTCCACTCTTTAGAGAGTTTTAGATGATTATCTATCGATTTATAAACAGTGTCAAAATCTTTATTTTTTACGCTTAACTCTTTGATAACATCTCCAAGAGCAACTTTTCCTGCATCTGTAACATCTTTAGGAAATTTAAGAAGTGTTACATCTAAACTTTTGAGTTTTTGAAGTGCTTTAATATTTTCAGCATGAAATTCATAGGTCATATAAGAGTTCATATCACTAGATGCTATCTCTATCATAGATTGGTGTTCAAATGCTAGTTTTGAAAATGATTTTTTATTAAATGTAAGTTCAAGAATAGAACCTGGTTCATGCCAACCTGCATAATAATAGGGAGCAACTTTATAAAATCCCATCTTAATATCAAGTGCAGGTCCAACCCATTCAGTCGCATCTATTACACCACGCTCAAGTGATGTATAAATCTCTCCAGCTGGAAGTAAGATTGGATTAACACCCATTTTCGCAAATACTTCCCCTCCAAGACCAGGGATTCTCATTTTTAAACCCTGCATATCTTTGAGTGAGTTTATCGGTTTTCTAAACCATCCACCCATCTGAATATTTGTGTTTCCACCCATAAAAGGGTGAAGGTTATATTTTGCATACTGTTCTCTCCATAGCTCCATACCACCACCAAACAGCATCCATGAATTTATCTCTTCAGCTGTAAAACCAAAAGGAATTCCACTATAAAGAGAAAATGCAGAGTTTTTACCTTTCCAATAATAGGGACCAGAGTGAAAAGCATCTATCTGTCCACTACTTGTTGCATCAAAAACAGCGAGGGCAGGGACTAAAATATTTTTAGGATATATCTTTATCTCTAAAGAGCCACCACTAATATCTTTTATCTTTTGAGCAAATCTATCAACACCCGTTCCCATAATAGGAAAATGAGCTGGCCAACTTGTTGCAAGTTTAATAACAGTTTTTTTATTTCTGTTGATATTGACTCTTTTTCTTTCATCTGAATTTGATGAGGGGTGTTTTGAGTAATCTATCGCTTGACGATTACTCTCATTACATCCTGAAAATGCAACAGCAACCGAAGTAGCTGTTGCCGTTGTAATAAAATCTCTACGGTTCATTTAATTTCCTAAAAATCAAGTGTTAGTTGTGTTTGCGTTACAATAGGTGTTTTAAGGATTGACTTATCTTTACCTGCTATTAAAGCAAAATGAAAACTATGCTTTTTTAATATTTTTATAATCTCTTTTTGAGTTTTATAGATATATACATTACTATCTTCTTCCTGTTTTTTCTTATAAGAAGAGGGTAATATATATATAGTTTTTGCCCAAGTTGTGTTTTTGTGTAGATACTCTATCTCTTGTGTTATCAAATCCATATTTTTCTCAAATATAAGAACTTTATCTGTTGCACCAAAATCTTTTATATCAAACTTTTTATTTATAAAAACTGCTTGAAAATAGTTGAGTTGTGAAAACTTTTTAATTCTAAACTCTAATTTTAGATTTTTAAATAGAGTGATTAAATTATTAAGGTTTTCGATAAAAAGAGGGACTATGAAAAAACGTTCATAATATTTATCTGCATATACAAAAGATGTTTCAAAAAGAGTTTTTTCAACAATTCTAATATATTTTACATCACTTTGAGTAAGAGGATTTATATCTGTAAATATCGTTTCATCACTAAAAGTAGGGCAGAATAACACTATGCTATTTTCATCAATATTCCAAAGAGATTCAGCAATAGATTTTAGATCTCCATCAAGAATAATAAATTTTGATTCAATAGTTATTTGTTGGGCTAATCTAAGGGTAACTTCATCACAACTATAAACAGTAATCTCTTTTTGAATAAGTTTAAACCTAAGTAGTTTTGTTAAAGCTTCCTCTATATTTGAAACTTTAATCCAAGCTATCTCATTATCACTAATCTGAGTAGGCTTATCAAAAATAACGCCATAAGCACCATTTAAAATTGCATCTTCTATCGTTTCTTCATCAAAAGCGATAAAAAGGTCGCCCCTCTTAACAGCTTTTGCATCAAAAACAATATTAGTAAAATTACTTACAAACGGGTCGTTAATTAACTTAGCGTTTGTAAGTGCGAGAACATTTACAAGTCTCATCCAATAGGCGTTCCATTCTTTTTAGGCTTTTCTGGTCTAACTAAACATAAACCATCCTCATCTTTAGCCGCTAAAAGCATACCGTGTGACATCATACCCATAAGTTTTGCAGGTTTAAGATTTGCTACAACACAAACTTGTGTTCCTATCAAAGACTCAGCAGAGTAGAACTCTTTGATCCCAGCAACAACTTGACGAGGAGTTTCATCACCAGTATCTACTTGAAGTTTTAAAAGTTTTTTACTTTTAGGAACTTCCTCCGCTTCTACAACTGTTCCTATCTTTAAAGATGTTTCAAAAAATTGACCAATTTCGATTAAATTGTCATTTTCCTCTTTAGGTTCAGTTTTTTTACTCTCTTTTTTCTTTTCCTCTTTTGCAGGTTTTGGCTCTACTTTTTGAGTTTCTTCCATTAACAACTCTTCAACACGTGGAAAAAGAGGTGGAACTTTTTTAATAGTAAAGAGGTTTAAAAGTTTTTTATCTAAAACAAGTTCTTGATAACTAGCATTGTTTATCTCAAAATTAAGTGCATCAGCAATAATATTTGTAGTTTTAGGCATAACAGGATGAAGCATTATTGAAGCTTTTGCTAAAATATTTGCAACAAGTGCAACAGTAGCAAGTGCTTCCTCTTTCTTGTCCTCTTTCATCTTAGTCCAAGGTGCATGTTCTTCAATAGCTTTATTTCCAATAGCAAAAAGTTTCCATAACTCCTCTAAATATCTATGTGTTTGCATATTCTCCATAAATGGGTCAAGGTTTGATAGTGCTATATTCATAGCATCTAACTCTTTGGTATGGTATTTTTCAACATTAACACTATCTATCTCAAATTCAGAATATTTACCACTCATACCGATAATACGGTTAAGAAGATTACCCAAATCATTACTTAGTTCAGAGTTAATTCTGTCTATAAATGCACGTTGAGAAAAATCTCCATCTTGACCAAAAGGAACTTCACGAAGCATAAAGTATCTAAGATTTTCAGCACCATAAGCATCTGCAACCTCTTTAGGAGCGATAACATTACCCTTAGATTTACTCATCTTTTCACCATCACGAGTCCACCAACCGTGAACACCGATATGCTTAGGAAGAGGCATATCAAGACTCATTAAAAATGCTGGCCAATAGATAGCATGAAAACG